>PMML01000050.1 GCA_003162695.1 Ignavibacteriota bacterium | reverse complement strand
GGATCAATCCATGTTGGATTTTGCAATATATAGCCACTTTTACTCCTTCCTTCTTGCGTTCCACCTGCTGATAAATAATAATCAACTATTCCTTCTGCAGTTACAGATGTATTATTCAAAAATAATGAATTGTCTTGTGTCTTTGCTTCTATTCCAATATCGATCATGACGGCTATGATAATGAAGAATATTATTCTGAATGATTTCATATGGTTATCCTCAAGATTTTTTGATAAATATTTTGTGCCGCCTAACGTGGCGCGTGCTAAGTTGGGGCAACAATAACCTTCCGCCGTGTTCTCCCGCCTGAGTCGGGCAAGCCCGCAAGCCGCGAATGGCCTCGGGAGAATATTATTTACTTGGCTCTATCTTTTTATAATTGTTAGGTTGCATTTTTATTATGATACCAATAATTTAAATATTGGCTCAATGATAACATTAAAGAATAGTCCAATTAATAAAATTATTATGGAAGCCAATATTTTTATACATAGCTGGAGAAGTAGCGTATTGTTCTTTAAATTAATTTCTTCAACACGATTTCTATCTCCCTTGGTGATTGAAAATATATGAGGCTTGGACATACGGTTTATATTCGCCCTCGCCCAAGAAGCTAGACCACTACCAATTAAATAGGAAAAGTAGATAACCATGAATGAGGCTGCTAACCAGTCATAACTGCGCTTCAAAAACATTTGTGAATTAATTGAAGACGACGAGGCATTAAGCAGTAAATGAGTTACGGCTACCAAAGCATAAATACCACTTAAGACAAACATGATCTTGATAAGTTCCGTAAATCGACCTGGGTGGTCTCGAAGGAAAACAAGAGCTTTTTTTTGCTTGGCTAAACTCGGAAGAGCTTCATGCCAATCAAAAACAATTGTAAACAATTCGTTACAAATAACAGAATTGATAAAATTTATTGAACATACAGTATGAGCCATGTCAGAATGTATTTCATGCTCATCTTTTGACATAATAAGATGGAACATCTCGCTTGGGTTAAGTGCAGAACCTATTTTAAGTTTCATAATGTGAGGCTGAGGAAGTTGGTGTGCTGGCAATTTGAAGTTCATTTCCCAATTAAGAATGACGGACTCTGTATGATCTGATATTTCGAAATTAGTTCTCAGAAATTCAGCCCAAGATGTATATTCTTGGACACGGTTTTTTGAGAAAACAATGGTAATTTTTGTAATATTCGTAACCATTTCATGATTACGAATCTTTTCTTGAACCTTATCATTGAGTTCAATTATATCATCCCTTGAAACCCTTTTTTCCTTATGAAAGATCTTTATATCGGTATCAGGTCGTGCATTTATTAAATACTAAATTGCTTTAAAATCGTCCAAGCTCAAAAAGGTTTTATGATCCCTAGCCTGAATAATGCTGGAATCAGTTTTTTGATTTGATTGATCTTCCATTAATCACCTCCAATTAAAATGTTCGTAAAATGCGCCCTAACGCTAATAATTTTATCCGTGCTTGGCCATCATTGATTGCGTGACTCTTTCCTTTTAAAAATAGTTAGCTGACACGCTCTCCAGCTTATACACCTTATTACGATTCAATTGACTTTGAACTTCAATGAAAATATCCCAAAGACATCGTTCACTGTCAATACGTATGAACCCTGAGCATTCTGCGTCCCGTTAAGGTCGGCTATTGCGATCATGACAGTCAGTTGAAAAATTTTTTGTGATTGATGTGGAGGAATCGAATAGCCAAGGCCGGAGTTGCAACCGTGTGGCGGATGACTATAACTCAATCTGGTTGCTCCGCTATCATCCTGAACTGAATACCAAGCTATCGGCCAGCAGTTAGGAATATATAAGCTCACCGTGGTGTCTCTAGGATTATACACTGTTGTCGTTGCCTCCAAGGTGTCATGAACTCCATATGAGGATCGGGGAATGCTGAAAGTGACCTGCAAGTTATCGGATTGAATAGTGTCGGCAACTACTGGTAACACAGGATTATTCTTGCTACAGCCAGCCCATAATAGAGAGAGACTTAGGATAATGATCGCAGGTCGCATAAACACCTCCGTTTTATATTATTCGAACTATCAAGTCGTTCTCTGTTGCTTGTCAGCTAACAAGCAGATGGTAACTAAGCTGCGGCAACTTTTCTGTTGCTTTCCATCTTGTGGCGAATAAATAATTAAAAATATTGGAAAGATTTTTCTGATATGTGCCCCTCACCATTGATACAATAATTCAAATTTATGTCAATCTATGACGATATGCAAGCGCCCATAAGGGGCATATTTATCCCAAAAACTAAAAAATCCAGAAATCGATTCGCCCTATAGAACCAAATAAAAATTCAGAATAAAATTTTTAGAAAACCTTTCTCCCGACAGTAAGACTGTTGACAAATGGGAGAAGTCTTTTTAGCTTTGATGTACCCACGCCTACCGTTAGTGTCGGTAGGCCTAATCCCCCGAAGCCCGCAGTTCCCCTGCTGCGGACTTTTATTTAATTCACATTATTTTATTGGCTTTTGGAAAGCTCAGATCGTTCTTTAAATGTTTGCGATGAGGCAAGTTTTTCGGTTTGAACCATTCGGGCATTGCTAAAATACGGCTCAGAGTCGTTTTTCAGGATTGTTGAGACGTGATGGTTATTCGATTCGCATATCCCGATTACATGATTTCCATGTTCCATCTGACTGTCAATTTTAAAATCCTTACATCCAGTATTGAGTTTGGAGCGAATAATTCTTAAACTATAATATATCTTGCCCGGATGGCGAAATTGGCAGACGCGCTAGCTTCAGGAGCTAGTGACCGCAAGGTCATGGGGGTTCAAGTCCCCCTTCGGGCACTCTAAAAAGCCGCTTTTTAAGCGGCTTTTTCTTTTTCTCCACTCAGATCGACAACCCTCGGCATATTGCCATTCTTTCCCCCTTCGATACACTCAGTATCGGCTGGCACCCATACCATATTACGTTACGCAGTTTCTTTGAATCCTTCCTACGATGTAACTTTTATGAACTTCATGGATACCTTAGATATGATCGGAATATGAAAGCGGTGACAGCTTGAAAAGCAGACAATCTTTTTACAACAACAAAGGAGATCCTTATGAAACGACTTTTATTTTTCTTTACTGCTGCGGTTATTTTTGCGGTGAATTTGCGTGCAGATGAACCGGTTGTATTTAACACGGAATGGATTCCTTCGCAGCCGGAGATGCTGACATACCGCTCGAAAAGCAACCTTGGAGAAGGACTCTATCAGGTCACACTCTTGAAAAGAGATTCCCTTGTCGAAGTCTATATAAACATTATTTCTCCCGGGTTCACGAAAACCGTTTCCGGTGCAATGACTTTGGACATGCACCCCCTGCAATCCACATCCAAGATATTTGTCGACAAGCAGATCTTGATGAATACAACGTGTTTGTACGAAAACAGCCGCGTCTGTGTCGCAACCGATATGCTTCCGTATAAGAAAAGAACATCGGACACGCTTGAGTTTACAAAACAAGTATTCGATTTTTCGCAAGCCCCCCTTCTGGCGCGAACATTACATCTGGAAGAAGGCGGGCGGTACGCATTTATTTCATTAAATCCGCGAACAAATAAACTCGTTCCTTTGACAATACAAGTGATCGGAAAAGAACGCTTCCGAAAGATCGAGTGTTTCAAAGTCGAAATGAACGATTTTGAGGGCAAGTCGGTTTACTGGATCGAAAAAGATTCCCGTCATCGTGTGTTAAAAATCGAACAGCCGGAGAGTCATGGAATTACCGAATTGCTGGAATAAAAATAACTGCAATTTAATGAAGACGCATTGGAATGTATGCCGGTTCAGGTTCCGGATATTGGAAAGGTGTCCGGAACTTAGCAGCTGGGAGCAATCCGGATTGACAAACACCCGTATCTTCTAAATGGATTTTTATTCCTCCAGCAGAAGGACCATTACCGAATTGCCTCCGATTTGAACCGGAATAGATAGAGAATTATCCTTTATTTGAAAAGAGAGTGTCTGGTTCGAAATTATATCTTTAATGCTTTTTATTTTGCAATTGTCAGCAGCTACATGTATTGTTCCCGATTTATTCCGATCCTCTGTGTTGACAATATAAACAACAAGGTTACGACTTCCTTTATGAACTTTTATATCAAGAAACGAATGAGTATCCGATATAAATTCCGCATCGGGAGAAACGCCTGCCTGGCGGGCGAAGTCCGTTAAAAGACGGTTGACTGGATTTTCGGATTTTTCAAAATAACTCGCTCCAAGCGGAACAGCGCTCAAGACGGCAGACCCCTTTCCATATTTATTCAAAATAATTGCAGGTTCGTTTGTGCCTGTAAATGTTCCCAATATCTCCACACCTGCCCCTGGCTGAATAAAATCCTTGAAATACTTTCCCTCAAAGGAATACTGTTCATTTCCATTTCTTTTATCCATCACGACCTGGAAATACGAGCTTTTCCCGACCCAGTCGTTTCTTACCGCGCCAAAAAGTTCATCCAATCCGGCTCCCGGGCTTTTTCTGTATGCAATATCGAGTTCGTTTATCGTTGCTGTTCTTGCATCGGCAACGACCCAGCCGCCCTGCCGGACATACTCTTTGAGAATATCCGCTGTCTCCTTTCTTATTACAATTTGAAAAGGAAGATAAATAATTTTATACTGTTTTAAAGAATCGAGTGTAATCCCCCGGTCTGTTCTCAGAATATCGACAGTAATATTTTTTTCAAACAGCGCTTTGAATAATCCAGCATTACTTTCATACATAAACTTATTGGTGGCCGCTTCCGCCGATTGCTCAAGAGTCTTGAGAAGTCCGACCATGTCCATCAACACTGCAGCTTGCGGTTTTTTTAAATGCGATTCAAATAAAACCTTTCCATACCTTTCCACGACCGAACCGAATTCCTTTACGGCTTCTCCTCTCGGGGCAAGTTCACCGGCGATCGTACACAATCCCCGCCCGAGAGACTGCCGGCCCCGCATAAACGGATCCCATTTCCAGTAGATCAATCCTTTGCAGTCATTTGCCAATGCAGTCCATGCCAGCAAAGAGACGGATTCTTTGTTTAAATAACCGTGAAGAGCAAGACCGTTTTGAGCATTTGTATAAATTTCCGTAAGTATATAATTTTTATTCCCGGAAGCCGACCGGACTGTACTGAATGCAAGATTATGCATCCAGAAAGGATATGCCTCGGGATCATGCGCCCGCTCCCAGGCATCGGGATAATATGAAATCCCGTTGAAATCGACATACTCCGGAAAGACCCAGTTATCGCTTGCGTAGTTTTCGAAATTGCTGAAGTCCGCCCACGGCGTACCGACCGGATTTACATTGACGGGATGCGTCGTATCGTATTTCCTCAGAGTGCGAACGAGCTCTCCGCAGAGGATGCCGCCCAATTCATTCCTGAACATCGTCCAATCGATCTGCGGCATCGATGAATTCCAGTTATCGTTTAAAAACGGACTTACCTCATCCCAGTCCGAATACTCCTTTCCCCACGCAATTCTTAATTTTTGCAGCGTTCCGTATTTATTCCGAAGCCATTTTTTATATCGTTCGATCACATGATCGGCATCCGACCTGTAATGCGGCTCATTCCAGACATTATAAAAATCAAGTGCCGGACTTTTTCCGTACCGCCCGATGACCGCCTTGAAATATTCTTCTACAAGCGGATAGATTTTCGGATCGGCAAAGTCGACATTTTCCCGGTTATTCTTATTATTGTTTTTTTGATTGTGCTTTTCCCACATGCCGTCAATTTCTTTAAATTTCCATATCGGGAAATAATGACTGCATTGTTCCTGCTTAAGCATCAAGGGAACGAATTTCAACTTTGCGTCTTCAATTTTTTTAATCAGGTAATCCGTGCGTTTCCATAAGAGCTGTTTTGTTTCCGGGTCCCATTGACTCATGGGAAAAATCATAACATGATCGATATGGGAAACTTTCATCAACGCGATATCTTTATCGACCTGCCGGAAGAAATCTTCGTCGGAAGAATACTCTTCGTGGAATATATTATAGACAGTGCCGACAATAATATTATCCGGCTGTTGTGCATGGGCCGCATGCAAGCTCAGAATCATCAAAAAAAATGCCGTGCATAACATCCATCCCATTGTAAACTCCATGTAATGACGCTTGATTATAAAAATATTGCCGGCTTTCATGATTTTGGACGATGGCTCAATCCAGAGAGATGAAAGAAATATCATAACAGCACTCGATACTTGAGTCATTGATTCAGTGCAGAAGAGGACCGTTCAGCGCCTGTGCATTCGAATCCAGCAGCTGAATGCTCGACATTGTTCTTAGGTATGTCGTATCGTTATAGATCCACAGGACTTTCTTTTCGCGTGTAATTTCGAATGCATGCGGGGCTTTTCCGAATTGGTTATGACCCAGCCAATTCGTCAAAAGCAGATTTCCGTTCGGAAGGCATTGCATTCCGGTCATAAATTTTAGCTCGATGCCCGGAATTTCATCGTGAGACAGCTGCCACATAATCGTTCCGCTTTTATTGACTTCAACAACCCGCGGTTCGCCGTTATGATCGGAACATGCAATGAATGTATTACCATTCGGCAGACGGATAACGGAATGAGGTCCTCCTTTGATCGGTATTTCCATAACGGTTTTTCCTGCGGAATCGTATTCGCATACTTTATCGAGGCCGTAATGCGCTACAAGATAATTTCCGTTTTCGAGTTTTCGGGCATTTCGCATAAACGAATGCCCGCCGTCGATGCTGTCGGGCAGGAGTTTTATTTCTTTTACGATTTTTCCGTCAGGACGCACTTCCAGTAAACGCCCTGCATTACATTCGCCGATAAACGTATTCCCGTTCGGAAGGCGCTGGCATGCATAAATCTCGCTTTTCGATTCGTAGGAAAAAACGACCTTCTTGTCCCGCGTAACCTCTTTCACGCCGTTACCCGTATTAAAAAGAATATTCCCGCCGGGCAAAGCCCAGACATCGTTGCAGCGTTCAGCCGGATACTGCCATACTATTTTCCCTTTATCCGATACGATGCAGACGATTCCCTGCGTATAATCGGAGCAGAGAAATGTATGCCCGGCTTCCCCGGCACGGTTTGTTTGTGCCGCCGTGAAATCGAATAAAAACATTACCAGCGCTGCAATGCATCCAACGGAATATCGTGTCTTACTCATTATACTATTTTCCCGAAATATTTAGTTCTTCAGCCGGATGTTATCCATTACTTTGCACTTACCACGCTTATAAACGCAAAACCTTCAATCGTAAATTTAGCTTCGCCGTCGGAAACCCGCACACGTTTATCCTCCTCCATTCCGCGTTTGCTGTCGGTCACATACATCTGAAGTTCATGAACACCTGCCGGCAGGCCTGTCAGCGTAACAGGCCGCGATGCGCCGTTGTTGACAATATGAATAACATAATTTCCGCCGGCAATATCCCCGAATGCCGCACAGTCGATTTCTTCTTTATCGCATGTGACCGGTAGGATGAATGAACCGGGTGAGACCATAGCTAATTGCTTCAAATTCCAGAATCTTTGCGTCGGATGGAGACGCCCTTCAGTTTTGTAAATTCCTCCTCCGGTCAGAAGTGAATAATCCGACGTAAGCTGCCATTGCAGTATGGATCTGACATGCGCCGTATTGATCGCGCGTATATAGGTATCGATTTCATCCTGTGCGAAAGACGGATCTTGAAAAATATCCGGATAGCCCCAGGCCGAAGGATCGATGCCTCCTTCAGCCACAATCAACGGAACGTTCAGTTCACGCGATGCATCCGCCCAATTTGATAATGTCCAGTTATCGCAGCCCATCCATGCATGGAAAGAAATCGCACCGATATATTTATGCGCTGCAGGATCTTCGAGAGCGGGTTCGATAAAATCTATCGTAGTTGCGTTTGAATTATCGCCGAGCAGCATTTTTGTCGTCAATTCCTTCGAAGCCAGATACGCACCGAGTTTTTTAATAAAATCAGCATGCTCCTGTCCTGTCATACGTACATTAATTCCGAGATCAGATTCGTTGAAAGAGAACAGTTCCGGCTCGACGCCGTACGCTTCTTTGAGATAGACAAAATAATCGCCGAGCGATTTTATAATGCTTCTCATTTTTTTTGGATTCAGCGGGTTACCCCAAACTCCGTTTTCATTCCTGTAATTCGTCTCGCCAATAATCGACCATGACGGTGTACTCCATGCACTGAGGATGACCGGAATATGCTTTTTGCATAGTGTCTGTGCCATTTCCATCGCCCTTCGAACGCCTTCATCGATTTTACCGGCTCTTGCAGCCTCTAGCGGATTGACGCTTTCTACAGGATGCCAATTGCGCCACGGCATTTCAACGCGTGCCCATTTTACATTTAAATTGTCCAGACAATATCCAATTACCTGCGGATCAAATTCATCATTTTGAAGACGGAAGTTTCCGCCGATACCGTCGAATTTTCTTCCCGGTTTTTGCGTATCAATTGTGATTTCAGCAGGCGTTCGATCGATTTCACCGGAAGCCTTGATCAGAAACGCCGCATCACCGGTTTGTCCGTCTTTTGTATGTCCCGTCATAATACCGATATAAATTCTGTCATCCGCATTCCCGAAACGCGGGTTTCCTTTTTGAATAATGATTTCGGCAGGCTGCTCTGTTCTCACTTCGAGCTTTCGTGCCGCCGACTGAATGCGAAACCCCTTCGCGGAAGCCTGCACAAGAAAATTTCTCAGCCGGAATGCACGCGGCATTCTTCCCCGGCTGTCCGGAAAAAGAAAAACCGTGTCGATTGCAGATGCCGCCGAATCGATAAGCTGGATTTGAGAATCGGAATATTCGTCTGCCGGCAGATCAAAGCATAAAAAAGCGCCGGTCAGTGTCGTATCGGCTGCGGCCTTTATTTTTATTTCGACCTTTGCCTTCCCCCCGCCCATATCCAGCACGGTTTCTGAAAATTCAAACTTTGAAATCTCATTTGTTGCGGATTGGGTGTCGCCTTTACGCGTGTAACTCTGCATCCGATCGTCTTTGCCGGATTCTTTCACCTCCGCCATCGAAGGACCGACCAAACACATACTCGTCGCAAATTTCATCAGCTGGCCGTCTATCCGTATGCCTTTCAGATTGCCCCGTGCAGTCAATTCAGCCTGCCCGAATGAACGGTTGATACCTGCTCCCAAAAACAAAAGAGCCGTGATGAGAAAAGAATAAAAATATTTCATACTGGCTGCCTCGATTATTTTCTTAAGATTATGATTTGAATTGTTCGTTGTCATGGATGCGAGTCCTGCATAAAGCTGAACGTGTTCGCCGATATTCTCCAAGCGAATACAGATGACAGCATTCGAGAACTTTGCACATTGCCGATACAAAGGATCGTTGTTTGACGCTCTCTTTGAAATTTGCCGGTGAAACGAATATTTACTCTTTTTTCAATTGAAATGCCGTACATGCAAAATTCATTATGGGGTAATGTATCGATTATTAAATCCATAAAAAAGGGGGAGTATTCATTTGGTTTTTAGGCAACTAATAAACAAATTTTGCTCAAACAACGGCCATAGAAAAGTACGGGACGTTTGTTAAGATTCTGAAAAATGATTGAGTACAAACAAAAGGATTGAGCTATGAAATTCTGTTTGATGAATAAACAATTAGCCGGAGCGGGAATAAGAACGGCGTTCTTTGCTTTTTTCTTTGCCTCCGCAGCGATCTATGCTCAAGAGCGAAGTCAGGGACCACAAGCTCCGATAAAAATCGATACCAAAAACATCCTGATTTCTGTCGATGCAAATACCTGCCGCTGGTCTGCAGAAGTCAAAGGGACAGAGATGCAGCTGAATGACGTCTACTTCCTGCCCGGAGACGACCCTTGCGGCTGGACTGTGGTTAGTTCCGTCGATGACAGCGACTCAAACAAATTCGGGTCGTTCGTGACTGTGACATTGCACGGTACAAAGCCCGGACAACTCGATTTCGACTACCGAGTCTCCGCTGCCAAAACCGGAAACGATATTCTCGTTAGTTTGGGACGCTCGAACAACACGGCCAAGGCGATCGACGTCGGGGACATGGACTATTTTGTGTCGGCTGATGCGCGTCTTGGCGGCACCGCCGATAAATGGATTACGCTGGGAACCCAGTCCCGTAATCGCGATCTTTACGAACTTTGGGCTGTAATCAATTTAATAACTCCCAAAACATATGCAGTGAACCATGTTGTCAGAAACTCGGAAACAGGCAGCAGCTTACTGATGGGACATGTAACGGCGTTCAAAGGAGCATCGAGGTTCGATGTNNCTGCTCATCGACTTTAATTCCGATGCACTCCGGGCGATGGAACACCAGGCAGATCTGATTGCAATTGCGCATGACGTACGTCTTAAACAGCGGCGCCCCATCGATCTCAATGACCGGGAATTAGTCGCAAACAACTATAGCCGTTTTCATGGATGGATGTCCGGCGGATCCAATGCCGATGCAAAGAAGTTTTTCATGGATAACGGATTAACGGATTTTTACTGGGGACTCGGAGGACCCGGCCCGCAGGGCGGTTTTGGAATATACGGCATGGGCGGAAGTACGCAGGGACGCCCGTCTCGTGTCAGTTATCCGGCTGAATGNNACTGTTAAACTTGAGCGCGAACGCATTCTCAAATGGGTAACCGGTCAAGAAAAAAATACAGGCCGTGCAGAGATGGACTTTGCAGACTGGTGGGACGTGTGGCCGGGACAATTCAATCCATTTATGAGCGCGCTGGAAACGTACCGCGCAGCAGGACTTCCATGGCGTGAAGCGATCGACCAGAAAGCGCCGCGGATGGTGATTCGCTCCAATATGCAACCCGTAGATCATTCCTACGGAATTGTCGACATCTTACGTGTTTCGGAGGATGCCGATCAGGGTTATGAAGAACCGGGTTCATCTTTAGAAGGAAAAGAATTCACGGGACTGTTCACGGAAACGGTGCTTGGCTCTGCGAACCGGTTTTTTTACAACGGCCGCGTATTTTGGAATGACGGCGACGGTTTTCATATCTATAAGTTCAAGGCGCCGGATAAGCAGGACTTTAACTACAGTCAAGGAAAAGTCGATGCAAATTTCCATGCGATAGCAGGGAATACGCTTTTCATATCGGAAGCTTTTAATGGAGAATATCCGGCCGACCGGATTGAACTCCTGAAACGGATCAGCCCTCCGACCATGGATGTGTCCTACCCCGTCGACCTGTTCGTTCGCAGACCGGCCCAGGTCTGGAATATGCCAATCGAACGACCGTTTGGAAAGTGGTCGGTTCTCGGGGTTTTCAATTACACCAAAAAATCCGGTCAGGGACCTTATACATTCACGACTCAGCTGGATGCAGCGAAGGATCTCCGGCTGGATTCCGCCAAAGAATATATTGTTTATGAATTCTGGACAAAGAAACTTATCGGGACATTCAAAGGAACTTTTACAACGCGGCCGCTGAGTCCGTACGACTGCGATATCTACAGCATCGTCGAGAAACAGGACCGGCCCGTACTTATTTCCACCAGCCGGCACATCCGGCAGATGGCATTTGATATCAAGGATCTCGCTTACGATGTTCATGAGCGGGCACTGAAGGGAACTTCACGTATGGTCGCCGGGGATCCGTACCAACTCCGCATCTATGTTCCGGATGGTTTCA
>PMML01000033.1 GCA_003162695.1 Ignavibacteriota bacterium | reverse complement strand
ATAGCTGCAAGAAAATCGACTGATGATGAGGCCGGATAAATTAATCGATTGCTCCGGGGTCATTTGACGAATTATCCGATGCTCTACGGCAATCCGAAGCGAAAGCCAGGGCAGAGGGGATCGTTGAGAAAGAAAAAAACATTCAGCCAATTGATGTTGATTAGCCGGATGATAACTGATGTAAATTTCTTGACATCGGAAACAATGTACCGTATATTAATNNTCTGCCTTTTAAGCAGAGGGTCGATGGTTCGAGACCATCCACGCTCACAAATTGCCCGGATGGTGGAACTGGCAGACACACCGTCTTGAGGGGGCGGCGCCCGCAAGGGCATGCGAGTTCAAGTCTCGCTCCGGGCACAACAAGCGGCAGGGACGAAAAGTCAGCTTTGCGCGAATTCGTATTTTATGATGTGATGGATCCGCAGTTGCTCTTTACGATGCACCGGTTCTCGTCTGTGTTTCATAGCAAGTTGTCCGTCGTCCTTTTGTCTTTCTCTCCCGTTGCATTTAAAATCCATTCATTGTATTTTGACACATCGTATGGATGCGCACGTTCAAATTATTGTCCATGGTATGGTCCAGGGAGTCGGATTCCGTTATTTTGTCTTCCGTGAAGCTCAACAGCTGAATCTCAGGGGTTATGTAAAAAACGTTCCCACCGGAGAAGTCGAAATAACGGCAGAGGGAGATAGAGGCATGTTGGAAGAACTGATCAAAAAAGTCAGGGTCGGCCCCCGCTTTGCAGATATCGAAGACCTTGCCATAGAATGGAAAAAAGTTCAGGGCCTTTTCCAATTATTCGAAATATACTAAGCATGACGGCGGGTATAATGATAAAAAAACGGCAGGCAGAACATGACCTTCAAAATTCTCTTCCCAGAGTAGGTATCGGGTATGACGTTCATCGCTTAGCAGAGGGTCGAAAATTTATTCTGGGAGGCGTAAGAATTCCATCGAAAATCGGATTGCTCGGTCATTCCGATGCGGATGTGCTCCTGCATGCGATCTGCGATGCTCTTCTGGGAGCGGCTTCCCTCGGCGATATCGGGAAACATTTTCCCCCCAACAATAGAAAATACAAGGGAATTTCAAGCCTCGTTTTGCTCAAGCAGGTCGGTCTCCTCATTGCAGCAAAAGGATACACGGTCGGCAATATCGATGCAACCGTCATTCTTCAGTCTCCAAAAATCGGCGCATATACGGAAAAAATGCAGAAAAAAATAGCACATGTACTGCATCTGCACTCCGGCAGAATATCCGTCAAAGCCACAACGAATGAGCGTCTGGGCGCGCTCGGGCGCACCGAAGGCGCAGCGGCTTTTGCTGTTGCTGTCGTTTCTACCTGGCCTGTATAAATAAATATTAAAGCGGCGGAGTGAATATTTTCATGCTGGATGCGCTTCAACATATAGATACCGTTCTTTTTTATTTCATCAATCATAATCTTCAGAACGGGTTCTTCGATTATTGTATGCCGGTTCTGACGGATTATGTCAAACAAAAAGCGGTGCTCGGTTTTGCGATAGCGCTCGTGCTCTGGATGCTTATCCGCGGAAAACCGAACGTTCGGCTGGCTGCCATCCTGCTTATTCTTACTATCTTGGTCAGCGATCAGTTGAACAGTTTCGTCATCAAAAATCTCTTCGCCCGCCTGCGCCCGTGCCATGTTCTCCCCGGCGTCCATTTACTCGTCGGATGCGGAAGCGGATATTCCTTTCCGTCGTCTCATGCAGTCAATAATTTTGCAGGCGCGATGGTGCTGGCTTTTTGCATCCCTCGCTGGCGCTGGGCGTTCTTCGGATTCGCAGCTCTTATCGCTTTTTCACGCGTGTATGTAGGAGTGCACTACCCGTTCGATGTTCTTGGAGGAGCAGCCGTGGGATTATGCTGCGCTGGATTCGTCATAGCCCTGTACCTGATCTCCGAGAAAATCGTCGCCGTAATTCGGCAGAAAAAATATTCAAAAACATGACCTCATTCCTCAAAAGAAAATTTAATCCGGAGTCCCGCCGGAGATGTGTTCTTACCGTCTGTGCCGGGATTTTACTCGGCGCTTCTTTCCCGCCGTCGCCTCTTTCATCTCTCGCCTATATCGCGTTCATTCCGCTTTTTTGGCTGATTGATGAAAACAAAAAAACTGCTTCGGTCATGCGGCATTTTTATTTGTTTCTCTTTGTTTTTCATGCTGCAACCCTGTATTGGGCAGGCGGATTTATACCGGCAAAAGATGTTTGGATGATGGCTGCAGGTGCTGCGTTATTATTCATTCACCCGGTTTTTTATTTACCGTTCCTCTGGCTGTCCCTGTATGTCAGAAAAAATCTAGGACGTATCGCCGGCTTTATTTCATTTGCACTTCTCTGGATTGCCTTCGACTACCTGCATTCTTTGTCTGAATATTCGTTTCCCTGGCTGAGCCTCGGCAATAGTCAGGCATACGATGTCAATCGCATTCAAATTGCGGAATATACATCTGTCTGCGGATTGTCCTTTATTATTTTTACCTGCAATATCCTTGCTTATGAGGTGACCAGAAATATTGCATTCCGGATATGGCCGTGGAATTCTTTAAAACTTCATACGGCCGCCGGCTGCCTGCTTCTTGCCTACATCGGTCCTTCTGCTTATGGAATCATTGCAATAAAAAAAATGCAGCCCTCAACAACTTCTGCCGGCATTGAAAGAACATTGAACATCGGCGTCATCCAGCCGAATGTTGATCCGTGGGAAAAATGGGGATTGGACCAGGGCGACAGAATGCAATCGTATTATGAGCAAGTGTCGCTGCAAGCTGCGGAAACGCAAAAGCTGGCTAAGTTCAATCCGGACTTGATCGTATGGCCGGAAACCGCAATTCCATTTTATATATTTCTTCCCCGATATGCAGAACTGCTGCATTATGTCCAGGCGCAGGTGGATACGGCCGGAGTGCCCGTATTAACCGGTGTCCCGACGGTGAAATATTTCGGATCGTCGGATGCTCCTGCTGCCTCCGAACGGATTGGAAATTCCGATCTTTTCTTCGAGGCTTATAATTCTGTAACAATGTTTTCGCCGAAATCCCGGCCGGGTCCGGTTTATAGAAAAATGCTGCTTGTCCCTTTTGCAGAACGTGTCCCGTATGCGGATGCGTTCAGTTTTCTTATAAAACCGCTCCGCTGGAATGTGGGGATATCGGGATGGGGAAAGGGAACCGATACGGTTCTGTACACAATTCAGAGCAAAGATTCGGTGCATGTAAAATTTGCAGGAATCATCTGTTATGAGTCCGCATATCCGGATTTTGTCCGCGCGTTCGTAAAGCGGGGAGCGGAATTTCTTATCATTGTGACGAACGACAGCTGGTGGGGAAGAACATCCGGAGCTTATCAGCATGCATCCTTTGCGTCATTACGGGCAGTGGAAACTCGCCGATGGATCGTTCAGGCGGCCAATGGAGGTGTTTCGGAACTCGTCGATCCGTGCGGGATCGCTCGATCGAGAACGAAACTGTATTCCAGAACAAGCGTTCTCATGCAGCTTCATCCGGAATCGGAAATGACGTTCTACACAAAGTACGGCGATGTGTTTGCAAAAATTTTTTCAGCTGCCGCGCTTGCGTTTGTCGGCGCTGCAGCCGGTCAGCACATCCGGAGGAAAAGAGAAAAACGATGAAAAAAATCGATTTGCGGAGCGATACGGTAACGAAGCCGTCGATGGAAATGCGGGCTGCCATGTCGGCAGCAGAGGTAGGAGACGACGTCTATGGCGAGGATCCGACGGTCATCTTGCTGCAGAAAAAAGTCGCAGAACTTCTCGGAAAAGAATCCGCATTGTTTACACCAACAGGAGTAATGGCCAATCAGCTTGCACTCAAGTCCCAAACAGAACCCGGAAACGAAGTCATCGTAGAGGAAGAATCGCATATTTTTAACTTTGAAACCGGCGCACCGGCAATCCTTTCGCAGGTTATGCTTCGTCCCGTTAAGGGAGAACTCGGCATCCTCAGAACTTCGCAAGTGGTGCCGGCTGTTCGCGGTCCGGTCTATTATAATCCCGTCACAACGCTTCTCTGTCTCGAAAATACGCATAATAAAGCCGGGGGAACAATCTATCCTCTTGAAGAAATCAGAACTCTGCGGTCAGCAATGCAGGAAAGGAATATTAGAATGCACCTGGACGGCGCGAGACTATGGAACGCATCCGCAGAGACCGGAATCTCCCCGAAAGAATATGCCCAATATTTTGATACTGTGAGCGTCTGTTTTTCAAAGGGACTGGGTGCGCCGATCGGTTCGATGCTTGCAGGCACGCATCAAACGATCGAACGCGCGCGTAAATTCCGAAAAATCTTCGGAGGCGGAATGCGGCAGGTTGGAATTCTTGCGGCGGCAGCAATCTTTGCCCTGGAACGGAACAGAGAAAGATTGAAAGAGGATCATGAGAAGATCAGGATCCTTGCAAAATCATTATCATCCATCAGAGGCTTCTCTATAAATCCGGCAGCCGTACAGACAAACATTTTGGCGATCGATATAAGCGGTCTCAAAGAAAACGCATCCGAATTGATCGGGAAGCTGGCAAAGGAAGGTGTATTGCTTTCATCGATGAGCGAAACGACGATAAGAGCTGTAGCGCATCTTGATGTGAATCAAGATGAAATTCGGCAGTCGGCTGAAATCATACATCGGGTCATGGAACAATAACGGAGAAAAATTATGGCGAATGACAGGGAAAATCTACGCTCCGGATATGACGAAGTGCAGGATCTTCATCTGCAGGAGCTGCTGGACGCGCAGCAGGATGTTTGGCGGGTTTTTCGCATTATGTCGGAATTTGTAGAGGGTTTTACAATGATGTCGAAGCAAAAAAATCTTGTTTCGATTTTCGGTTCTGCTCGTGTTCAGCCGGGCTCCCGGTATTATGAATTGACGATTTGTGTGGCAAAGGAACTCGCTAAAAGAGGATTCAATGTGCTGACCGGTGCCGGACCGGGCATTATGGAGGCCGGCAATAAAGGAGCTCAGGAGGCAAAAGGAAATTCCGCCGGTGTCGGCATAGAACTTCCGCATGAACAGGACACAAATCCGTACATCGACAAGGGACGGCTGGTCATGTTTCGTCATTTTTTTGTGCGAAAAGTAATGTTTATTAAATATGCACATGGATTTGTCGTCATGCCGGGTGGATTCGGAACTCTCGATGAGTTATTCGAAGCCATTACGCTTGTCCAGACTAAAAAAACTTCTGCGTTTCCCATTGTTCTTCTCGGAACGGATTACTGGAAAGGGCTTCTTGAATGGATTCGAACAAGACTTATTCAAGATGGAATGATTTCCCCGGAAGATCTGGATTATTTTTATCTGACCGATGATCCGGCAGATGCGGCTGAATATATTGCGGAATTCTATAAGAAAGGACGCGTTTTAAAGAATTTCTGATAACAAAAATGGGACATTGCCCTTGCTTCTTCGATAGCCAATGACTATATTAAAATGTTGTTCGTTGGTAGCCCGTGGTTTACGGGCTATTTTTTTTGGAGAGTATTTGTTCGATTTGGAAGAAACATTGCGGGAACTTGCACTTCCTTTGGCGGAAGCGCGGAATATATTCCTTGTAGGAATTACGATAGGGCGGGGGCAAAAGCGGAAGATCGTACAAATTTTCGTCGATACGGATTCCGGTATTTCCATCGGGGAATGTTCGGCATTCAGCAGAACACTCGCAGAGATTATCGAAGAACGGAATCTGATCGAAGATCCTTATGAATTGGAAGTCTCTTCACCGGGACTCGAACGGCCCTTGGTTCTCATACGGCAGTACAGAAAAAACATCGGACGTCCGATGAGAATACGCTATACCGACGGCGACGAAGTAAAAAATGTCGTAGGAAAACTGGAAGCTGTTTCAGAAAAAAACATCGTTCTTCTCTTAGGAGAGAGCGATCGGATAACGGTGGAATTTGAAAAAATTGTTGAAGCAACCGTCCAACTGCCGTGGTAACATCCATGAGCAGGGAACATGTTTGGAGAAAAAATGAATCACGAAATCGTTGAATCGTTTGCACAGATGGTGCGTGAAAAGGGCATCGACAAAGATATTCTTGTCGGTATTATCGAAGATATCTTCGGGATGATGGTCAAAAAGAAATATGGGCTGAATGCCCGTTATGACGTCGTCGTTAATATGGACAAAGGGGATATAGAAATTTATCTCGAAAAGGAAGTCGTTGAAACCGTCGAAGACCCGTCCGTTCAAATCAGCTTGAAAGATGCCCGGGCAAAATCAGGCGACGAGCTTAATGTCGGCGAGGATTATGTAGAAATTCTCTCGCTCGCGGATTTCGGCAGGCGCCTTGTCATCAGTGCGAAACAGAATCTGAACCAGCGCATCAAGGAAATCGAACGGGATTCTATCTTCACTGAATATACGAATTCCATCGGTGAAATTGTGGTCGGAGAAATCTATCAGATACGAAAAGGAAAAGGCGAAATTCTTGTTATGCATAACAAGAATGAACTGATACTGCCGCGAAGCGAACAGATCTACAAAGAGCGTTATAAAAAAGGCGATACCATCCGTGCGATCGTAAAAGAAGTGCGAAAAGGATCCGGCAACCCGACTGTGATTATCTCCAGGACGGATCCGCAATTCCTTATGCGCTTGTTTGAAATCGAAATCCCGGAAATTTATGACGGTATTATAGAACTCAAGAGAATAGCCCGGGAACCCGGTGACCGGGCAAAGGTCGCAGTCATTTCGCATGACGAACGCATCGATGCAGTCGGAGCATGCGTCGGAATGAAAGGTGTACGTATCCATGCGATCGTGCGAGAATTGAATAACGAAAATATCGATGTTATTAATTTTACGGAAGATCCCACGGCGTTTATTCAAAGGGCGTTGGCGCCGGCGAAGCTGAAAAACATTCAAGTCGATGTAGAGAACAAGAAAGCGGTCATTATAGTGTCGGCCGACCAGGTTTCGCTGGCCATTGGAAAAGGCGGGCAAAATGTGCGCCTCGCTTCAAAGCTGGCTGGTTTTGATATCCTCGTGCAGAAAGAAGGCGTTGAAGAAGAAGAATACGATATGGATCTTTCGGAATTCCGCGAGGAACTCGGCGATGTTCTGTTCCATAAATTCTTCGATGAGAATTTTCAATCTGTTCGGGATGTTTTGCAAAAAACCAAGGAAGAATTGGTTAGTACGCTCGGTATCGAACCGGAAAAAGTCGAAGAAATTATTATCATGCTGAAAAAAGGCCTTGAAGAAGCAGAAGTCGAAAGCGAAGAAGAGGCGGAAGAGCTGATTGCCGAAGCCAACGCTTCGCTTCAGGAAGAAAAAAAATCCGCAGAACCCGAATCACCGGATCCGGTTGAAAAGAAAGAATGAACTCTATTAATCAAAGTGCAGTGATTGCAGAAGAGAATAATGGCAGAAGCTGGTTCCAAAAAAATAAAGGTCTATAACCTCGCAAAGGAGTTAAATCTTTCAAGCGAGACGCTGATCGAATTCCTGAAAAAGAAGGGATTCGAAGCGAAGACGCATATGTCCGTCGTCGATGAAGATATGATCAGTGTCGTTCATGCTCATTTCAAAAAAGATAAGGACGTAGCAGACCGGCATCATCGGAAGATGCAGGAATTTCGGTCTACGCGGAAAAAAGAAGAACCGGAAAAACCGCTGCAAGAAGAAAAAGAAGATCGAAAATCGGGAAATGAGGCGGCTGAGACTCCGGACGAAACAAAAATCCCTTCCGCCGCTGCTGCGCATCCGTCTGTGCTGGAGGAAGAGCCGGTCGTTCCGGAAAAGCCGTTAGAGGCGCTTCCGAAGCCTGCAGCATTGCCTCCTGAAAATGCACCGGGCCGCTCGTCTGAATCTGCCGTCATTCCGTCTGCCGCACCTGTGGAAAAACCGCCAGAGTTGAATGCGGGTCCGGAAACTGCAGAAAAATCTTCAAAAGAAAAAAAGCCGCAAAAAACGGAACGAAGGACGCTTCAGTCTCCTCTGGAAGCTCTTGTGTCACGTCCGCAGCGGGGACTGACCATCAAGGGGAAAATTGATCTCTCCGTGCCTGCAACTGAAGACCGGAAGGATGATGACGCAAAAAGAAAGAAAAAGAAAAAGAAAAAAGTCAAAGAAGAGATTAAAAAAATAAAATCGGAACCGGTGCGGGCAGCCGATGAAGAAGGGCACGCACGGAAGAAAAAACGGGGACGAAAAGCGGAAGTCAATGACGAGGAAGTGCAGAGGGCAATCCGCGAAACTCTTGAAAAAGGAGTTGATGAAGGCGCTGTTGCTCGTGCTGCAATCCGGCGCAAAAAAAAGGAAAAGCGGGAAGAAGAACAGCAGCGTATTCTTGATGAAATAGAACTCGGGAAAACACGCCTGACCGTAACGGAATTCGTGACGGTCGGTGAGCTTGCAAACTTGATGCGCGTTCAGGTTGCAGAAGTAATACAAAAAGTTATGGGCCTCGGCATGATGGTTTCCATCAACCAGCGGCTTGAAAAAGATACCATTACGCTGGTTGCGGATGAATTTGGCTTTCAGGTCGGTTTTGAAAATGCATTCAGCGAAGAGGTTCTCGATGAAACCGAGGATGCTGAAGAATCTTTAAAACCGCGCCCTCCCGTCGTTACGATTATGGGGCACGTCGACCATGGGAAGACGTCTCTTCTCGATTACATACGCAGTTCACATGTAGTAGCGGGTGAATCCGGCGGAATCACACAGCACATCGGTGCGTATGAAGTTACAGTCGCAGGAAATAAGCGGATCACATTTCTCGATACTCCGGGCCACGAGGCCTTTACAGCAATGCGGGCACGCGGCGCTCATGTTACCGATATCGTTGTCCTGGTCGTTGCAGCCGATGACAGCGTTATGCCGCAGACATTGGAGGCTATGAGCCATGCGCAGGCGGCAAGCGTGCCGATGATTGTGGCGCTGAATAAAATCGATAAACCCGAAGCAAATCCGGAGCGCATCAAGCAGCAGCTGGCGGAGAGGGGATTGCTTGTGGAAGAATACGGCGGTAAATCGCAGGTGGTAGAACTTTCTGCCAAGACCGGGAAAAATGTCGATTTACTCCTGGAAAAAATTGTTCTGGAAGCGGATCTACTTGATTTAAAAGCTAATCCGGACTGCCTGGCGCGTGGTGCAGTTGTGGAAGCGGAATTAGACAAAGGTAAAGGAATTACGGCGACTGTTCTTATTCAAAAAGGAACACTCCATGTCGGCGATTCATTTGTATGCGGTGTTTGGAGCGGACGTGTACGTGCAATGTTCGACGAACGCGGACAGCGTGTCGATTCGGCAGGGCCGTCCCAGCCGGTGCAGCTGACCGGTTTTGACGGTATTCCTCAGGCGGGAGACGATTTAATCGTTCTGCAGGAAGAACGAGAGGCCCGCACAATCAGTATAAAGCGGCAGCAGCTCAAGCGCGAACAGGATTTCCGGCAGACACGAAGAGTGACACTGGACGATATTTCCCTTCAGATAAAAGAAGGACAGGTACGAGATCTTCCCGTTATCGTAAAGACGGACGTGGACGGATCTGCGGAAGCTTTGTCCGATTCTTTGATGAAACTCTCCACCGAGGAAGTTGTCGTTCGTGTTATACATAAGGGTGTCGGCGGAATTTCGGAATCGGATGTTCTCCTGGCTCTTGCATCGAATGCAATTATTATCGGATTCCACGTCCGGCCGAATTTAAAAGCGCGGCAATTGGCACAACAAGAAAATCTGGATATTCGGTTGTATAATATTATCTACGATGCTATTAATGACGTGAAAAATGCTCTTGAAGGACTTCTGGCTCCGACGATTTCAGAAGAAATAACAGCAACCGTTGAAGTGCGCGATATCTTTAAAATATCCAAGATCGGCACGATAGCCGGCTGTCATGTAAAAGAAGGAAAAATTACGCGCAACAGTCATGTCCGCTTAGTTCGGGACGGCGTGGAAGTATATGACGGAACGCTTGCATCTCTCAAACGGTTTAAAGATGATGCGCGTGAAGTAGAGCAGGGATTCGAGTGCGGTCTCGGATTGGATAATTTTAACGATCTGAAAGCCGGCGATATCGTAGAAGCGTATCGAAAAGTCGAAACAAAGCGGAAGCTGGACTGAGTCCGGCTGGGATTGATTGAAAGAGGAATTGCGTGTCGGTACGTTCGGAAAAAGTAGCATCGCTGTTCAAAGAGGAATTGGGAACCTATTTTCAGAAGAATTTCCCGATGGAACGATACGGATTGATGACCGTTACGGAAGTTCGCATGAGTCCCGATCTTCGCAATGCGAAGGTTTTTGTAAGTATATTCGGCGACGAAGGAAGAAAAAAGAAATCGCTTGCGCAGCTGGAATCACATAAGCCGGAGATACGTTCGGCCATGGGAAGGCTTATCCGGCTTCGCAACACGCCCGCTCTTTCGTTCGTCCTCGATGAATCGATCGACCGGGCAATGAATCTTGAAAAAATATTCAAACAGATTCATCAGGAACGTGACGAACGTCAGAGCGAGAACCCGGGTTCGGAACGATGAAAGAAACAGATATTCAGGTGACGACTTCGCTCAAAAAAGAGGGAAGCGTTCTGTTCATTGACAAACCGTTGGACTGGACATCGTTCGATGTGGTTAAAAAAGTTCGCTCGGCGTTGCACGAACGGAAAGTAGGACATGCCGGCACACTTGACCCAAAAGCAACCGGCCTTTTAATCGTTTGCGTCGGGAAAATGACGAAATCAATCGATCGTTTTGTCGGACTCGAAAAAGAATACACCGGATCGTTTGAATTGGGCATCCGGACGTCGAGTTTCGATTCGGAAACAGAGGTTATCGAACGTCATGATTGGACCGGCGTGCCGGCGGAGCGCATTGCTGAATTGGCAAAGGAATTGACCGGTGCGCAAATGCAGGTTCCGCCGATGTACAGCGCGTTGAAATACGGCGGAAAGCCGTTGTATGAATTTGCGCGCGCAGGAAAGGTCGTTGAACGGGCGGAGAGGGAAATTGTTATTTCCCAATTTTCTGTTGACGCTGAACGGCTTCCTCTTATAGATTTTTGCGTGGTCTGCTCGAAGGGAACGTATATACGATCACTCGTCGATGAATTCGGGCAGCGATTGGGATGCGGTGCCGTGCTTCGATCTCTGCGACGTATGCGCATAGGCGCGTATCATGTCCGGGATGCATGGACAATCGAGGAAATGACTGCACAGTTGAAGGCTGTAAACTAGTTAACCAAATAACCAAGTAACTTATTCGTTATGGAAATCGTTCATTCATTATCCGCTGTTTCTTTTGACTCGAATTCATGCATTACGGTCGGCACGTATGACGGTATCCACGTTGCACACCAGGAGATTCTTCGGCAGCTCGTTGCTGCCGCCCGGAAACGCAGCGGAAGAAGCGTTGTCCTGACCTTCGACCCGTATCCACGCGAAGTTCTTTTAAAAAAAGACGAGCCGTTTGAAATTCTAACGACGCTTTCCGAACGAATAGAGATTTTTAAGGAATTCGGAGTCGATATTGTCGTTGTCGTCAAATTCGACGAGGAATTTGCGGGGCAAAGCTTTGAAGAATTCTATAAAAAATATATCATCGAAGGAATCGGCGCAGCTGAGGTTTATGAAGGGCCCGATCATCGTTTCGGCAGGGATCGGGAAGGAGATATTGAAACACTCAAGATGCTCGCTCTTCAATATCATTTTTCCGTTCATCTGCTCGAACCCGTTACCGTCAACGGACTCCTTGTCGGCAGTTCGCGTGTACGGAAAGCGCTGCATCTCGGAGAAGTTGAAGCGGCATCCACACTGCTTGGCCGGCCGTATGCCATAAGCGGTATTGTGGTGGAAGGAGACAAGCGCGGACGAACGCTGGGATACCCGACGGCAAATCTTCAGCCGGATTCACCGAAGAAACTTGTACCGGCGAATGGAATATATTTAACAGAGGCTGCCGTAGACAGCCGGCATTTTTACGGATTGACCAGTATTGGAGTGCGGCCGACATTTTATGCAGCAGGAAAACGCCTCATTGAAACGTATATTCTAAATTTTGACGAGGATATCTATGGTACATGTATGACGGTCCGGATGATCCGGCGGCTTCGGGAAGAAATGAAATTTTACAACACCGGTGAGCTGGTTGAACAAATGAATCGGGATAAAAAGAAAAGTCAAGAATTAATTAAGGAATTAGAAACAAAGAGACATATCTGAAATTTAAGAGGAGTATATATGCCAATAACAAAAGAACAAAAACTCGAGTATATCACTAAATACGGCAAGGATGCTAAAGATACCGGCTCCCCGGAAGTGCAAATTGCAATTCTGACCGCTGATATCAACAGTCTTTCGCCGCATTTGGAGGCGAATAAGGGCGATCATCATTCTCGTCTCGGATTGTTAAAGAACGTTGGAAAGCGGCGAAGGCTGCTCGATTATTTAATGAAGAAGGATATCAACCGATATCGAAAAATTATTCAGGAACTTGCGATTCGCAAATAGGCGAAATCATCAGTCATAATATTGTCACAAAGAAAGATAACAGGAATATGATAAGAACAAAAGAGGTTGTTTTGGGCGGCAAAACGTTTTCATTCGAAACCGGCCGATTCGCCAAACAGGCGGACGGTGCGGTTATGGTCCGCTATGCAGATACCATGGTGCTCGCAGCAGTTGTCAGCGCCAAAGAAGCGAAAGAAGGTCAGGACTTTTTCCCGCTCCAGGTGGAATACAGGGAAAAAATGGGTGCAGCCGGAAAAATTCCGGGAGGATTTTTCAAACGAGAAGGAAAACCTTCAGAAAAGGAAGTCCTCTCGTCACGCCTTATAGACCGGCCGATTCGACCTATGTTCTCAAAAGAATATAAAAATGAAACACAGATTCTCGTTACAGTGTATTCCTCGGATAAGGAACACGACGGCGATGTGCTCGGCGCATGCGCTGCCTCGGCCTCGCTCATGGTATCCGATATACCCTTTGACGGACCGATCGCAGAAGTCCGTGTGGGAAGAATCGATGGACAGTTCGTTATTAACCCGACTCACTCCGAGCTTGAAAAAAGCGACATGGATGTTATGGTGGCCGGAACAGCGGACTCTATTGTAATGGTGGAAGGAGAATCCAACGAAATTTCCGAGCAGGATATGCTTAATGCTTTGCGGTTCGGACATGAGGCGATTAAAACACTCTGTCAGGCCCAGGTTGAACTGGCACAAGAGGTTCGCAGGGAAAAACGGGCTATTGTGTCCGCCGAAATTCCGCAAGGCTTAACGGAGGAAATCCGGAAACTTGCAGAGACGCGTCTCCGCGAATTGAGCAGAACCATTCTTGCAAAGGAAGAACGGTCAAAAGCGAATGAAGTATTATACGGCGAAGTGCAAAAATCCCTTGCGGAAAAATATCCCGAAAAGGAAATGCTCATTCACGATCTTATGCATGATATTGAACGTGATGCCATGCGGTCGACTATCCTGGCCGAAGGAAAGCGTCTGGACGGAAGAACGCTAACGCAGATTCGTCCGATCACCAGTGAAGTCGGGCTTCTCCCGCGCACGCACGGATCGGCTCTCTTTACACGCGGTGAAACTCAAAGTCTAACTACGGCAACACTCGGGACTAAGATGGATGAACAAATACTCGACGGTTTGCTGACCGAAACGACCAAGAGATTCATGCTGCATTACAATTTTCCGCCGTTCAGCGTCGGTGAAGTCGGCCGCGTCGGAAATGTCGGACGACGTGAAATCGGACATGGAAATCTTGCAGAACGTGCTCTGAAAATTCTCGCACCTGCGGAAAAAGAATTTCCATATACGATTCGCATCGTATCCGATATTCTCGAGTCCAACGGTTCGTCTTCCATGGCAACCGTCTGTGCCGGGTCTCTCGCATTATTCGATGCAGGTGTTCCGATGGCAGGTCCCGTTGCCGGTATAGCCATGGGACTGGTCAAAGAAGGGGACAAAGTCGCTATCCTGAGCGATATCCTCGGAAATGAAGATCACCTCGGGGATATGGATTTCAAAGTAGCCGGATCGAAAAAAGGTATCACGGCGTTTCAGATGGATATAAAAATAAAAGGCATATCGTTTGAAATTCTTGAAAAAGCTCTTGAACAGGCAAAAGACGGGCGCATCCATATACTGTCAAAGATGGCGGAAACCATCGAAGAGCCGCGAAAGGATCTTTCGCAATATGCGCCTCNNACTGTAACGATTGCAGCGGTAGAAAAAGAATCGTCCGATATAGCTATCAGGAGAATTCTTGGCATGACGGAAATGCCGGAAATCGGCAAGGTCTACAATGCGACGGTGAAAAAAATAACCGATTTCGGAGCCTTTGTTGAAATTCTTCCCGGTAAAGAAGGACTCATTCACGTTTCCCAGCTCGATGTCAACCGGGTAGAAAACGTCNNCTTTACTTTGATAAATCCTCATGTCGTGCTTTTGTATGTGTACGATGTGAGGATTTTTTGTAATGAACCGGCACTTTAATAAAATAACTGAGCAGTCGTGAAATTGTAATTATTGCAGCGACAATGTCGTTTCTCATAGACACCTTGCGAAGGTGTAGACCTT
>PMML01000022.1 GCA_003162695.1 Ignavibacteriota bacterium | reverse complement strand
TCTAAACATTAATTTTAATATCAATAAATGTAATTAATAATGAAGGAAAAGTCAATGAAATGACATTAAAAATATTATGTTTTTTAGCAACTGATCGGGGCATTTTGAAACAAAAGGCATTTTATCCGGTTTTAAATCCCTCTCTGAATTAGTATCACATAAACGTGATCGATATATCTCATTCGTGCTAACTTCCTGCACATTAACGTTTATATGTCTCCGACCGTCGCTTTTGAATAATAGAAGGGGATATTTATCTTTCAATATTTCGTTGAGTAACAACTAAAATTATAAGTAAACGGTCACTCTCTTGCCCTTCAAAAATCCACAGATTTATTTAACAGATTTATTTAAATGTGCTGTCAGGGTTTGGCGAATTTTATCGATGGGCATATCAAGACCTGTCCAAACATGAAAGGCTTCTGCTCCCTGATAAATAAACATGGTCAATCCGTCAAGCGTTAGAGCGCCTGCTCTTGCTCCATCATTCAAGAATTTTGTGCGAAGAGGGTGATATATTGAATCGAAAAGAAGATGGTCTTTTCGCAGCGGCGCATCCGGAGGCAGCGGGGAATCATCTATATTAGGAAACATTCCGATCGGTGTAGCGTTTATGATGACCTTAGAAATTTTTATGCATTCATTCAGAGAATGAGGATTGAAATCGATGGAATCGAGTCGAATTTGAGATTCTGCTTTAAAATTTGACAAGAGAGTTTTTGTTTTCTGCACAGACCTGCCTGCAACGATAATACGGGCAGGAGTAAAATTATGTGTAAGAACGTAAACAATTGCGCGTGCTGCTCCGCCGGCTCCGATCACCAAAACTTGGTTTTTATCGATCTGCGTTGAGTATGGTTCTAATGTTTTAAGAACGCCTGCGATATCTGTATTGTGACCGAACCATTCTTCTTTGCGCACATGAATCATATTTACCGCACCGCTTGCCTGGGCTTCTGGGCTGAGGGTTGTAAGCAATGGCTGAACTTTCTCCTTATAAGGAATAGTAACATTAAAGCCCGCAAATCCATCCTTCACGAGTTCCGGAAGAACAGCAAGAAGCCTATCCGGAGATATTTCTTTTGCTTCGTATGTAAAGGGCAATCCATAAAACATAAAAGCAGTATTATGCATGACGGGAGAAAGTGTCTGCTTGATAGGATACCCTATGATGGCAAATTTTTGCATACAAGAAATTAGGTGACAGCAGTCAAGACTTTTGTTATAAAAACGATAGGCCCTAACGATTGATAAGTTTCATAAACCATCGCCATGAGGCAAGTTTCGGAAAAATTGATAAAAACTCACTTCGCAGTTCAGGCGAGATTATAAATGAAGCGGAAAATTCATTTGCTGCTTCTTCAAATCGATTCAAACCGGCCAGAGCTTTTGCCCTGCTAAAATGGGATAATCCGAACTTTTCGTTCAGCTTGATTGATTGTTCAAGCGCAAAGATGCCTTCCTTATAATTCCCGACTTCAATCAATGTATCACCATAATCAAACCATGCTTCATAATTCTTAGGCTCCAGCTGGGTTACCTTCACATAATGCTGGAGGGCAACATCTTTATTGTCGGAATTATATTCCGCATCAGCGCAGGCATACCAGTACTCCGGAAATGAAGGCTGCAAACTTGCCGCTTTTCGGTAGTCTTTCAAGGCCTCCGGCAGTTTGCCAAGGGCGTCGTAGCAGCAGCCTCTTCCAAAATACGATTCGTGATGCTCTGCATTATACCGAAGTGCTTGAGAATAATGAAAAATCGCATCCGTATATTGCTGCAATTCTTCGTAGGCATTTCCAAGATTATGCCATGCAGCATCATCCTTTGGATCGAGGTCAATCGTTGCCTTAAAGCACTTTATCGCATCCTGCAATTTGCCGAGGTTGGCATATGCGTTTCCCATATTGAACAATGCGGAAGGAAAATCTTCTTTAATGGCAAGGGCATATTCATAGCTTACAATCGATTCTTGAAATTTGCCAATCCGGTTTTGAACAATACCCCGATTATACCATGCATTAAAATTATACGGGTCCCGATTGATATGTTCATCGTAACAGCGGATGGAGTCTTCCGGTTTGTCCATATAATCGTAGCAAAATCCCATTTCGTACCACACTTCAGGATGATCCGGATCGATTTGCAGCACGGTTTTAAATAAGTTGACCGCTTCTTCGAACTTTTCAATTTTTTCAAGCGTCACTGCTTTATGAAACAGCGCATCGCTGTGCAGCGGATCGAGTGCGACAGCTTTGTCGAACGATGCCATAGCTTCTTCGACTTTGTTGACGTTGTCAAAGGCGATTCCCTGATTGACATAAATTTCAGTATCGGCCGGATTAAGGCTTATAGCGCGTTCGAAGCATTCGAGCGCTTCTTCATATCGTGTGAGATTGTTCAGAATCATGCCTTTTCGCTGCAGTGCATCGGAATTAAAAGGCTGGAACGAAAGGAGTCGTTCAACGTACGTAAGCGCTTCGTCGAATTTTTCGTGAAAGAAATAAAATTGAATGATTTCTTCCAAAGCATCCGGATTATTGATATCCTTCTGGCCGGTTTTAATAAGCTCGCGAAAACGACGGACAGCTTCTTCGGATTGCTCTGAGGATTGCGAATGGGACTCATTATCGTCGAAATCATCATACTGAGACATACAACACACCTTCAAACTCTTTCTATAATAATAAAATAAATTCCAAAGTGTAAGTCAAGAAAGCAGAAGAATGAATTGATGCACCCCCGGGTTTCATTGATTTTCGAGGATTATTGAAGTACATTAAAACTTTATGGTTAGATAATGATTGCTGAAAATTTACAACAACTGCACGAACGTATAGAAAAAGCATGCAGCCGATGCGGAAGAAATGCAGGAGAAATTCAGCTGATTGCCGTTTCGAAAACGGTTTCTGCAGATCGTATTTGCCAAGCGATGGAGTGCGGTATCTCTGACTTCGGCGAAAATTATATTCAGGAATTGAGCCGGAAAAGAATCGGGCTCGACGATACATCGCTTCGCTGGCATTTTATCGGTCATCTTCAATCAAATAAAGTAAAATATATAAGCGAGTATGTACATCTGATTCACTCGGTTGATAATGCCGGCCTCGGCGGAGAAATTTCCAAGCGAGCCGGAAGTGCAGGGAGAGTGCAGGACGTTCTTATCGAAGTGCATACAACCGACGAGCCGACGAAGGAAGGTGTCTCTCCCGACAAAACGGTCGAGCTTGCGCGTCAGCTCTCGAGATTCACAAACCTTCGAGTCTGCGGTTTGATGACCATGGGGCCGTTTTCAGACAATCCTGAAAGATCGCGTGTATCGTTCAGGCATCTGGCGGATTTAAAGCGAGCGGTTGAAAGAGAAAGAATTGAAAATGTTTTTATGCGGCATCTCTCGATGGGAATGTCGCATGATTTTGAAGTTGCAATAGAAGAAGGTGCGACGATGATCAGGATAGGCACGGCAATCTTCGGCAAGCGTTTAAATCAAACCTTATGAGGCACGGATATGAAAATTACACCGCTTGAAGTAAAACATCAAAAATTCAAAAAGGTAATGCGCGGGTACGACACCGTGGAAGTGGATACTTTTCTCGAAATGCTCTCGAACGAGCTTGAAGAATATGTCCGCCTCAACAGGGATCATAAAGATAAAATCATCGGACTGGAAACGCAGCTGGCCGACTACAAGAATATTGAAAAAACGCTCCAGCAAACCCTTATGCAGGCGCAGGAAACCAGCGGCAAGTCGATCGAGAACTCCAAGAGAGAAGCGGAGCTTATTATCAAAGAATCAGAAGTCAAAGCAACGCAGATTATTGAAAAAGCCCGGCTCGATTTTGCAAAGGTCAAGGAAGAAATTTCGTCTCTTAAAGCGCGGAAAGAAAGCGCCGTAAGCAAGTTAAAAGTACTTCTTTCCTCGGAACTCGATTTGATTCGCGCGCTTGCCATCGGCGACGAAGATGAAATGAAAGACCATTCCAAGGGATCCGGGAAAGAGAACCTTGAACTTGAAGAAATTTTCAAAAACCTGTAGCAAGGAAAGATCGATGGACGATCTGCGCACACGCATAGCGGAAGCAATGGATCTTATCCGCACTTTTACGCCGCTCAAACCGGCTATCGGGATTATTCTCGGCACCGGCCTGGGAGGGCTGGCAAAACAAATAAAGAAGGAAACTGTAATCGAATACAGCGACATCCCGCATTTCCCAGTCTCAACAGTGGAGACGCACAAAGGCAAGCTTATTTTCGGCACACTTGCCGGGAAAAAAATCGTTGCAATGCAGGGACGATTTCATAAATATGAAGGCTACACGCTTCAACAAGTTACCTTTCCCGTGCGCGTTATGAAATTTCTTGGCGTCAATACTCTCATAGTCTCCAATGCGGCGGGGGCGTTAAATCCGCTGTTTCAAAAAGGCGATGTGATGCTTATGTCCGATCATATCAATCTTCTTGGAGACAATCCCCTTATCGGACCGAACGATGAAGATCTAGGTCCTCGTTTTCCCGATATGTCGGAACCGTATCATGGAGCATTGATTGCACTTGCCGAACAAGCAGCGATCGATCTGAAGATTCCCTTGAGAAAAGGAGTCTATATAGCCATGCAGGGTCCGGCGCTGGAGACGCGTGCGGAATATAGATTCCTGAGAACGATCGGCGGTGATGCGGTCGGAATGTCGACTGTGCCGGAAGATATTGTTGCGGTGCATATGGGAATGCGAGTGCTCGGTTTCTCTATTTTGACCGATGAATGTTTTCCCGAAGCGCTTAAACCGGCATTGATGGAAGATATTGTCAGGACAGCCAAAAAAGCTGAGCCGAAAATGACAGCTATTATGATAGAAGTTATTAAGAGACTGTAAACAGACTTCATTATTACCTAAATAATATCCTCTNNTGAATTATTAAAAGAACACACTGTTCTTATAAAAAGCCGGATAATGTTTAAACAATTGAACGATAAAATTAATTATCACGAACTTGAATCCGGAATTCGAAAATTCTGGGATGAAAATCTTATATTCAAGAAGAGTATCGACGATCGGGCGGGCAGACCGCAATTCACGTTTTATGAAGGTCCACCGACTGCGAACGGACGCCCGGGCATTCATCACGTTATGGCCCGCACTCTCAAAGATATCGTATGCCGGTATAAAACCATGCAGGGATATCAGGTTCCCAGAAAAGCCGGATGGGATACACACGGCCTGCCGGTAGAGATCGAAGTCGAAAAGATACTCGGTTTCAAGCACAAGGACGATATTGTCAAGTACGGCGTGGCAAAATTTAATGAGGATTGCCGGAAATCGGTCTGGAAATATAAGGCTGAATGGGAAGAAATGACCAAGACGATGGGCTATTGGGTCGATCTCGATCATCCGTACGTTACATTCGAAAACAATTATATCGAATCTATCTGGTGGGCGCTGCAGCAGTATTTTGATCAAGGATTGATTTACAAAGGATACAAGATCCAGCCTTACTGTCCACGCTGCGAAACGCCGCTCTCATCACACGAAGTTTCGCTGGGATATAAGAACGTTAAAGATCCATCCGTTTACATAAAACTGAAAGTGAAAGAGGAGGAGAATACATATTTTCTCGTCTGGACGACAACTCCATGGACGCTGATTTCAAATGTCGCAATCGCCGTCCATCCCGAAATAGATTACGTAAAAGTAGAGCACAAGGGTCAAAAAATAATTCTTGCCGAGGCACGGTTATCGGTTTTGGGCGATGATTACACCGTGCTTGAAAAATTCAAAGGAGCAGATCTTGCAGGAAAAGAATATGATCGGATGTATTCTTTTCATACGGTCGAAGAAAAAGGATGGTATGTCGTTTGTGCGAATTTTGTAACGACGGAAGACGGTTCCGGTATCGTGCATATGGCGCCGGCATACGGCGAAGACGATTATCAAGTCGGAAGGAAATATAAATTGCCGACGATTCATCCCGTTAACAAGTCGGGAGAATTCGATTCGGATGTTCCGCCGTTTGCCGGAAAATTTGTTAAAGATGCAGATGCAGAAATTATAGCCGACCTTAAATATCGGGGAATTCTATATAAGAAGGAAATGCACGAGCACAGCTATCCGCATTGCTGGCGTTGTTCGTCGCCGCTGCTGTATTATGCGCGTGAATCCTGGTACATCCGGACCACCGAATATGCGCAGCGTATGATTGATCTCAATAAAGAAATCAACTGGATTCCGCCGGAAGTCGGATCGGGGCGCTTCGGCAACTGGCTGGAAGAAAATAAAGATTGGGCGTTGTCGCGTGACCGATTCTGGGGAACGCCCCTTCCGATCTGGATCTGTGGGAAATGCGGAAAACAAAAATGTATCGGATCGATCGAAGAGTTGAAAAAAGGGAAAGGAGCAGTTGATCCTGTCGATCTTCATAAACCGTACGTGGACGGCGTATCATTCGACTGTGCATGCGGCGGGACTATGACGCGAACGCCCGAATTGATCGACGTATGGTTCGATTCCGGCTCCATGCCGTTCGCCCAGTGGCATTACCCGTTTGAGAACAAGGAAATATTCGAGAAATCATATCCGGCGGATTTTATCTCCGAAGGAATCGATCAGACACGCGGATGGTTCTATACACTGCATTCGATTGGAACGTTTTTATTTAAGAGACCTGCTTTTAAAAATGTGCTTGTTAACGAGCTGATTCTCGATAAGCAGGGGCAAAAAATGTCGAAGACGAAAAAGAACTCGGTCGATCCTTTTACCCTGATGCAAAAATACGGCGCCGATGCCGTGCGATGGTATCTGATTGCACAGAGCCCTCCATGGAGAACGACCCTTTTCGACGAAGAGGGCATTGGCGAAGTGCAGCGAAAATTTTTCAGCACGCTGCTCAACACGTATTCTTTCTTTGCGCTCTATGCGAAGATCGACGGCTTTACAGGGGATGAACCGATTCTTCAGCTGTCGGAACGGCAGGAAATCGACCGCTGGATACTTTCGGCTCTCGATTCATTGATCAAAGAATATCGAAGATGCATGGAAAGTTATGATCTCACAAAAGCGGCGCGTGCGCTCAGCGACTTTACCATCGATTATCTTTCTAATTGGTACGTACGGCGCAATCGACGGCGGTTCTGGAAAGGCGAAATCGGCAAAGACAAGACTGCTGCATATCAGACTCTCCTTGAATGCTTGTCTGCAATAACGCGGCTTCTTGCTCCGTTTGCTCCGTTCTTGACGGAAGCGCTGTATCAAAATATCGATGCCGGGCGCCAGGGAGCAAAACTTTCCGTTCATCTGGAAGCGATTCCTGAAGTCCGGGAAAGCAGTATCGATTTGGATCTTGAGCATCGAATGGAATATGCCATGCGGATTGTCGGTATTGTTCGCGCCATGCGAATGAAATCGAACTTAAAAGTGCGACAGCCGCTGCAAAAGATATTGATCCCGGTTAAAGATGCAGGTGAGTCGAATATGCTGGAAAAGATTCAAGATATTATTTTGGAAGAAACAAATGTCAAGGAATTAGATGTCAAAGTGAGTAATGATATTATTAAATATAAAATCAAACCGAATTTTAAAGTATTGGGACAAAAATACGGCAAACAAACTTCAAAAATTGCAGAAAGAATCCGGGCTTTTCATCCGATGGAAATCGCCAAACTCGATGCGGAAGGATTTATCGAGATTGAGGTCGATGGCAGGAATGTCGCCGTACAGCGTGAAGATGCGGAGATAATAGCGGAAGATATTGACGGCTGGCTTGTTGGTCAGGATGGTTCACTTACGGTAGCTCTTGAAACGGAATTGACGCCGAAACTTATCCAGGAAGGTCTGGCGCGCGAGTTTGTCAATCGCATTCAAAACATGCGCAAGGACGCAGGATTCGAAGTGACCGATCGTATAACGATTTATCATCATTCGTCGGAGCCGCTGGCAAAAGTCCTGATATCGCTTCGTGATTATATTGCACAGGAGACGCTGGCGGTCGGCATTTGCAGTCTCTCGCTGGAAGATTTGAAGTTCAAGAATGCAAAAGAAGAAGATATTAACGGAGAGCAGACTGTACTTGCGGTTGAAAAAAAATAGCGTATATTTGTAAACCTATTATTCAGTGTTGCGTCAATTTTCGGAGTTTGGGAGATCAATATGGCAAAGAAAACCGCAAAGAAGGCAATAAAAAAAGCCGCAAAAAAAACGGTAAAAAAACCGACGAAGCAGAGTGCTGTGTCCAAAAAGCTCAAACCTGCAAAAGCCGTCCAGATCAAGACAAAATTTCCGGAAGCGAAGATTGCACCGAAAAAGGGTTTCAGTAAAGAAGATCTCGCACATTTTAAAGGAGTGATTCTTGCCAAAAGGCAGGAAATTCTCGAAGAGCTCGAATCGCTGAAGTCAACAATGATGGACGTGACGACCGGACAATATGAAATCGAAAACTCAACATATTCTCTTCACATGGAGCAAGGAACCGATGCGATGGAACGTGAAAAGACATTTCTTTTCGCATCCCGGGAAGGGAAATTTTTAAATTATCTGGATGATGCTCTCAAGAGAATCGAACGCGGTGATTACGGCTTTTGCACGGAATGCGGCAAGCTGATCGATAAAGAGCGATTGGAAGCAGTTCCGCATTCGACACTTTGCGTCAAGTGTAAATTGCTGAAAAATAAGCCGTAACAAAACAGACCTTGAATCTGGAGCTGGCGATGATTTCGGAATAGCATCGCCGGCTTTTTTATTGCTGTCGAAGGAGAAAAGAGTGAAGGCGTTCTATATCACGTTAACTGTGGTTATTGCAGATCAACTGACAAAATTTCTTGTGAAAGGGATTGCATTACCGTCCTTGCATATCTATTATCCAGGTATGCAGCTCGGAGAAAGCCTTTCCCTGCTCGGAAGTTTCCTTCGATTGACGTTTGTGGAGAATCCGGGCATGGCGTTCGGCATCGAGGTTCAACACCGTCCGCTCCTGGTTCTTGTCACGGGTATTGCTGCTGTTGCAATTGCATGGTATCTCTACAGCATTCGGCATGAACGTTTTCTCAACCGGCTGCCGTTTGCTATGATTCTCGGCGGCGCGATCGGCAATCTTATCGATAGAATATTTTATGGCGTTCTCTTCGGCGAAGGGCCGCTGTTGTACGGAAAAGTCGTAGATTTTATCGATATGGATTTTTTCAAAATCAATATATTCGGATTACATATGAATCGATTTGCAGTATACAATGTCGCCGATGCGTCGGTCAGCGTCGGGCTGGTTTTAATGCTGATTTTTCATCGAGCACAGGAAAGAAAGAAACCTGAAACAGGGGCGGACTTTGCGGCGGAAACGCAGAAGATTGAAGTACCGGATGCAGGCTTGCCGCCAAGCGGCATGCCGGATCCCGGAGCATCGGACAGCAGGCAAGAAGGGAAATCCATAGAAGGATAATTCAATTCGCACATCGAAAAATCTCAGTATACGGAGCATACAATGATTGACGGGGAAGATGACCGGCAGAAAATTCACATCATCGTTCCGCCGGGGGAACATCGTAAACGGATAGATGTATATCTTACACAGCGTATTCTAAATGCAACGCGCAATAAAGTTCAGTCCGGTATTGAAGACGGCCTGGTACTTGTAAACGGAAAAAAAATAAAATCAAGCTATCAGATCAATCCGAACGACAGCATACTTGTCACACTTCCGCATCCTGAAGCTTCCGACGCACTGCCGGAAAACATTCCACTAACCATTGTCTATGAGGACGATTCACTCCTTATTGTCAACAAAGCGGCAGGAATGGTTACGCATCCGGCGTACGGGAATTATACGGGAACGCTGGTCAATGCATTGCTGTATCATTGCAACACTCTCTCTTCTCTGAACGCAGTGATGCGTCCCGGAATTGTTCATCGTCTCGATAAAGACACAACTGGGCTCATGGTGATTGCAAAGACGGATGAGTCGCATGCATTTCTGGCAAAGCAATTTTCCAAGCGTACAATCGAACGGGAATACTGGGCGATTGTGTGGGGAGAATTTGAACAAAAGAAAGGGGAGATCGATGCAAACCTTGGACGGAGCAAAAAGGACCGGAAAAAAATTGCAGTCACAAAAGAGGGAAAACATGCAGTGACGGAATATAAAGTGATTGCAAGTCTCGATTTCCTGTCACTTGTTCGGCTGCATCTCAAAACAGGACGTACCCATCAGATCCGAGTTCACCTTGCGCATATTGGTCATCCGGTATTCGGGGATCCTACGTACGGCGGTCGAAGCAGCGCATGGGGAGGATTGGATGGTTCTCAAACGCAGCGAGCGGCAAATCTGCTTAAAAAAATTCCACGGCAGGCGCTTCACGCTAAGACAATCGGATTCATCCATCCGGGAACGAAGGAATTTGTGCGATTCGATTCTGAATTACCCGAAGACATGAAAGAAATTTTGTCGAGTTTCAATTTTTCCGGAGCAAAATAAAAAAGAGAGCGGCAAACTCAGGCCCCTCCACCACGAGGACTCCAAAGCATCCGCTCTCTTCTATGTGAGGCGAAGACCACTCTACTCCACCTCGTTCTGACCTTGTTTTTCAATGGAAAGACCGGATTTTCCATTTTAGGACACGTCAGAACTTAGACATCATATTGTGGAAATGGTTTAATTAAAAAATAATTTTCTTGAGAAAATTTCGTTTCTTAACAGGAGGAAAAATGCTCGACTGCTTCGAAGGTAAGTTTGTCGAATATTGTTGAATAATGTGGTATTTTGCAGAAAATAGAAAACGAAGCTGCTTTTTAATGCAAGTGGAAACGGTAAACAAAAACATCAAGAACCAAGAATAAACCGCGAACTTTCCTAATCTCTTCTGCCTGTTTTTTCTTTGAATCTATGCAGTGCTGGTCCGCTGTTGCGATCACGTTCATACCGTTTTATAAGCTGCTGACGCATTTCCTTTTGCTGTCCCTTGACTGGTCTTACGTTCAACCTGTCCTTATAAGCAGTATTTGTTTGAATATGCAAAGAACGTACGTGAGACGATCCATGATCGGGTCCGATTCCGGAAGCTGGTGTCAGCATTCCGGGATCAGTTTGAAAATCTCCCGAAAGCGGGCGTTCGCCTCTGCGAAAATTCGGTGATACAGCCGACTGACGAAGTTCGGACGGCGATGGACGATAGACTTCAATTCTTGATTCCTGAAGCCGCGCATAATGTTCCCCCGGAGCCTGCCGTTCGCTTATCATTCGTTGTTCAAAGCGGATGTTGCCATGTTGCGAAATTTCATCGGGCGCAAAACCGTGATTGACGATGCGGCCGTGTTCAATTCCAAAGTTTGCCGCTGTGTGAGTACTGCCGAAAACACGGTGAACATCGCTTCTGTTCATGAAATCAGCGTGCTGAAAATTGCGGGTAAATCTTTCATATCGAACAAATGACCAATAATGTTCGGGTGCCCTCCAATGTCTGGAATAATGCAGTCCCGATGAAAAATCGAAAATTGCATACGGCGTAAGAGGTGCCCATCCTATGCAATCATCGTTCGAACGCCATTCGACCCAGGATGGAGCCCAGACATCGTCCGGCATCCAAACCCATCCATAAAAATCATCGTAGTACCATCGACCGTAATGGTAAACAATCCACCCGAAATGTTCGTCGGAAAACCAGTACCAGCCTTCATCTGTCCATTCCCAGCGTCCCAGCGAATACGGCCGCCATTCACGTGGAATATTAAATGGACGCCAAATATGCGTGCCGCCGTTGACCTCAATCCATTCACCATACGGAGAAAGACTGGAATAAAAGAAACCGAAACGAGCATTTGTTGGAGGTTCTGCCGCAAGCGGTCTATTCAGGAAACCGGAGATTGTCAGGCCGCCAAAGAGAATGGCCGACAAGATCATTATTCTTTTCATACTGCACCTTTATCGCCGAAAATAAAACCACAATTCGTATGCCAACGGAAAAAATAGATTTTTGTCGCAATTTCAGGGGATTTAGCATACTCCGGTGTACAGAAAAGTGGTCGAATTGATGCGTGAAGGGGGACAGGAGGCAGACTTCTAAAAATAAATTCAGTACCGTATCCGGGTAAATGATTGGGATCTAAACCTATACATCCTTCCGCTGCAGCCGGTTTTTCCGGCGATTTTTATTCTCAAGCAATTAGTCATTGGATCTGAATTGCATGCCGCAGGTTTTTCGAAATTGGAAATTGATTTTGCATGGAAACGCGTGTTTCCTCCAATTGGCTTGCTTAAAACTGAAAATATCGCTTTATTGACCCGTTCATTTGTTGCATTTACGGCCGGGTCTTGAGGACTGCTGCAGCGGTGCGGTTTTAATCCTTTGGATTTGTCGATAGACGAGATAAAGATTTTTGTGGTTTGGAGTAGTCTTCGCTTTTTTTTACAAGCCCTTAAGTCGATAAGGGCATAATATCTAAAAGGACTTGCACAATGGATCTGTCGGTACTCTATCTGTCGATATTTGCTTTTTGCCTGCTGCTATCGTGGTATCTTCATAAAACAATGTTTATGGAGAGCGGCATGGGAGGCCAATTTTCCGCCTATATGAATTCCGGCGGCAAATTTATTTTCTATCTTATCGTATTACTTGTTCTTTCCTACATAGTATTTTCAACAAATAGACTGATACTGGAAATATTTCTCAGAAGGTCTCTTCTATCCGTTATTGAACCTTCTGTTCTTATTATTGTCGGCTCGGTGCTCTTCCAGTTTGGTTTTACAAAAATGTCCGAATTGCAGCTCATCCGGAATACTCCGCGTTCCAAAATCCGATCCGTAGCTATGGGAATAGTGGAAATAAGCGGCAGGATTGCTTCGGAACACGTTTTGACCTCGCCGTATTCCAAATCGCCATGCGTCTATTATCGAAGCGAATTGCAGATTTATCGCAGCTATCGAAGTTCCGACGATGAAACAGGTTATCAATGGGAGGTACTGTCAACTGAAAGCTTCAAAATTCCTTTCTGGATCAAGGACAAAACGGGTCAAATGATGGTCGACCCGGAAGGCGCCGAATTTAAAATTTCAGACAGAGCCTTTGGTTTTTTGAAGCCGGATGGTACACCGCAGGAGGATATTGTGGAAAATTTTTCTCCCCAAGCCGGCGATCAGCAGTATGTCGAAAAATATTTATCGCCCAATGATGTAATATTTGTCTTTGGAACAGCCGGTTTGAAAACCGAAGGCGCAAAATCGCACGTCGTTATCCAGCGGGGGAACGCCGATTCGACATTTATNNCGGACGACCGGCAAAAGGATGTGGTCAGCGATACAAAATGGGAAATGATCGCGGGGCTCTCGTACGGGGTCATTCTGTTTATTACGGGATTTTTTGAAATACTTCACTTATCAAACTTATTATAAGGAAAGGTATTATGGAACTCTTCATGTTTGTATTCGTTCTCCTCATCATCGTTGTTATTGTAGGCTATTTCGTTTCCATCTATAACGGCCTTGTATCGCTTAAAAACAATATCGTCAAGGCTTGGAGCAACATCGATGTATTGTTAAAGGAACGGCACGATGAATTGATAAAATTATTGGAATCCGCAAAAGGGTATATGAATTTTGAAAAAGAAGTAATGATACAGGTTGCGCAGGCGCGGTCCGCTTACGCTCAGGCGCGAACGGTGGCGGAAAAAGCGCAGGCAGATAATACGATGACCTCAACGCTGAAGTCGCTGTTTGCCGTTTCCGAAAATTATCCCGAATTGAAAGCCAACGAGATGTTCTCTCAGTTCCAAAGCAGAATTACCGATATAGAGAATCAAATTGCCGACAGGCGGGAATTGTATAATGATTGGGTAAATACATTCAACACACGCATAGAACAGATACCGTATAACATGATTGCAGGCTGGTTGAATTACATGCCAAGAGAATTATTCAAATCGGCTGAAATCGATAGGCAGGATGTGCAGGTTAAATTCTGAGGTCTGGTGCATATTGAAGTATTCTATGTAAGGGCATGGAACAATGTACCCCGACGGGAATTTCCATCAGTTCAAGATGAAGGATGAGGCGGCTGTTTCAGGATGAAGGTATAAAGAGGTAAAGATTAAAGGAGTAATGGGGTAGGAAGAAAAATGGGGGAGAGTATATTTGCAGAAAGTTTAAATTAATGCTTCATTGAACCATTCAATTATTGCAGTTACGAACGGGTCTCAGGGGATTGCTGGTGCATTACAATTTTTTAAAGCCTCTGGATTCGTTGACCGGCGAAGAAAGAGGTTTCATTTTTTTTGCTCTACAGCCTTTTCCTGTTTAATATAATCGTAAAGGCATAATGACAATAACCATCGTCTCTTCAGTGATGCGTCAAGATTTGATGCGATCGGATGTTGTTGCGTCGGATCGTGCATTTAATTATAGATTAAGATGATACTCATTCCTTATAAATTAGAAACGACTTTTACCCGCGTACCGTATGCAAATGCCGCTCTCATTGCAGTCACTTCTATTTTATATTTCCTTCCAGAAGAAATATTTCCATCGGCGGATAAGCAATCTCTCGTCCTTCATAACTGGGAAGTTTCAAGTTTACTCGGTAATATGTTTTTGCACGGCAGTTTTTTCCATTTGCTGGGGAACATGTTGTTCCTTTGGATTTTTGGAAATGCAGTCTGTGCATCGGTCGGAGATGCCGCGTATGTAGTTCTCTATCTGTGCCTCGGTGTTATTGCAGGAGTCGTCCATCTTGTTGTCGATGGGCGTCCGGCGATTGGAGCGAGCGGCGCGATTAACGGTATTGTCGGAATGGCGTTGGTTTTTTTCCCTCGGAATAAAATACACAGCTGGTATTTTCTTGCAATTCCTTTCATATGGTTGTTTAAAGCAGGAACATTCGCAACGAAGGCATATTGGCTGGTGCTGTATTGGCTCATATTCGATATTCTCGGCAGCATGGGCTCACCGGACGGTATTGCGCATTGGATGCATATCGGCGGGTTTGCAGGCGGCATGATCATTGCTGTTTGTGCGTTGAAATTTAATTTAATAGTATCGAATCATCTTAACCTCTTCGACATGTTTGCAGGAAGAACGGAAGAGGAGGAGCTGGCTCGCTCGCTGGCTTTAGAGCAGCAGGTTGGTTTCGCAGCGCCTGCAGGATACGGTGTGCCGCTGATTGAAGGAACCGGAGAACCGATTGCTGTCTCAGCATTTTCTCCTCCTTTGCCGGTTCCGGCAGTCCCGGAGTTTCAATTGAAACAATGTGTCGGGAGCGGGACACTTATTACATTATATATTGTCAACAACGGCGCTTCAATAAACTCTTTGAATTTGAAAGTTCCACGGGGAGTAACGGCGCAGATAAGTCCGTCAAAGTATTTTCGCCGGGGAGAATCAGGTTGGATTCGTTTCAGCACAACCGACACTCCCATCGATAGTATCGAATTCATCATCGCATATCAGGATTCTGCAAAAACACCGCATAAAATGCGTTTTCATTGTATACCGAGTGCATCAACTCTGGAGATCGTATCGGCAGTTTAGCTTTTTAAGACTACCGATGGTGCGATTCGCATAAATTCGGTTCAAGGACTCTATAGAAAAATGAATCAAATTGAACAGCGGGCTTGATTGAAGCTAGATTTATTGTTTAATTAAAACTTCAATTGTAGCAGTTACGACCGGGTCTTGGGGAATGTTGTAGGGGTAAGATTTTAAACCTCCGGATTCGTTGATCAGCAAAGAAGGGGGTTTCCTGTTTTTGTAGATTAAAGCCCCTCACTTTAAACACCTTATTTTTTAGGAGACGAATTATGAGCAAAAGAATATATGCATTGATTATCCTTGGTATTCTTTTTCAATCTTGCGCCTCGGTAAAGCCGCCGGAAGTAAAAATAATTCCAGAAGCTATTCCTCAAGTAAGCGAGTCGCTTGCAAGTCCGGAAAGATCGCTTAAGCGAAAAGTTGCTATTGCGAGATTCTCGAACGAAACAAAATATGGTCAAGGTTTTTTTTATGATCAAAATGACGATCGGGTTGGCAAGCAAGCTATGGATATATTCTCAGCCAAGCTTACTGCATCAGAAAAGTTTATTATGTTGGAACGTGTCGATTTGGCGCATCTCACAAAGGAGAAACAATTGGACACTCTCGCAGATTTAAATATACCGGCCGATTATTTAATTTTGGGATCTGTTTCGGAATTTGGTCGAAAAACGACGAGTGACGTTGGTATTTTCAGCAGATCAAAAAAACAAACTGCCTACGCTAAAGTTAATGTTCGTCTTGTAGACGTCAAAACAAGCCAGATAATATATTCCGAAGAAGGCGAAGGAGAAGCATTCTCAGAAGCTGGAACCGTTTTAGGGGTTGGAAATACTGCTGACTATGACGCTACATTAAACGATAAAGTTATTTCCGCAGCCATATCTAAGTTGGTGGACAATATCTCAGAAAGATTATTGGATAAACCTTGGAAATCATACATTCTTTCTTTTCAAGACGGAAATTATATCATATCCGGCGGAGCCATGCAGGGTATAAAAGAAGGCGATACATTCACAGTTTATAAAAAAGGCCAGAAAGTCAATAATCCTCAAACGGGAATACCAATTGAGCTTCCGGGAAAAGAAGTGGGTAAAATTCAGGTCCAGACATTAGTAAAAGGAGATGTGAATTCGGAACTTTCAATATGTTTAAAAACATCCGGTGAACTTCCGACATCCAATTTTATAGATTATTATGTTCAAGAAAAATAAATGGAGGTTTCTATGCGATACTCGTTGTTCATTCTTTTATTCTCATCACTTTTCGTCTCATGCGGCGGTTATAACGAAGGAATTGTGCAGAAAGAAGAGAAGGGTTTTTTAAAGTTCGTTGGAAATATAAATGCAATAACTGTCTCGATAGATGAAGGTAAAGAATTTCTGCTTGATCCGGCAATTGAAGTTTATCAAGTGAAGCCTGGAAATCATGCAATACGGATGTATAGAGATAACCAGCTTGTGCTCAATAGAGTCGTAATTGTTGATAACCAAACAACAATGGAGATCCAAATACCATGAATATAAAAAATCTCTTCTATCTCTTTTCCTTGGTTTTTTTAATTGGCTGCGCCCCTCAGCCTCTTTTCTATTGGGGAGACTATTCTTCATCGTTGTATGACTATAAAAAAAGTCCTGATGAAAAAACTCTTGCAGCTCATGAAAAATCACTTTTAGATATTATCGTTACTTCTCCAAAGAAACATTTACATGTTCCCCCGGGAATCTATGCTGAATACGGATACTTGCTTATCAACGATGGTAAAGAAAATGAAGGATTGGAATATTTTGACAAGGAAATAGTCCTTTATCCGGAATCTAAAGTATTCGTTCAACGCTTAAAAGATGAATTAGCGAGGGGGAAAAAATGAAAACACTATATTGGATTGTTCTTGCTTCTGTTTTAACGTTATGGGGATGTGCTCCGCAAATCACAAAACATGAATTTGCCCCAAAAATGTACGATCAACATCCTGTTTCAATTCTCATTTTACCGCCGCAGAATAAGTCTACCGCCGCAGATGCAAAGGAATATTATTCAACGACAATAGCAGAGCCATTAACCAATTGCGGTTATTATGTGTATCCGACAGAAGTTGTTAATGATGTTTTAAAGCAAGAGGGTCTATTCGATACGGAAACAATGCTGAATGTCCCTCCGCAAAAATTTAAGGAGTTTTTCGGCGCTGATGCGGTAATGTATGTTACCATTCTCGAATGGAACACGCAATACCTCATTCTCTCAGGTAGTGTAACTGTAAAAATAGCATCTGAACTTAAATCGACGACAACCGGTGATGTGTTATGGTTCTATGATGATGTAGTAAGCGTGAATACGTCGGGAGACAGCGGTGGTGCAGGCGGATTAGCCGGCCTGCTGGCAAAAGCAGTTACAACTGCTATCAAAACAGCGGCGACCCAATATGTTCCAGTGGCACGTGATGTAAACACAAAAATATTGATAGCGCTTCCCTATGGCAAATATCATCCCAAATTTAATCAAGACGCTCAAACGATGATAGAAAAAAAGAAGAAAGCAGAAAAAAATAAATAAGCTTTAGATGATTTAAAAAACGAGCCTGTAGAAATAAACTTAACGTGCGTAACGCTCTTTAGATAACCGCATTCTTCGGCCTCCGGCTTATAAATTGCTGTACATGATAGAGTTATTACTTGTTTCAGTTACGACCGCCTCTTGGGGACTGTTATAATGCGCCCCTGCGCGGAAATGATTCTTCATAGGGACGTTCAATTTTTACCTGCCGTCTATTTGGCTGGGAACGTCCCTCCAAGAAAAACCGGGCATTCATAAACATTCTATCGCATCTCCTTTTGAACAACGAACATCTTTTTTTATATTAATGCATGCAGCATACGGAAACGATTTTAGTCCTCGATTTTGGTTCTCAATACACTCAGCTTATCGGGCGGCGGGTGCGCGAGCTGGGCGTGTATTCGGAAATTCATCCCTTTAGTTTTTCATTAGACAATATTCGAGCAATGAAACCGGCGGGCATTATTCTTTCCGGCGGACCATCCAGCGTTTATGAAGATGATGCTCCGAAGCCGGATTTTGCTCTCTTCGATCTCGGCATACCAATCCTTGGCATTTGCTACGGTCTGCAATTAATCTCGGAAAAATTTGGCGGCAAGGTTGATGCCGCGGCTCTCAGGGAATACGGCAAAGCGGATTTGCAGATCGATAATCACGACGATCTTTTCGGCGGTTTAAAATCTTCTACCACGGTGTGGATGAGTCACGGCGACTCGCTGAGCAAAATGCCGGAAGACTTTGAATGCATTGCGCATTCGGATAATGCTCCCATTTGTGCTGTCCGTAATAAAGCAAAGAATATCTTCGGCATTCAATTCCATCCGGAAGTCGTCCATACGCCGGACGGGAAAAAAATCCTTTCAAATTTTCTCTTCAATGTGTGCAAGGCAAAAGGAAATTGGACTCCCGCTTCGTTCGTCGAGCAGTCCATTAAAGAAATCCGCGAGAAGGTCGGGACTGCGCACGTGCTCTGTGCACTCAGCGGAGGAGTGGATTCATCCGTTCTTGCCGTGCTGCTCCATAAGGCGATCGGCGATCAATTGCATTGCGTGCATATCAACAACGGCTTGATGCGCAAAAATGAAAGCGAGCAGGTGGTAGCAACATTCCGCGATCATTTTCGTATGCCTCTTACGTACGTGGATGCGACGGATGCATTTTTAACAGAACTTGCCGGTGTATACGATCCGGAAAAAAAACGAAAAATCATCGGACGTGTGTTCATCGAAGTATTTGAAAAAGAAGCGAAGGCACTCCGCGGCAATGTGGCATTTCTTGCTCAGGGCACGCTGTATCCGGATGTGATAGAATCCGTTTCCTTCAAAGGGCCGTCGGTAACGATTAAAAGTCATCATAATGTGGGCGGCTTACCGGAAAAAATGAATTTTAAATTGATAGAGCCATTCCGTGAATTATTTAAAGACGAAGTGCGGGAGATCGGTAAAATACTCGGTGTTCCGGATGACTTTATCGGACGGCATCCGTTCCCGGGACCGGGACTTGCAGTGCGCGTTCTGAGCGATATCACGAAAGAAAAACTCGATTTGCTGCGGGAAGCCGATGCTGTCTTCATCGACGAATTGAAGAAGACAAATTTATACGATAAAATTTGGCAGGCATTCGTTGTCTTGCTGCCGGTGCGTTCCGTCGGCGTAATGGGTGACGGAAGAACATATCAAAATGCGGTTGCGCTGCGTGCAGTGACAAGCGTGGACGGCATGACCGCGGATTGGGCGCGCATTCCTATGGACGTGCTTGCGCAAATATCCAGCCGCATCACTAACGAATTGCGAGGCATTAACCGCGTTGTATACGACATCAGTTCCAAACCTCCCGCAACGATCGAATGGGAGTGATGTAGCAACGAAACTAACCACATCCGCGGACTGCCAGTATGATTGAACTTCGCAACGTTACAAAAAAATTCGGCACTTTTGCGGCAGTTGATAATCTTTCCCTAAGCATTCCCACAGGTGAATTTTTTGGATTCCTCGGCCCGAACGGCGCAGGGAAGACCACGACCATTAAAATGATCGTCGGATTGTTTACACCGACATCCGGAACCGTTACAGTAAATGGTTTTGATACGGTCCGGCAGCCTATCGAAGCAAAGCAAACACTCTCCTACGTTCCAGATCAGCCGTTTCTCTACGATAAATTGACCGGAAGGGAATTCCTCTATTTTGTCGGCGGGTTGTACAGCATCGATAAAAGCACACTGCAAAGCCGAATTCCACCCTTGCTGGAGCATTTTGAAATCGGTGCATGGATAGACCGCCGCACGGAAGAATATTCGCAGGGAATGCGGCAGCGCATCACGATTGCCGCTGCGCTTTTGCATAAGTCGAAAACAATCATCATCGATGAACCGATGGTGGGTCTGGATCCGCGCAGCGCAAAGATTGTGCGGGAAACACTGCATGTTGAAGCAAGCCGCGGCACCGACATTCTTATGTCCACACATAGCCTTGCCATCGCGGAAGAATTGTGCGATCGTATCGGTATAATTCATAACGGGAAATTGGTATTCTGCGATTCGCGGGAAAAACTGCAGGCGGATAAAAATAGATTGGACGGAACATTTGAATCGCTTTTCCTCGATGTCACTAATACATAAAATTGGTTCTTTGTTCTTTGCGTGTAGTTCAAGAATTTGAATCATGCTAACGCGTGATAACATTATTAGGCCTCCGGCTGTAGTTCGTAGTTAAGAGCCGACTAAGAACCAAGAACCAATTACGAAATTGTATACACTGAATGTATCTTCTCTTTCATATATTTCTTTATAAATTCAAAGCGTCGTTAAAATCCGTTTTCGATGTCCGATCTGTCTCGGTTGTCCGCAGCGTCGGGTCGTTTCTATTTTATTGCGGTTTTGTTTGGGGAGTGTACGTATCGACGCGGAATATTACGATATATGTATTGCATCAGACGCAGATCGGCCTCTACCTTTACCACCGGTTTCTGGAGATGATTCTTTTCATTTTCTTTATCGCCGTGAATTTGGGAAATATAATAGTCTCTTACTCAACGCTCTACAAATCTCCTGAAGTGGCATATCTTATGACGAAACCGCTGCCGTCTGTTTCACTCTTTGTTATAAAATTCTTCGATAATTTTTTTTACAGCTCTACAACGCTACTTTTTATCAGCTTTGCGGCGCTTTTAGGATACGGTTCATGTTTTGAATATCCCTGGTACCTCTCTGTTGCGATAATGGTTTTTGTTCTGATGCCGTACATGTTTCTTGCCGCCTGTCTTGCCGCGATTATTCTCTTAGGAATTATGAGGGTTGCAGGGACAATCGGTTTTCGAAAAATCATGGGCTTGCTGTGTCTGATCTATTTCGGTTTTCTCGTGCTCTTCTTCAGTTTTTCCAATCCGGTCCTGCTGATCGAACAGGCAAGCCGGTTCTACCCGAATGTCGATCGGTATTTTGCTCAGCTTCCGATTGGAGCCTATCAATATCTGCCGAATCATTGGGTTGCGGAATTTTTCTTTTCAATGACGCGGAAGGATTACACTGCGGCCTTGTGCTCAGAGACGCTGCTGCTGGCGGTTACTGCCGCTCTCTTTGCACTTACTCTCATGGCAGCGAAGCGATTGTATTTTAAAACATGGCTGATATCCCTTCAAATACAATCGAACCGCATGTCAGAGAAGGATGGCGGAAGGATTCGTCTCTTCGATTTTAGGAAAGAAAGTTTTCTTTCGCCGAAGATCGAATCTTTGGTAAAAAAAGATTTCTTTTTATTCTTCCGGGAACCGAGCCAATGGATCCATTTACTTGTTCTGCTGACCATAGCCGGCACCTTTATCCTCAGCCTGACGAATATGAACCTGAATATTCGTATCGAGTCGATGCAGTTTTTTACGTATTTAATCCTTTTTGCATTCAGCGGTTTTATGATTGCATCGCTTGCGCTGAGGTTTATGTATCCCATGTGCGAACTGGAAGGTAAACAATTCTGGTCGATACGCAGCGCACCGGTTATTCTTGAGCAGTGGTTTGCCTTGAAATTTATATTAGGTTTTTTGCTTGTTCTGACGCTTACGGAACTTATTACCTGGGCTATGAATATTCCGTTTCTTCGCTATAACCCGCGGGGAGAATTGCTAAGCTGGTTCGGAATATACGCGGGATTTTGGCTTGCAACTGCAATGTCTGCATTGAATTTGGGCTTTGGAGCTTTTTTTGCAGAGTATACGGAAAAAAATCCGATCCGGGCTGCATCTTCGCAGGGAGCGACGTTGACATTCTTGTCAAGTTTGCTTTATTTATTCGTGTTCCTGGCGATTGTTCTTCTCCCGTTATCAAATTATTTTCAATCGTTATTCCATTTTACTAAATTTGCGCGGGAAAGCATCATCGTTCCCGGAACGGCAGTAGCGGTTCTATCCATGCTTGCCGGCGTATGGGGCTGGCATGTCGGATTGCGATCGTTGAAAAGAGACTTTTTAAATTAAGACGATTAAAACAAGCCGGCAAGTGAATTGTGCCGGCGATCTGTTTGGAAAGGGAAAAAGTGAAAGCACTCGTTCCGTATATTCTTCTCTGCTTCTTCTTATCGGTTCCTTACTGCAGCGTATTTGCGCAGGCGGACAGCATTCTCTTCCGCCCGGAGGCGGAAAAACAGTTTGTCGAGGCCATGCATGCATACCAGTCCGGGACCTTCGATACTGCGGCTCAATTATTTCAAAAAAATTTGCGGGAATATCCCAGGAGCCATCGATCGACTGCGGCATACGCAATGGGAGCAAAATCTTTCTTTGCGTTGCATCAATACAGGGAATCGATAAAACTCCTGAAAGACCTTCTTGATCTCTATCCGAACTCGACATACTGTTCCGATGCGCACTATACGCTCGGCTTAAATTATTACCAGTTAAACCGCTTTGATGAGGCGTCTGAAGAATGGCTTGGCATTCGGGACGATACAGCCAACGATATGCGGCTGCTGACCCATGCAGGAAAAATGCTCGATCAAGCTGCCCGGAATAATCTTTCTATCGATGAATTGCAGGGACTTCTTGCCTCTGCGAAAACAGATCTTACGCGTGCTCTGCTCTCCGTCCGCATAGCGGAAAAATTGAACCGAAGCGGAGATGTTGCAGCTGCACAAAAAATATTGACTCCTGTTGCGCTCTTGTCTCCGCAAATCCAATATGTAGGCGAAGCCCTCTTTTTACTCGAGCAAATGCAAAAACGGGGAGCCGTAGATATCGGTGTTGTTTTGCCGTTAATGATGAAATCCGACCGTCCGGCATCGCACGAGATGGGGTCGGAATTTTTAGAAGGCATCCAATATGCACTAGAAGAATACAATGAAACGGCATTGGTCAAGGTGCATCTTGACGTACGCGATACCGAACGCGATCCCACCACGGCAGCACGACAGGTGTCAGATCTCTGCTCGAATGAAAAAATCAGCGCAATCATTGGACCTATTCTCAGCCCGGAAGCTCTGGCTTGTGTCGGGATAGCGAATGAAAGGGGAGTTCCGATCGTTACGCCGACCGCAAACGCGAATGGTATGACACTGCTTGGACCGAATATCTTTCAAGCAACTCCGGATTATGAAACACAGGGCAAAGTTGCGGCTCTCTATGCATGCCGGGAATTAAAAGCAAAAACGTTTGCAGTGCTCGCAGCTTCCGATCCAATCGGCAGACAGCTTGCAGAAGCATTTATCCAGGAAGTCCATGACCTTGATGGAGATATGGTCCAGGTTGTGTGGTATGAGCCGGGAGCAACCGATATTAGAAGCGAAATAGAAAAAATTCGCCATGCGGCGATGGAACAAACGGAAATTCCGTACATCGATTTCGGGGGAAAATTACACCAGGCAGATTTAAATAAAATTATTGCAGCAGGTGTCGATCAGCACAGGATAGATTCTCTCAATGAGCAAGGTTTGACTGCAACCGTTCTATCGCTCTTCGGCAGCAACGGCAAACAAATCGCAGATTCGCTGAAGCTCCCGACAAGGGTAGATCCGGCAAAATACGACAGCCTGCAATATCCGGTGTCGTCGCTTGATGCCATTTTTGTTCCGATTGCAGGGTCGGAAGAAATTCCTGTCGTGAGCTCGCAGCTAAAATATTATAACATTCAATCTCAAATCTTGGGTACGGGAGACTGGAATGATTTGAACGAACTCGACCAACAGCGCCAGTATACGGACGGCGTGATATTCTTTGTTGATTCTTATACGGACGCCGCAAGCGAGAATTATCGCGTATTCCAGTCGAAATATCAGATAGCGATGAAAGGGAGAGTTCCGAGTGCGAACGTGCTTATCGGATACGATGTTATGAAAATGATGCTGGAAACCGTAGGACATGGAGCTACTCAACGGCGGGAATTTGCAGCGGCATTTGCAAGAGCATCGTATGACGGGTGGCATTCGAAAATAATATTCTCTCGAAACAGGGTGAATTCCGCCATGACCGTGATGCAATATAAACAAAGAGAAATCCGGAAAATCGGAACGATCAATCTGCCGAATTAAAAAGAATGCAGAATACAGGAGACAGAATACAGAATACAGAATTAAAGAATGAAGAATGAAGAATGAAGAATGAAGGAGACAGAATAATAAAGAAGATAGAATAATAAAGAAGATAGAAGGGTCTTCAATTTGCAATTTTCAATCTGAAATCTGCAATCTGAAATCTGAAATCTTAAGGGGGGGTGTGGGCATGAAGAAGGTTTCTGAGCCGTCGTTTTATCATACGACGATTAAAGAATGGCCGATCGAGGATCGGCCGAGAGAAAAACTCATTTCACGGGGCGCATCCGTTCTAACCGAGACGGAGCTACTGGCAATTCTTATCCGCACAGGTGTCCGCGGATCGACAGCCATCGATTTAGCAAAAAAATTACTCTCCGAAGAAAGGTCGCTCAGAGATCTGGCCGATTTATCGGCTGCCCAGTTTTTTACCCTCGGTATCGGAAAAGGCAAAGCAGCCGCGCTGCTCGCTGCATTCGAATTAGGCCGCAGGATGTCTGGGCAGACTTCGACAGACCGCATCCGTATAGAATCTCCGCAGGATGTTCTTCAAATTATGATACGCCATCTTCACGCGTTGACGCATGAAGAATTTTGGGTGCTTCACCTGAATGCAGGGAACAAGCTGATATCGAAAAAATGCGTAACTGTCGGAATACTCAATTCTTCACTGGTTCATCCGCGGGAATGTTTTGCGGAAGCGCTTGTTCAGCATTCGGCTGCGGTTATTTTTGTCCATAATCATCCGAGCGGGAATCCCGAGCCAAGTCAGGAAGATATCGCGATTACGCGCCAGCTAGTTCAATCGGGGGAAATTCTCGGCATTAAGGTTCACGACCATATTATAATTGCCGGCGATAGCGCTCTTACAAGTTTTGCCGAGAGGAACCTTTTGTGATTATTCCTGCAGACTGACCGGTATGCCTTTTTCTGCATAGATTTTTTAGTGCTAAAAGGATATTCCGATATTTTCAGGATGACCGGAGGAGGCGCGCAGCGTCAACGTAAAGGGTTAAACTGACATTGGCTTGAATACGGCTGTAATTCAAAATACAGTAATTGCCGCTGTTTTTATTAAAAAGTGTTCAGATATTTCCACTTGACTTTTTATTCATTAATGGTTATTATCTGATCAGTTTGTTGAACGAGAAGTACTCTATGCTGAGGAGAAATAATATGAAAAAAAGCGTTGGCCTTATTCTTATCGGCTGCGGATTATTGGCCGGAAGTCTTACGGGCTGCAGTAATAAACCTTCTGATGAAGAGATGAAACAACTCAACGATTTAAAAGCGGAAGTCACATCTCTGGAAAAATCAATATCCGATGCGGAAGTTCAAAAAGCCGCACTGCTGCGTTCTATTGCAGAGAAAGATGCACAGTTAACTCAATGTGCGCAGGATAAAGATGCTTTGCAGGCTCGATTAAAGAGCATGCATTGAGTATAGGATTAAGGAGAAGAGAACAATGAACATGATTAAAAAAATTATTATAGCTGCTCTTGTGCTGACTATTGCAACCTCTGTCCTTTCTGCTCAACAACAGGAATTGACAAAAGAACAATGGCAGCAACAAGTAACGGAATTGACTGCAAAACGCAACGATCTGAAGAACACATATAACGGACTTCAGAAAGAAGTTGCCGATCTAAAGAATAAGGATGCAGAAAAAAGCGCTGCTTTGAAACAATGTCAGGATGACTTTGCAGCTTTACAAGGCCAACAGGAAGCGCCTTTTAAAGCGCTTTCCGGCAATATCGATGCGAAACTGAACGAATTATCCCGCCTTTCAAATCAGGATCTCTATGCCCGGCGCGCGGAACTTGACAGTATACAAACATGGATCAATGCGGAGAGACAAAATCCGTTAAGTTCCATCAAGAGTAACGAGGAAAAGCTGAATGAGTTGCAGGCGCGTCTTGATGCACTGAAAAAATCTTTGGAACAAGTTATTGCTTCGGGTCAGGCTGTCCAGACGTATAAGGTCGGGACATGGGCAAAGGACCGCGATTGCTTATGGAATATTGCGAAAAAACCCAAAATCTATGATAACGCTTTCTTATGGCCGAAAATCTGGGAAGGCAACAGAGACCAGATAAAGAACCCGGATATTATTCACAAGGGTCAGATATTGAAGATTCCGCAAAAGGCGGACTTAACAAAGACAGAAAAAACAGCTCTCAGGCGGTATTGGGCAAAGAAAAATTCTGCCGCAACAGCGCCGGCTGCAAAACCGTAAGGAAAAACCTACAACGTTTACGGTCGTAAATTTTGAAAAGAAAACCCTCACGATGGAGAATTCATCGGAGGGTTTTTTTTTAAGGAGGTAAGATACTCTTGATTGAAAAAAAAATTCCCCTGGCAGGCATCGATTCCGTCCAACTTCTCGGATTTAATGACGCCCATCTCCAGTTGATTGAAGACCGGTTCAGTGCGACGATTTCTGCACGAGGCGAAGTCTTGACGATTCGCGGAACGAACTCAGAAGTTGTTCAACTGGAAAAAATATTTAGTGAATTGATGTACATCCTCAATAAGAACGGAAATCTAAGCACGGCAGATATTGAAACAGTCATCGATTTGGTCGCGGTCAACGGAACTTCCGGAGAGATGCTTCCCGAGAATATAACGGACGATGCCGATATTGCTCTTCTTTATTCAAAAGCCGGAATCGTAAAGGCCCGTACTCCGGGACAAAAACAATATGTTCAGCAAATTCGGAAAAACGATATTGTTTTTGGAATAGGTCCGGCCGGAACCGGAAAAACATATCTTGCGGTTGCAATGGCCGTTGCTGCGCTGAAGAATAGAGATGTGACAAGAATCATTCTTACACGACCCGCAGTCGAAGCAGGGGAGAGTCTCGGTTTTCTACCGGGAGATTTTCGAGAAAAAATAGATCCATACCTTCGGCCTTTGTATGACGCATTGGAAGATATGTTGACTGCGGAAAAGCTGCGGAATTATATCGAGAAAAAAATTGTTGAAATTGTTCCGCTTGCATATATGCGGGGCCGCACGCTGCATAACTCCTTCGTTATTCTCGATGAGGCACAGAATGCAACGGCCATGCAGATGAAAATGTTCCTGACACGCCTTGGTGCAAGTTCCCGCGCCATTATTACCGGCGATGTCACACAGATCGATTTGCCGTCAAAAACAACATCCGGATTGGTTCAGATACGAGAAGTTCTCAAATCGGTTCAGGGTGTTGCGTTTGTCTACTTCGATAAAAATGACGTGCTTCGTCATCGGCTGGTAAAGGACATTATCGAAGCATACGATAAATATCATTCAGCTAATGAGTCGGGTGTCAAGCCCAACCGGTGAATACTTTACAGTCCAATTTCCTTCGAGAGGTTCCAGATTTCATCCATCGTTTCCAGCGGCACCGATCCGATTGTTTTTCCCTGACGCTGTAATTCTGCTTCGACATGGTGAAATCGTTTGATGAATTTTTCTGTAGCGCCGCGCAGGGCTAGCTCTGCATTGAGATCGATGAATCGCGCATAGTTGACAAGTGAAAAAAGAATGTCCCCGAATTCATCCTCGATATCTTGTTGAATTTCTTGTTCTTGAGCCTTCAGGAGCTCTTGAATCTCTTCGGTCACTTTTTCCCAGACTTGGCGGCGTGTTTTCCAATCGAATCCGACCTTCGATGCTTTTTCCTGAATACACTGCGCACGAAGCAATGCCGGCATATCGACAGGAACACCTTCCAGAACGGAGGACCTTCCTTCGTTTAACTTGAGCTGTTCCCATTTTTGAGTCACAGCCTCGGATGTTCTCGCTTCTCCGGATCCGAAAACATGAGGATGTCTCCGAACCATCTTTTCCGAAATCGACTGGACAACATCCTCGAATCGAAAGGACTGTGTTTCCTCCGCCATGATAGAATGGAGGATGATATGAAGCAAAATATCACCGAGTTCCTTCTTCATCTCCTCAAAATTGTTCTGATCTATGGATTCGATGAATTCATATGTTTCTTCCAAAAGGCTGTGGCGAATTGAAGAATGCGTTTGTTCACGATCCCATGGACATTCCTTCCGCAATCGCCGTACAATACCGATAAAATCGTCAAAAGTATATGTTTTCTTCTCTTCCATCATTCATTGTATATCTAAATTTAAGCTTACCGAAAAACAAAACGAGAATCAATCATTGTTTTTGTTGAACTTAATACGTACTTTCTAAATAAGAATATGAGGTATTGGGGCTGTAGCTCAGTTGGGAGAGCGCTTCGTTCGCAACGAAGAGGTCGTCAGTTCGATCCTGATCAGCTCCACGGCAGAAGTGAGAGCGTCCCGTTGCAAGCGGGAAGGTCGTCAGTTCCCTGCCCGACTGCTGACGCAGTC
>PMML01000031.1 GCA_003162695.1 Ignavibacteriota bacterium | reverse complement strand
ACTGATTTCCAGGAAAGTTTTGCTCAGAACGGAAACATTAAATTATCTACTATTGACGGTCTCCCGATAGGCTCTTTAATATGGAATGATGCTCAATTGGCGGCATTTAATTCGGCGACCGAATTCACTCAAAATATGGCTGCGTATGTTTCAGATGTAATCCTACAGCCAAACAAAGGCCCCGTCAGCGTTCNNATCAGTTACTCTGTTCCTACGACAGGATTAGTCACGTTGAAAGTGTACAATATTCTTGGTCAGGAAGTTGTAACATTGTTCTCCGGAGTGCAACCTGCCGGTAGTTATGTAAAAACATTTGATGGCACAAAACTCGCAAGCGGTGTGTATTTCTACCGTCTGCAAGCCGGCAATCAAATGCAGGTTAAGAAAATGGTCATGATGAAGTAAAAAACTCTTCGCTTTTCATCACTGGAAAGCAGAATGGTTTTGAATGAAGGCCGGGCAATGAAAAATTGCCCGGCTTTTTTGTTCTACGGAAAAATGTAATTACTCAGCGTTAAATTGAAAGATCAAATCTCCCAATAAAACCGGGGTAATTTCAGGCATTGAAAATATGTTGAACAAAATATTCATATCGTTTATGTTTTTGATTTATGGCTGCCCCGCCCTTTATTTTTCCCGCTGTATCAGAAAAATATTCCCAAACCCATCACTATCGTTCGGTTTCAATCCCTGCGGGTGGAGTGAAATTCTGTGTTCACTCAGGATGAGATGAGGCTGAAATCTGAAGATTCAAGTCTATATTTTATGATATATTGCGATGGAAAAGTGAAAATTATGTTCCGTGTATTGTTCTGAAAAACCTCTGGATTTAGTTCTTAGATAGTCATATATTCGGATATGATCTTTTTAGATTAAAGATAAGTTGTAAATGTATAATATCTCTGGAGGGTGTTATGGCGAATGGATTAAAATTGTTTCAATTTAATAGAAAGGCGCAATATTGCGCGATTATCTTTCTAATATTTGTAAGCCCGTTGTTCAATAAAATTTACGCTCAATCTAAAGTTCCATATAACAACCAGCAGCTCTTCTTAAACGGATCTGATTTGGCCTGGGTAAATTATGGTACAGATTGGGGTTTAGGCACGACAGATACTGCTGCAATAGGACAATGGATGCTTCAAATGCATCAAAGCGGCGGCAACGCCATGCGTTTATGGCTCAACGTAGAGGGTACCGTGACGCCGGAATTTGATACATCGGGTTACTGCACAGGACCGGGAGCATTCGTGATACCCGAATTGAAACAGGTATTGGATATGGCATGGAACAGAGAGATTGGTATTGATATTTGTCTCTGGGGCTTCGGTATGATGACTTCTACTCTCGACTCTGCTGTGCTGGCGAGGAATTATCTGCTCCTAACCGACACATCATACACGAATACATACATCAGAAATTGCCTCATCCCAATGGTAACGGCGTTAAAAGCGCATCCGGCGATCATTGCGTGGGAAATATTCAATGAACCGGAAGGCATGAGTACACAATTCGGCTGGTCCGGGTACAGGAGAGTCACCATGGCGAATATTCAGCGGTTTGTGAATCTTTGCGCAGGCGCTATTCATAGAACGGACCCGAGTGCAAAGGTGACCAATGGAGCGGTCACGATGTATACGGTAACGAATGTGGCTATCTCTGCCGATGAAAATTTAAATCTGGCAGCGATGAGCATGTCGAAGAAAAAGGAAATTGAAAATTCGTTCAACAAGAGGCATCATACGGCGCTGACAGCGGATCAAATTATTTCGCCGCTGCAAAAAATGGCCGGCAATGCCGGCAATTACTATTCAGATGCGGCGCTCTTTGGCGCCGGAGGCGATGCACAGGGAACTCTGGATTTTTATTCTGTTCATTATTATCCTGACAATGGATCGAATGTCTCTATAATAACGCATACGGCAAGTCATTGGAGTCCGGATAAGCCTATTGTCGTTGGAGAGTTTCCCGATGAGACCATGGATGGAACTCAAAAGGCACAGATATANNATACTGGCCGGCATCGATTCGATCTGGACCAATCACCCTGCAGATGTCAAGGTGAACGGTGTCGGTGCGGATTGGCCCATTCCGAGTATTACATCTCCTCAAGACGGCGCAACATTCCCGGACAGCAATCATGTGACGATTCAAGTTTCCGTTATTGACAGCTCGGTTATTAACACTGTCGATATTATTGTTTCAGATACATTGAAAATTGCTACGCTCACAGCGGCTCCATATAACTATACATGGACGAATATTGCGGCTGGAATATATAGTATCAAAGCCGTAGCGACAAATAGTTTGGGACATAGCCAAACGTCCGGTGTCGTTAAAATAACGGTTGGTAAACCGACGGAGGTAAGACTTGAGGCAGAAAATGCCGTGCTTCATGGAACAGGCGTGAGTATCGTTAACGACAACACTGCAAGTAATAATAAATATGTATATTTGGCAACGAGCGATTCAAGCGCAACCATAACCTGGACTATTCCGCATGTTCCCTCCGCAGGGAGTTATCCGATTACATTCGGATATCAGGCACCTTTCGGACCTAAAGAACAGTACATCAATATTAACGGAGTTCGTTCTGATACTATTGCTCTTAACGCTTCAACAACATGGCAGGAACGTACCATCTATGTCAATTTGTTGCCGGACACGAATACGGTTCAGATTTCAATGTGGTGGGGCTGGATGTATGTCGATTATCTTGCCGTCCCGGTTGCCATTGGCACATCGGTACCAAAGAATCCTCTTACTCCGCTCAGTTATTCGTTGTCGCAGAATTATCCGAATCCGTTCAATCCGACGACGACCATCAACTTTTCTTTGAAAAATACGTCGGTGGTAAAACTGACAGTTTACAATTTACTGGGTCAAAAAATTGCGACTCTTGTCAATGGGCAAAAAGCTGCGGGCAATTATTCCGTTCCGTTCAACGCCGCGCGATATTCGTCGGGAGTATATTTCTACCGGCTTGAAACATCAGAATTCACAGCCCAAAAGAAAATGGTACTCCTTAAATAGTATTTTAAACCGATTGAGCAGTCCCGGCACATCGCGTGACGGGACTGCTTCTACAATAGTCGATACTTTATGGAAAATGGTGCAACTCATCAGCTTATGATGGGATGCAAAAAAACGGGCATAAATAGTTTATTTTAGGACTTCACTGAGGAGTTCCAACAGCATCCTAAGCTCAATGAAGAAATCCCGGCAAGGTTCGTTGATTCTAAACTTGAAGCAATCCCGCTGCGTTGCGGCGGGATTGCTTTTGAATAACCCTGGTTCTCCAACGATGTTGAGAACGGAGTCTCTTAGGCACGAATTGCAATACATGGAAAAATGGGCATCACTCATAAATTATGAGTGATGTGTGAGGAATGTATAAATTAACCGGATGCTTATCGATATCCAGAATAATGTCGATTTATCATCCTTTTTGAAAATAAACAATTTGATTGGATCAATATGAAATACGGATATTTTGACGATGCAAAAAGAGAATACGTTATTACGGATCCCCAGACCCCATGGCCGTGGATCAACTATTTGGGAACCGAAAAATTTTTCGGACTGATATCGAATACAGCGGGCGGGTATACATTCTACAGAGATGCAAAATTCCGCCGCCTGACACGCTATCGCTATAATAATGTACCTCTTGACATGGGCGGTAGATATTTCTATATCAATGATGAGGGGACAGTCTGGTCTCCAGGATGGAAACCGGTGAAAACACCGTTGGACAGTTATGAATGCAGGCACGGTATGAGTTATACGGTATTGACAGGCCTGAAAAACGGGATCGAGGCGGAGGTGCTGTATTTTGTTCCATTGGGTACGAACGCGGAAATCCATAAAGTAAAAATTACCAATACGACAAAGATGAATAAGCATCTCCGTCTCTTTTCATTTGCAGAATGGTGTCTGTGGAATGCCGAAGACGATATGACGAACTTTCAGCGGAATTTCTCGACGGGTGAAGTGGAAATCGAGGGTTCGGTCATTTATCATAAAACGGAGTACAAGGAGCGCCGCAATCATTATGCGTTTTACGGCGTCAATGCGCCTCTTCAGGGTTACGATACCGACCGTGACTCGTTTGTCGGTCTCTCCAATGATTATTCAAATCCGCAGGTCGTTACAACCGGCAAGCCGAAGAATTCCGTAGCGCATGGATGGTCTCCGATCGCTTCGCATTTTCTTGATGTCGATTTGAATCCGGGGGAATCGAAGGAATTCGTTTTTGTTCTGGGTTATATAGAAAATGAAGAAGAGAAAAAATGGGAATCAAAAAATGTTATTAATAAGCAAAAAGCAAAAGAATGCCTTGCACGGTTCGATTCCGCAGAAAAAGTCCGGAAAGCAATGGAAGATCTCCGTACGTACTGGGACGGTCTGCTGGATGTTATCAGCGTAAAAAGCGGCGACGAACACCTTGACCGGATGGTGAATATCTGGAACCAGTATCAGTGCATGGTTACATTTAATATGTCCCGATCAGCGTCTTTTTTCGAGTCGGGCATCGGCCGGGGAATGGGATTCCGGGATTCCAATCAGGATCTTATCGGATTTGTTCATCAGATACCTGCGCGGGCGCGGGAAAGAATTTATGATCTCGCAGCGACTCAGTTTGAAGACGGTGGAGCGTACCATCAGTTCCAGCCGCTTACGAAGCGGGGAAACGATGCAGTCGGCGGAAATTTTAACGATGATCCGCTGTGGCTTATACTTTCGACAACGGCTTATATCAAGGAAACGGGAGATTACTCCCTGCTGGATGAACAGGTTCCGTTCGATAACGATGCATCTCGTTCACGATCGCACTTTGAACATTTGAAAGCGTCATTCTATCATGTGGTCAACAATCTTGGCCCTCATAAGCTTCCATTGATCGGACGGGCCGATTGGAATGACTGCCTGAACCTCAATTGTTTTTCCAAGGATCCTAACGAATCGTTTCAAACGACCGAAAATAAACGCGGCAGCACGGCGGAATCGGTTATGATCGCAGGATTGTTCGTTGTCTATGGACGGGAATTCGTAACATTGTGCCGTCAAATCGGAAAAACGGATGAAGCTTTGGAAGCGCAGAAGCATATCGATGCCATGGAGAAAGCAGTGAAAGAGCATGGATGGGACGGGGAGTGGTACCTGCGCGCGTATGACTATTACGGGCATAAAGTCGGCAGCAAAGAGAATGAAGAAGGGAAAATCTTCATCGAGTCCCAGGGATGGTGCACCATGGCCGGGATCGGGTTGAAAGAAGGCATGGTGTCAAAATCACTGGATTCGGTCAAACAGCGCCTCGATACGGAACATGGAATTGTTCTCAATAATCCGGCATTCACAAAATATTATATCGAGTACGGAGAGATCTCCACGTATCCTGCCGGGTACAAAGAGAACGCGGGAATCTTCTGCCATAATAATCCATGGATTATGATCGGTGAAACCGTCCGGGGACGCGGCGACCGGGCATACGAGTACTGGAAGAAGTTGAGCCCGTCCTTCCGTGAGAACATCAGCGATCTTCATAAGGTCGAACCGTATGTCTATGCACAGATGATTGCCGGAAAAGATGCGTTCCGTCCCGGTGAAGCGAAAAATTCTTGGCTTTCGGGAACTGCATCCTGGATGTTTTATACCATAACGCAATTTATTCTCGGCATAAGGCCGTCATATAACGGCCTCGAAATAGATCCCTGTATTCCGGCGGATTGGAAGGGATATACGGTGTCCCGAAAATTCCGCGGAGTGACATACGTTATAAACATCAAAAATCCGGATCACGTTATGAAGGGAATTCGATCGATTCGGGTCGACGGCGCTCTCATGGAAGGCAATATTATTCCGCTTATGCCGGCTGGAAAAAGTTATAACGTCGAAGTCGTCATGGGTTGATGTTTCCCTTTTTTATATTCAGGCGGTTGTGTGCTTTGTATAAAAGAAAAATCAGCATGGATAAAGGAGCAGCATGCCCACGCTTATTGAAAAACCTCAGATCATCGAAGCGGCCGGAACGAAGAAAAAAATTATCGAAGAATATTTCGGATGCCTCGGCAGCAAAACGGATGAGGTCAGTATTGCACGAATGGTTAGTCCCGCCTGGTGGACCGAACCGGCGCAGTGCCCTGAATTCGATGAATACACCGTCGTTTTAAAAGGAATACTTCAGACCAAGACGAAGTTGAAAACCATCGACGTTGCAGCGGGTCAGGGCATTCTCATAGCTCGAAACGAATGGGTCCAATACAGCACGCCTTTCGAGGGAGGTGCGGAATATGTCTCCGTTTGTTTGCCGGCATTTTCACCAGCGACGGTGCATCGGGAAGAATGAAAAATGCAGAATTAAGAATTCAGAATGAAGAATATAGAATTAAGAATATAGAAGCAAAAAGCTATATAAAATTAAACTACGCACTACGAACCACGAACAAATGGACTTTTAGACGTCGATCTATTTCAAAAAAATCATTTTTAAAGAGATCAATAGCAGAGCCGCTCCAAAGACTCTTTGAAGCACTGCATCGGGAAGTCCGATGGATATTTTTGCTCCCAGCAAGCTGCCGAAAAAAAATCCTGCCGCAATAAGAACTGCAATTTTAATGTCGACGTTTCCCTGTTTGTAGTACGTCCATGCTGCAAGTATGCCGATAGGGGGGATCATCAGAGCCAGCGTTGTTCCCTGTGCCTGGTGCTGGGTCAATCCGAAAAGGATAACGAGCGCCGGAACGATAATGATGCCTCCGCCGATGCCGATCAATCCGCTGAAGATGCCGGCCAATAATCCGAGGAGAATATACAAAACGATATTTTCCATATTGAGATTCCTTGTAAATAATATCCGTAATTGTGCAGCTTGTTATGATTTTGCGATTGTAGTGATACTCGGATTTAGTTTTGCCTTCTTTAGAATGGGGCTGCAGGGGGCTTATAAGATCGAATATATTTTGCTTTCCTTGCGTACTCGCAAAACCCCTCTTCATCACCCTTCGAAAGGGAGAAATTATTATTAACAGAATATGCTGAATAATTGCATATAATGGTAATATACGAATCAATAAGATGAATACAAGAGAACAAATTGCTGCATTCTTTTCTCAGCGGATCGTATAAGTGAAAGTAAGCAGCAAGTATCTGGTGAGGACTTCATTGCGGTCGTCTTCGATGTAGGTGCTTGCAATTGTCCTCGAAAGACTTTTGTTCTGTCCGAGCAGATCGAAAACGCTCAATTTAATTTCTCCCGCCTGCTTGGCAAAAAGTTTTTTTGCAAGACTCATGTTCCAGAGAACCGAATTTTGGTTGTACCCGCTGCTTTGACCGTTGTTCAGCGCATTGGTAATATCGTCATGATAAACCACTCCATCCCAGAATATCAGGTTAAATCGAAGACTTGCAGTGTGTGAATAATAACTTGAGTTCAGGCCGGATTGAATTGTATTCCGGCTGATAGAATAGTTTCCGAGATAACTGAGCGTAAAATCCAAATTCGGACCGATATTGCTGCCGAGGACGCATCCGGCCGTGGAAGTGAACGCGTGGGCGATATTCAGCTCATCGTTGATGGAGCCGGGAGTCTGTGTATAACTGACGCCGCCGCTCAGGTTGACATTGGTTTTAATCGGGTCGATGGGAAATCCGTACGTCGAAAACGAACGGAGCGACCAGTATCCATCGAAGTTTTTGGGTATCGTGAGTTGCGTGCCGGGTGTAATCTTCGTTTGATCGATCACCGTATCCCGGCCCGGCGCAAAGGTTGCGCTGCCGATATAATCGAGCGAATAATTTGCAGAGAGCAGCAGGAAAAAACTTCGTCCTTCCACCGGGTTCGTAACGGAATAACGGGAGAGCAGTGATTGTGAGTACGACTGGTTTAGCTGGGAATTTCCTGCAGTCAGGAGCAGGGGATTCGAATTATTCACGACATCTTGCAGCTGCGTTACTGCCGGAGCGCGGGTGGACGTCTGATAATAGATGCGGAGATTTTCGTTGTCGGGCAGCTTCACATTAAGCGTTGCAGAAGGCAGTATGCTCGTAAAAACTCTTTCGCTGGACACCGAGGACGGATAGGTCTGTTCATTGGAAAGTCTTGCCTGTTGTCCTTCTACCTGCATATTTAAATTCATGGTTGCGGTGCTGTACCGATAGCCGATGCCGGCGGCCTGAGTCCAGTATTGGGTCCCGTAAACGTTGGAAAGGGAAGGCAGTGTATCATCGTATTGTTGCGTCAGCGAATCGTGTTTGTACGTGCGCGTATCCGCCGTTCCGTGGGAATAGGTCGGTTCATAGTTGAGTTCTAAAAGATGATTGCCCCCAAGGGGTTCCGTATATACGAGACTTGGCGCGATCGAGTAAGTACTGGCTGTCCCGTGTGAATATTCATCGATCGGAGCGATCGAATCCGGCGTTCCTGCTGCCGTACTGCTCGTTGCATTAAGATTGGTCGAACTTGATTTGTAACTTTCACCGAATCCGATATCGAGAGAGAGAGTCCGTCCCGGTGTATTGAATTTATGTTGAAAAATAAGATGACCTGCAAGATTATTTCCGGTTGTTATCGTATGGTTTTGCGCGTCCGTCACTGAAACTGGAATCCCGTTTGCAAGGCTGTTTGTATCGCTTTGGGAATTCGAAGCATGATTGTCCTGATAGGCGAACGATGGAGTGAACCTGATGCTGTTTGACTGGTCGATGGCATAGTCCCACCGCGCGCTTATTCTATGATTGAAATTCAGGCCGTTGATGTCCGATTGCTGATCGTAGAGAGAGCTGGAGTCGCTGGAATACAGGTACTGGCGGTTGATATCCTGATTGTTTTGGTTCTTAGTCTCGTTAAAAAAATAATTGACCTGAAGAAACATGCCGTGCGTGAGGGAATCGATATAATTGGCGCCGAAGAAGCTGGTTGTATTAATGCCCTGCTGTACGCCGATGATCGAAGCTCCTGTCCGCGCATTATTACCGGGAGTGAAAATACCGCCGCGCGGACCCGTGCCGCCGGCGTTGCTGGAGCTTCTTCTGCCGCCTCCCCTGCCGTAGTTGCGGGACTGGCCGGTTCCCGACATTACACCGAACAGATCCTGCATAGAAAAAGCCTGGGTGTTGGTATTATTTGATGAACCGAGAAGGGTTGTCCTCTGATTGCCGTTGAAAAGATTAATGCTGGCGCTGGACTCGTAACGACCGTCGTCGCCGTACCCTCCAGCAATTTTTCCGAAATTGGAATTACTCGTGTGCGGCCGCGTAATGACGTTCATTGTCTTAACGTATTGACCGTCATCGAATCCCGTGAATTGCGCCTGATCGCTCATTTGATCGAACACCTGTATCTTGTCGACGATCTCAGCCGGCAGGTTGCGGATAGCAAGTGTAGGATCGTCGCCAAAAAAGGGTTTTCCGTCGATTAAAACTCGCTGGACTGTTTCGCCGTTCGATTGGACGGTACCCGTATTGTCGACTGTAATGCCGGGCATTTTGGTGACCAATTCCTCGATCGTGGCATCCGGATGCGTTTTGAACGCATTCGCGTTGAATTCCGTCGTATCATCCTTTTGAATCGCCGGCGGGGTTCTTCCTTCGATCGTAACTGCTCCGAGATGTATCGGTGCTTCGGTCATTTTTATGGTATCGAGGTCGATATTTGAACCGTTCGCCTGAATGAGCCGCACGATTTTTTTATAGCCCATTTCGCTTGCTTCGAAGCGGTAGGTTCCTTTCCGCGTAATATGGAAACGGAAAGCGCCGCGGGTATCGGTCGGCTGCACTAAAAATTGCATCGTATCAGGGAGATCATAAAGCCAAACGTGAACGCCGCCGGAAGGGGCGCCATCCGGCAATCGTATAATTCCGTACAGATCGGATTCCTGCGCAGCGGTGCGTGCCGAACATAAGAGTAAAAGAAACAACAAAGGATACAACTTCATTCGATAGGTCATTTTCTTCTACCGGATATTCCGGCCTTTTATGAAAGTTCGACTCGACCGGAATCCAAAACATTTCCGGATGCTCTTTCTGAAAAACGAAGCATTCGGTACTTTGTTTCTAAAATAGGAAAGCTTACAGCGGTTTTAAAATAATTTTTCTTCCTGAACTTCCGATCGGTTTCGCGAGGTTATGATGGAAACTGCCGATGGCGGGACCGTAAGGTATTTTTTTAAAAGAGTGTGATTTTAATCTTTCAATATCTCGCTGAGTAATAACAAATGACATTGTATTCCATCGAATGCCTTGTTATGCATCGTCTTTAGTCTGCTCTTTGCAGGTCACAGGCTGCCATTGATTATTGACTGACTTATTGCATTGCAGTATTTCATCACCACGAATGAAGCACCAAGCACGTCACCACTTCTTTTGCCGTTTACCGTTTGCAGTTCACCAAGTACTATTCACCGTTCTTAACGCTTGTTCCAGATCCCAGATGATATCCTCCGGATCTTCGATCCCGACGGTGAGCCGGACAAGATTTTCCGTAATTCCGAATTCCTCTTTCTTGGCAGGCTCCATAGCAGAATGCGTCATGGATGCCNNGATGTTCGACGAGTGATTCCGTTCCGCCGAGACTGACCGCCAGTTTAATCATTTTTAAAGAATTCAAGAACTTAAAAGTCGTTGCTTCGTTTCCTCTAATTCGGAAGCTGATCATCGATCCCGGAGCGAGACATTGTTTTTTATAGATATCGTACTGACGTGTTCCTTTTTCAAACAAACCGAGATACAGAACCTTTTCGATAGCAGGATGTATAGAAAGCCGTAGGCGATTTCGAAAAATTCCTTTCCTTCCTCAGCCGTTTTAAAAACGAATGTGGATGTTTGATAAATGGGGCACTTAACGGCTCCCTCCGACCATTCTGGATTGTAGCCGTAGCTCATCATCAAACTTTCCGGTTTAAAGGTTTTGGTCTTACCGTCGATTGTAAATTCCTTTTCCATAACCACCTCGCGCTCGTGTAGGGATGAATTTGTGGAGGAAGTTACGGGAAAATTTCGGAAAATCAATAAAATGCGGTTCTATTGATGAAAATGAATAGAAATAAAGAGAGAGCTTTAACGATTAAAGCTGCAAGATACTGTGGAGTGCTGAAAGAAAGATGGGTTTCATCGTTTGTATGTAAATCCCATGATTTGATTTTATCAAGAAAGTATCGTTATTATTGTATAAGTTAAAGTTGGATTCTCATATTTATCAAGGGGCAAATATGCATTTCTTCGAGATCGAAAGTCTTCGGACTCATTTTATAAGCAGCTTATTTCTTTTGATCTTACTTGCAGCGCCGATCTTTTCACAAGTTCAGCCGGCGGGATTAGGGGAACAAACTTATCGTATTAACGGTATTGACCTGTACACAAAAACCATTGGGAATGGCAGGCCAATTATCGTTCTTCACGGAGGACCAGGATTGGACCATTCGTATCTCTTACCGCAAATGGGCAAGCTGGCAGATAATTATAAATTAATTTTCTATGATCAGCGAGCAAGCGGGCGATCCACGGGAAATATCGATTCCGCTTCGATAACGGTTCACCAATTTGTCGAGGATCTGGAAGGACTCCGGAAGGCGCTTATGCTCGAGACGATGGATTTATTCGGCCATTCATGGGGAGGCTTTCTTGCGATGGAATATGCTATTGCTTATCCCCGGCGGGTCAATTCGATAGTGCTTGCATGCTCTATGGGTGCGGATTCCAATTGGGTTCTTCCGTTTCTTCAGCTGCGCACCGTCCGAACTACTCATGACGATACCGTTGCTTTAGCTCGTCTTTTTGCCACTCAGGAATTTGCAGAACAGGATCCAAAGATAATAGCTGAATATACCCGTTTGCTCTACAAGGCATATTTCTATAACCGGTCTCTTGCAGATTCGCTTACGATCACTTTCACCCAGCGTACGGCATCCAATATATTTCCCATTTTTTCAATCTTCTTTCGGCAATTGCAGCGATACGATATTCGGCCCCAGATTGCCCTGCTTACCTGTCCGACACTGATCATCCATGGCGATTACGATCCGATCCTGCCGCAATATGCGGAAGATATTCATGCGTCCATCAAGGGATCGCAGTATGTCCTGCTCAAAAACTGCGGTCATTTCCCGTTTGTCGAATCTCCGGAAGAATTTATCAAAGCTTGTACGGATTTCTGGAGTGCGGCTGTGAAGAATTAATTTGTTCAAAAAAACAGTTTTCAGCAGGGGTGCGGAAGGAAAAACTTTTTATTTTATACAGAGGAGCATTGCACGCCCCATTTATTTCATAGGGATTTAATTCGTCAAATCAATTAGTCGTTTTTGCAGAGTGCTGAAAAACATCAATTGTGTGCAATACATAACCGGGCTTCTTAGTTCTGCGGAGCCCGGTCGATTGTTTATCATTCGATAATTCTATTTCTCCTTATCGGGCTCTTTGCAGCAGCAGCGATGATGATATTCTTCCTTGAATTTCTCACGTTCTTCCGGAGTCATCGCGGCAAGCTTTTCTTCAAATCTATGCTTCCAGTGGCGATGTGCCCAGTCGCCATGCCTATGTCCTCCAAAACCCCGGAAAAGAATGTGGGAAAGGACAAGCAGTCCGACCGCCTGCCAGAACGTAAGCATCGGTCCGTGGAAAAGATCGGGGACAAGAGCATTCCACAGCAGCATTGTTCCGAAACCGAATACCAAACAAAAGGCGGCGGCTATGATAGGAATTGCAATAAATTTTACCCCTCTCGGTAAACACCAGCATCTCATAATGATTCTCCTCTATATATTGTATGATTTAATTAAAAATCGTTAAAGTCATTGTAAATTTCCTGAAGCTCATCGCGCAGAAAAAGAACCGCATACCGTTTGCGGGAAAGAAGAGTGTTGACCGGCTCGCCGGTAATCTCCGCAATCTCCTTAAAACTTTTTCCGTCCAGTTCGTGCATAACGAAAACTTCCCGCTGTTCCTCCGGCAGCTCATCGAGCGCACCGGCGAGTTCCGTCCACAGCATCGAACGTGCATAGAGCACATCGGGATTCTGACCCGGATCGTAGAGGATGTCTTCCAGGTTCAGCGGCATCCGGTTCTCATCGTCCCGTTGCCGGAACGCTTCTGGCTTCCGTTTGCGGTACCAATCGATAATTTTATTCCGTGCCACGGTCAGAAGCCATGACGCCATTTTTTCTATCGGTTCCGTAACATTGTAACTTAAGACCATCTGGTAAAACACATCGGCTAAAATATCCTCTGCATCGGCTTCGCTTCGAACGCGGCGCCGGATAAAATCAAAGAGCCGTTTTCGCTCGGATCGGAATGTCGCATCTGTCGCCGACTGTTTCCCAAGTGTTACAGCATCGATCAATATCTGCTCCTCTTCTTTCATAATAAGACGAATGAAGCTCCGAAATATTGTATGAAATGTTTATTTTCAGGGCGCTTTATTAAAATTACGATAGTTTACAGTCAAAAGCGGTATAGAATCGGCGAACTGCAATGAAAAACCGGCAGTAAGAAGCGATTTCGATGTTTACCGGTCTGGATCCTGCATCTTGCGCTTATCCTGAAAACCCGGTAATTTCCTGTAGATATTCTTTTCATTGAATAATAGAAAGATAGTGAATATCTAAAAGGATAGGGTAATGAGACTGACCGATAATTGTTACGCAGTAACGGGCCTGTATTATATACCGCCCTGGAGTGTGAATGCCGGCTTTATTGCAGGCAAGAAGAAGACATTGATCGTCGACACGGGAGGAAGCTCCATTTCTGCGCAGACTATCAACGGTTACGCAATCAGCGTCAATCCGGATAATGAGATTATAGTAATCAATACGGAAAAACATTTAGACCATATCGGAGGGAACGGATATTTTGCCGACAAAGGCAATTTAATATTCGGCCATAAGTCTATCGACAGAAGTCAAAATGAACTTATATTGAGCATTTCCGAGTTCAATTGTTTGATTCCGAATGCTGTCCGAAGAAATGCGAATGAAGCAGCTATTGCTTTTAAAAACACTAAGATAGTGAATCCGGATCATAAATTCGATCAAGCGTTCGATATGGATTTGGGAGGAATTCAGGTCCATATTATCATGACACCAGGACATACGAAATCCAACATTTCCGTGTACGCTCAAAAAGTGCTCTATTGCGGAGATTGTGTTATTCCGGAACTGCTGCCGAATCTGGAGGAGGGAAAAGTCGCGGAATGGCAGAGATGGATTGATTCATTGGAAATAATCGAACTATTGAACTTCGAATATCTTGTTCCGGGTCACGGCTTTGTCGTATCGGGGAAAAGCGATATTCACAGTACCATATCAAGAATGAAAAACATTCTCGGTGATGCAATTCGGTCCGGAAAAGCGCCGACAACTGAACTGTAAAACTGTAGAACCAAAAAAACGGCTGCACCTTGAAACAAGAACCCTCGCACAAATTACTTTCGTAATCAGTAATACGTGCACAATTGATGGAGTATAATATGATGGATTTATTCGATGCAAAGGACAACCAGGAAATCGTTGAAAGAATTGAAAAGCTTCAACCGGAGATAAAAGCACTATGGGGAAAGATGAATGTTCCGCAGATGCTTGCACACGCTCAGGTGCCCCTACGATGCGCGTTCGGCGAGCTAAAGTTAAAAAGATCGTTGTTTGGTGTACTCTTCGGCCGCATGGCATTAAAACAAATGACGAGCGGAAAACCGTGGAGACACGGCATGCCGACGGATCCGAATTTTATCATTACGGACGAACGGGAATTCGAGAAGGAAAAGAAACAGCTTATTGCTCTTGTGCAGCGATTTATGCAATCGGGACCCAGCGCAATTACAAAGGATATGCATCCGTTCTTCGGCAAAATGACCCCGCAGCAATGGAGCGCCCTCCAATGGAACCATTTGAATCACCATTTGTCCCAGTTTGAAGTGTAGGGACGTTCAATTGAACGTCCCTACGAGAGTCAATCAAAAGGCAAGTGGGATGAGCTTAAAATGTGCCAACCTATAAAAACTAATACAAGCAAAGAATGATTTACATTTGTGCTTTGTCCAGCGATATTGTAAGTTTATATAAGAATTCCTGATGTGTAGACAAAAAAATAAGGCTCTTTTATGGGGAAGAGTTGGTCTATAATTATTGGGAGATTTGCACATTCTCATTCCAGTCATTTAAAATTATAATATCATTCATCGAGGGGAATCACTATGCAAAATACCAAGCATAATTTTGGAGGACAATGGACTGAAGAAAAGCTTAGGCGTGTAAAAAAATATCTTGTCGCTTATGCTACGATCATGAATAAGCAACAATTTCGATTTGCCTTTATTGATGCTTTTGCAGAGACGGGTTATCGTATACTTCCTGACGAACAGAATGGATCGCAATTGGCGATGCCGGAATTGTTAGAAGATGATACAAGGACATTTGTCGAGGGCTCTGCCAAAATTGCTTTGGATGTGAGACCACGGTTTTCCAATTATATTTTTATTGAACGTGATGCAAAGAAGATTGTAGAACTCGAAAAACTACGTAATTCTTATCCTGAACTTTCTAAAGATGTCTTTATTGTCAATAAAGATGCAAATGAGTGGCTTCAGGATAGATGTCGGAACTATACATGGAAGAAGGGCAGAGCTGTGCTTTTCCTCGATCCATACGGTATGCAAGTTTCATGGAGCACCATAGAGGCAATAGCAGAGACGAAAGCCATCGATCTCTGGATTCTCTTCCCGCTAGGCGTCGCTGTCAATCGGTTGCTTCGACGAGATGCACAAATTAGCCCAGCAATTCGTAAACGGCTGAACTTCATTTTCGGTTCGCCTGATTGGTATCAAGCATTCTATCAGAAAAAGAGAAAAGAGGATCTTTTTGGTGAAAATGAGGCAACGATAAAAGATTGTAGTTTTGATTCGATAGCGGAGTATTTTGTTAATCGACTTTTAAGTATATTTCCCGGCGTGGCTCCTAAACCGCTTGCGCTTCGGAACAGCAAGAATATCCCTCTCTATCTGCTTTGTTTCGCAGCTGCGAACGTAAAAGGAGCAAAAACCGCAATTAAAATTGCACAAGAAATATTAAACTAAGATGGCGCTAAAATCACAAATTGAATGGACTGAATCGACCTGGAATCCTATTACGGGATGCAATAAAATAAGCCCGGGCTGCAAGCATTGTTATGCCGAGCGCATGGCATTTCGTCTGCAGCGCATGGGTCAGCCCAATTATATCAACGGTTTTAAGCTGACATTACAAGAACAGGCATTAGAATTGCCGTTGCAATGGAAAAAGCCTCAAACCATTTTTGTTAATTCCATGAGCGATTTATTTCATAAAGATGTTTCGGAAGAATTTATTAAGAGAGTCTTCGATGTTATGAAGCGGGCGCATTGGCACCGGTTTCAAATTCTTACAAAACGTTCTGATCGTCTGGTAGAATTGAACGATGAACTCGATTGGCAGCCCAATATCTGGATGGGAGTGAGCGTAGAGAACCAGGACTATACGTACCGCATAGATGACCTGCGGAAGACGAATGCTTTTGTGAAGTTCCTGTCTTTGGAACCGTTGTTAGGCCCGCTGCGGAAATTAAAATTGAAAAATATCGGATGGGTTATTGTGGGCGGCGAATCGGGTCCCGGAGCTAGGCCGATGGATGAACCGTGGGTGATGGATATTCGCGACCAATGTGTTGCCGCTAAAGTTCCTTTCTTTTTCAAACAGTGGGGAGGCGTCCGGAAGAAAAAGGCGGGCAGGATTCTTGAAGGCAAAACCTGGAGCCAGATGCCGAAGATCAAGAAGGCGGGGTAGAATTTTAATAAGATTTCCATTATAAACAAGCCAAGGGTTTGGTATGCTATACATGGATAGCGGTTATCATTTGTGGGTTTAAACAAATAATAGAAGAAATTAATTTTATGACTACTACACCATTTGATCCTTTAACAATTGCAAAATATAATCCAGCCCAACTTGGTGAGTTTATTCGCCAAGTGAAATCAGAGTAGATCATGTTTTGTTACGATTCTATTAGGATCCGGATGTTCAAAATCTGCAGGGATACCTCTATCCGGCGAAATTGTGAAAGAATTGCGGGATGAGGCAAAGTTCAATCCATTTCTACGGGATGTGGGTAATCCACCAAAGGGAATAAGTGAATATGCTTTTCTTATGGGTAAACTTGGATCACCGAAAGAAAGAGCGAAACGTATAAAGAAATATGTTGATCGTGCTAAGGATAAAGAAGGTCGAATACAGATTAATTGGACACATCTTTTACTTGCCGCTTTAGTGGAGAAGGGATATATTAATCGAATTCTGACGACTAATTTTGATCCCCTGATAGTCGATGCGTTAGCAATTATGGGTCAACCTATCCGGACTTTTGATCTAAATATCACGGGAAAATATTTTCCCGGAACGTTGGATCCGGCAACAATAGTGTATCTACATGGTCAGATGCATAGTCTTTTTCTTGCCAATACGCCTGATGAAATGCATCGCGTTCAGAATCTATATCCGTCTGTCTTACAGGAAGCCGTTCAAGATTCTCTTTTAATCGTTGTTGGATATTCGGGTGATTGTGATCCCGTTTTGAAATCACTTATGGTCTCCCGAATTTTCCTTGTGGATTATGGTGGTCATATTACAGCAGCAGTGGAGGGCAAATAGGTGATGGGGTTGTAGAGCTTTTCCGAAAACATGGTTCAGATTGCCATCTTACAGAAGATAATGAAGATGCAGATACTTTTATGCGCAAATTAGTCCTTGATGGAATGCAACTTGATTTGCCAGATGAAGTGCTTACTCCTATTACGGCTGCGCGAAAGTCATTAGAGCGTATTACATCATTTCCGACAAAAGATTTTGATGGTGTAGATCCGGTTAAAGGGGCATTGGAGTTTTTAAAGCGAGTAGAAAAGGAGGAAACGACAAATGAATCTAACCGGATTCTCCAGCTTCAGATGGCTGCATCCGCAGGGGATTGGAATACATTTGATGATTTGCGAAAGGGAATTAAGAAAGAGCCCAAATTATTACTCTCTCAAGCGATTGGTAAAGGATTCCTGCAGCGTGCTTCTCAAAGATCGGAGAAGGATAAATATGCCGGAGTATTATTCTGGCTCAAGGAATCTCAAAATTATGGTCTTGATTCTATAAATCAATCTTGGTTACCAGTTGTTTGGGGCAATGTGTTGGCTGATCAAGCCAAATTTAAGAGAGATACGCCTGAAGGAGATCGGTTGTTTGCCGAAGCAGGAACGAAGTACGCGGAGGCAGTGAGAATTAAACCAGATATGCATGAAGCTTTCTACAACTGGGGCATTGCGTTGGCTGATCAAGCAAAATTTAAGGGGGATACGCCTGAAGGAGATCGGCTGTTTGCTGAAGCAGGAACGAAGTATGCGGA
>PMML01000097.1 GCA_003162695.1 Ignavibacteriota bacterium | reverse complement strand
GCAAGAAAAGCTTCGCCTTCTTTTTTATTTTTCCAGCCTTCTGTTTTTTTCCTTCCATCCGATTTTGCCGACATTGTTTTTCCGAAATTCATCATGGTTGTTTCCATTTCCAGGTCGGTCATTGCTGTGGTTTTATTGGCAAAGATGTCCTTAATGCCGCGTATGAGCATAGCAACGTCAATGTCGACTCCTTGCATCTGCATATTCTTTGCAATGCTGGCGCCGATGGAATAACTTGTTTTTTCTTTTTCGGTTGCAGGTGCCTTTTGAGAAAATGCAAAAGAGCAGGCTATGAAAAGAAGAGATAAAATAATAGGGAAATATTTCATAAATCGATCCTTATGATGTTTTTCAAAGAGAGTTCATTTATTTACCGGTTACAATTCATTGTTCATTCTATATTCTATAATTTTTTTCTTCGGATCAAACGGATCAAGGCGGCTCAGGCCGAGTTTATCAATGGCCAGCGAAACGAGTTGAGTCTCAGTAAGCTTTTCTTCCCCTGCATAAAAGCGTCCCGCTTTGAGCAGAGCTTCCAGCGGCGCAAGTCCGACGAGTTCGCTTCCGGTTGCTTCAATATTAAGAGACCATGCCTGTTTTTTTACTTCTTCGAACACGTCGTGCATCGATGTCGTTCCATAGTCGACAAGATTGACGGACACCTGCGCAATATTGCAGCGCTCCAGAAAAACTCCCATGGCTTTGACGCTCTTTAAAGCGCCGGGAATCTTCAGGGTTTCTCCGCGCTCGTTCTTCATCTGTTTGCCGTACCGATCTTTCATGATGCGTCCGCTTTCGCGAATACGGAGAGAAATTTCGTGTGCAAGTTTTTGGTCGGACGTATTTAAATTGACATTATAAGCTATAAGAACTTTTCGTGCTCCGGTCACGGTAGCGCCCGATTTCGGATTGAAGACGGCTTCGCCGAAATCCGGCCTCCATGCCGGATCCATGAGTTTCTGAGGAAGTTCTTCGTACTCGCCTTTCCGGATATCGGAAAGATTTTTTCTGCCGGGAGAAGAAGCTGCATATTCGTACAGATAAACCGGGATATGAAGTTCCCGTCCAACTCGCTCGCCGTAGCGCTTTGAAAGAGCAATGCACTCCTCCATTGCAGCTCCCCTGATCGGAACGAATGGTACCACATCCGCTGCACCGATGCGCGGATGTTCTCCTTTATGCCGGGACATATCGATAAGATCGGCTGCGGTTTTGGTTGCACGGTAGGCGGCTTCAATGACGGCATCCGGATCCCCGATAAAAGTAACGACTGTTCTATTATAATCCCTGTCCGGTTCGATACCGAGCAAAGCAGCGCCGGTTACATCCCGGACGCTTGTCCCGATGGCATCGATCACCCGCCGGTCGCGCCCTTCGCTGAAATTAGGGACACATTCAATGATTTTTTTCATGTTTTTTCCCCGGGTTCAATAATCCAAAAGTGTTCCATGTTTAACGATATGTGCTGCGAAGTTCGTGCCGTAATGATAGACGATAGAGCGGTAATTCGGAACATCGTAAAAAATAATATCTGCCTGTTTGCCCGGATCAATGCTGCCGGTTTGTCCGGACATATTGAGCGCTGCCGCTCCGTTGAGTGTTGCGGCGGTAATCGCTTCTTCCGGGGTTAGTCTCATCTGTGTGCATGCAATGGTCATCATCAGCGGCATGGAAAAAGACATGTTCGAACCGGGATTGAAATCGGACGCAATTGCCAGCGGCACGCCTGCACCGATGATTTTTCGCGCAGGAGAATATTCCTCATTCAGGAAAAATGATACTCCCGGGAGAACAGTCGCTATAGTTCCTGCACGCTGTAAAGCAGCAATTCCCGCATCGTCGATTTTTTCAAGATGGTCCGCTGAAACCGCGCCAAGTTCCGCGGCAAGAACCGATGCGCCGATCTGCGAAAGTTGATCGGCGTGCATTTTTATACTGATGCCGAGTGTCCGTGCGGCCTCCAAAATTGTTCGCGCCTGATCGACGGAAAAAAATCCGTTGTCGCAAAAGACGTCGCAAAATTGGAGCGCTTTCCGGCGTGCAAGGTAGGGAAGTATGCGGGAGCAGATAAGCTGCACATACTCGCCGGTGTTTTCAGTATATTCCGGCGGAACTGCATGCGCTCCGAGAAATGTCGCGGCGATTCCGATCAGCTGCTCATCTGCCAGTTCGTTTATTGCATCCATCATTTTGATTTCGTCCGGTTCGTTTAAACCGTAGCCGGATTTTATTTCAACGGTTGTCGTTCCGCTGCGGAGCATTCCATCCAGATGTTTGCGGGCATTTTTTTTTAATTCCTTTTTTGTCGCCGCACGAACAGCAGCGACGGTACTGAGAATACCGCCGCCGGCAGAAGCGATTTCTGCGTACGATTTTCCGGCGCTGCGCAGGGCAAATTCATTTTCCCGGGTTCCGGCAAAGAGCGCGTGTGTGTGGGAATCGACAAAACCGGGCAGCGCAACGAGTCCTTCGGCGTCGAGCGTATCGATCGAATCCGGGACAGTTTGTTCGAAATCGGATGTCCTGCCGGTCCAGGAAATCCTCCCGTTTTCGATAAGGACAGTCGCGTTTTCAACAATCCCAAGGTCGTTCATTTCCGGACCGGCCTTGAATCGTTTCCCTGCAGCTGAAACCGTCACCAATTGTTTGATGTTTTTAATAAGGAGATTCATGGTTTCTTTTCTAGTAAAAGATAATAGAAAGATAAGAACAATACTCTATGGAAAGCAAGGGATGTATCTTTTGTTGTTTTCAAGAGATGAGTAGCACTTTCGATCGTTTAAGATAAAATTCTGCGAAGAATAAGAATGTGAAGATGTCCAGAAGGAAGGAATTGCGGCAGGACAAACATTTACCGAAGGTATCACCATGGGAACTATTTGTCATTTTTCGTCAATATTGGACAGGCCTGCCTGGGTGACTGTTTACCTGATGCGCATTTTGGCGGGCGTCAGCAGTCAGGCAGGCAAGAATGCCTATCCTGCCAACAAATGAACTTTTTGGACANNGGGGGATTTTGATCTTTCAATATCTCACTGAGTACTTACGAAATTTCATTTTAATTTGCTTTCAAAGTTTTCTTTCATTACCGTTCTTTCGAATCTTCTCATTAACAGAGAAAGCGGCGATGACCAAAAAACAATCTCAAAAACCCAAGGTGGAGATCCCGGAACCGGCAATCCATCTCGACAAAATAAGACCGGGAATGAAACTCGCTAAAATAATGGAGAACCCGGAGTTTTATCTCCCGGTAAAACAAAGACCCTTGAAAAAATAAATTCGGACTTACGCAAACACGGTTATGATTTGCTTTTCCCGAAGGAAAGCCGTGCAACGTCATTTCACTGTTGTTCTTTATGAAAGATATATCGTTTTTGGAAACTATGATAAAAATTAGATTAAAACGGCTCTTTGTTCTATTCTTCTTCGCATTATTCATTTGCTGCAACCAAACGGGATTAGCACAGACATTTTATACGGCAGCAAATTATAAAAATAATGTTTTAACCGAGTGGGAAAACCTTCGCTTCGGCGCATTTGTCCATTTCAACGATAACACATTTATAGAAAAAGAGATATCAAAGAATACAGATCCGAATATTTTTAATCCTCTTTCGATAGACTTTGATGCTCTGATGGCGGTCTTTCAGGAAGCCGGCATACGGTATGCCGTGCTGACAGCCCGCCATACCTCGGGTTTTTGTCTATGGCATAGCAAGGTCACGAAGTTCGGCGTGGAGAGCAGTCCATATAAAAACGATATTGTTAAATTATTTGTCGAAGCTTGTCGTAAATACAAAATCAAACCCTGCATTTATTATTGTTTGTGGGGCAACAAGGATTGGAACCCGGCGGACTGGAATCCGATAATTCGCAATGAACTGCAAAGCGTCGCACCAAAGTCGGTCATCATGGCGCAACTGAGAGAATTGTCCGAAAATTACGGCAGTATTTTTGAATTCTGGCTGGACATGCAGTGCTGGGCCGATACGACGCTGAAGCCGCAGGAACTCTATGATTTATTGAAAAGTAAAAATCCGGAAACCATCGTTCACTTTAACCAGCAGGTGCAGGACGGAGCAAGACTTAAATATTTTCCGACAGATATTACAAACGGTGAAGAACGGGTACCGCCTGTAACCGGACATAAAAGCTCATATACGATAAACGGAACTTCTTGTTATATTCCATTTGAATATGAAATAACATCGCAGAGGTGCGACCGGCGATCGCTCGGCCACGGATTGATGGAGGGTTCTGTCTGGTTCACCTATCGCGACAGTCATTTTTATCCCGTCGACAGCTTGTACCGCTGCATTAAAATTAGTTACGAACGCGGAGGCAGCAATATCCTTCTTTCGACGGCGCCGGATAAGAGCGGTACATACAAAAAGGCCGATGCTGACAGCCTCATCAAACTTGGGAAGCTTATATGGGGTAATAAGTAGTTTCGATTTGTTTTTCCCGAAAGATGCTGTGCAACGGCATTTCGTTACTGTTTTTGCGAATAGTCCAGCTATCCGGAATTTCCAGATAACTGTTGTGATTTACCTTTCCGAAAGTCACATGGTGATATTCCGTAGGAGTCCTTCGGATATATTGCAGATACCTTCAGCGCAGAATTTTCTCCCGCAACAATAAAATTATAAGGAGTGGGATGCCATGCAATGGCAATTCGTTACTATTCTTTTCTCCTCTTGTTCGACTGAATCTATTTTACATGTCGACAATTTGTCGACAACTTAAATATTTCAATTCCACTTTGGTTCGACTGAAAGACTGCTACCGGGATTTTTGTTTCAGTCTACGGGCTCGCATTGGGGGGGGGGCACTTTATAAAATTGCGCGTAGCACGATTCAATTTCCTCGAGAAGGATAGCCGGGAAGAAGATAAGTGGATGAAAAAGTTTTCCTGCCACAATTTCCCGTTTCAATCCACGCGTCCCGACAAAGTCGGGAGCGCGACGTTTAACTTCCACCATTTTATACCAATACCGGTGTTTCAATCCACACGCCCATCGATGTAACTCTTCGCCTTATATGTTTCACGCATTCGCTTCTGGGCAAGTTCGGGATTTTCAATCTCTTCCAAGCATTCATAGCCAACCTTTGCTAACCATCATTTGAATGGCACTGCTTTCGGAGACGGCACTGATTGAATAATTCGTAAAAGGCCCTCTGAATTTGCACATTGAATTTTCCGCATTTTCCCGTCGGCGGCGATAATTTCAACTGGGGGACAAATTGTCCCCCAGTTGAAATTAAGCTCTTGATCCCGTTTTCGCATTTTTTTGATATAATCTTTTGGATTCACGGTATCTGTGAGTATTTGGATAACATCCGCAACGGAGAAATATCGCTTCTGATCCGCTTCATTCCAGACATAGCGGATCTTCTTTTGTTCAAAAAGTTTTATATTTGGCATGTTTCTCCTTTCAAAGGGTTACGTTTTGTAATAATTCCATTTTTTACTCACATACATTTACAGGGGTGGGTACAATTTGTACCCACCCCTTTGCAAGCCCAGGATCGCGTTGTTTCATGCGTTTCACATATTGCTTGGGATCATTGCTGTCGGTCAACGCTTCTACAACATCGGCAACAGAAAAATACAATTTTTTATTTGTTTCATTCCAAACATAGCGGATTATATTTTGTTCAAAAAATCTTATATTAGCCACGTATTTTCTTTCAAACCGTGACAGTTTGTCACTGTTTCATTCCATTCTGCAAGCATCTACTCTTTCAAATCATTGCTTCACCTTGAATTGTTCGATGATTGTTGTGATTTGCTTTCAGAGTTTTCTTTCGTTACTGTTCTTTCAAACGAGAGTTTGAGATTGCAAAAGCATCTACT
>PMML01000092.1:294-6491 GCA_003162695.1 Ignavibacteriota bacterium | reverse complement strand
ACGACAGTACAAAAATCCATGCTACCGGTCATCGACGTGGACGGCATCAATAAGCCGATCATTCAAATCATCGCGGAAGAAGCGCTGCAAAGTGGAATAGAAGAAATCTGCATCGTATGTGCCGCCGGTGATGAAGAACGATACCTGGAAAGTTTTCAGACGCTTTATAACACATCATTGAAGATGCATCAACAGGATCATGGGGCAGGATCGCAGGCGGAAAATATAAAAAACATCCTTGATCGGTTGACATTTATAGTCCAAAGAGAACCTCAGGGCTACGGCCATGCCGTCTATCAGGCAAAGGAATTCGTNNAATAAGTAAATACGGAACCTTAACAGGAAGAAGTTATAAGACTTATAAAGGTGTCTATCAAGTAGAAACGATCATAGAAAAACCATCCGTGAGCAGAGCCGAACTGGAATTAAAAACGCCGGGATTGCGCGCCGGTTATTATTTGTGTTTTTTTGGGATGTACGTTTTTCAACCGGCCCTGTTCGATCTTTTATCGGAAGAGATTCAGGAAAATCCCGGGATGAATATTCTGCTTACGCCGGTACAACAGAAATTAGCAAAAAAAGAGAAATATCTGGCGCTGGAAATCCAGGGAAGACGCTACGATACGAGCAAGATGTTCGGATTATTGCAGGCGCAGATTGCATTAGGACTTGCCGGCCAGAAAAGAGACGAAGTTTTAACGGTTCTTCTGCAAACTCTTGCAGAATATAGAAAAGAATGAATTGTGGTCATAATGAATGCCGAAGTGTTGCCGTTCAAAGTGTTGCGGTTGAAAACAATAAACAGTGAATAGAGCCAACCAATAGTTAATAGGAAACAATAGACAGAAATTGCAAGCAGGGATCTGTTAACCATACGGAGACATGCCCAGCTGCTCTACAATGCGCTGCGGGCAAGCAGCGTAATTCAAATTAGAAGCCCAGTAAATCGAAAATATGAAACAGAAAAACAAAATAACTGATGAACAAAATCAACTCAACAACCGAACAACCGCAGCACGTTGAACGTTGAACATTGAACCTTGAACATTGAACCTTTTTGACATGAACCCCTTTATAAATACCATAACTTCACAAGATTCTGCCGTTCGTGATGCCTCTTTCCAGACATTGTGCAAAGATCTATCAATCGATCAGGTTCAATCTTATTTAGCAGANNGCCGGATATCGATTTTATCTCATGGATTCAAAAAGCATCCGGCCGACGGGCGCAATACCGGTTGAAGGCTGCAAAAATTTCCTGGACCGGAATTATGAAAGGGCTTTATCGATCTTTCATGCATGTACAATCCGGCAATCGCGGCAAACAAATGAGAACCTGCTGAGCTGTTTAGCTGAAACATATCACCAAAACACATTCCAGCTCTTGTCGGATCAGGTCCGTAAGAGCGTACGCTCATCGCTCGGCAATCAGTGGATGTTTCGCGTCGGTCATCCGGATGAGCATCCCTTAAAAATGCATCCGGCACTTTTCACACGATCAAGCACAACGCATCTGTATCCACTCCTTTGTGAACGAACGCCGGTCCGGTTGGATCTTACGCACAGCTGCTGGTCGGATATTTTCTTTTTGGGAATGGATTACCCCGAGGGTGCACGTGTTATAAATATTTCAGTGGACTTAGGCGTTTTTGGACGCGATACGGAAATACAACCGCCTCTTGAATCTTACCTGCGCGTCATTGACGAACCCGTCATTCGGTTTAGTTCTCTCGATCTCAATGAAAGCAAAGATATTTCCGATCTGGCTGATCTCTTTAATTTCGGGAATGATTACCTCGGCCTGTTAAAAGCGGCTGTTATTTCGTCCGGATTTATTCCGCCGTCGTTTGAAGGAACTCGTTTTACCGTTAAAGAAATTTTAGCAAAAATATTGTATCCCGGATTAGGCATCGAACTTGTAACAAAAGTCAACGATATTCCCAAAGGATCTCGTTTAGCGGTCTCTACGAACCTCCTTGCGTCGATGATAAGCATACTTATGCGTGCCACGCAGCAAACCCTGCAATTGGAAGGAATACCGTCCGAGCAGGAAAGAGATCTTATTGCTTCGCGTGCAATTCTCGGCGAATGGCTGGGAGGTTCCGGCGGCGGCTGGCAGGATTCGGGTGGCGTATGGCCGGGAATCAAAGCGATAGAAGGTGTTTCCGCCCGCAAAGGTGACGCAGAATATGCTGTCAGCCGCGGCCGTTTGCTTCCCTGTCATCGTATCTTAAAGGATAAGGCTATTCATCCGGAATTCGAAAAGAATCTCGCTTCATCGTTGATTCTTATGCATGGCGGTATGGCCTCCAACGTCGGTCCGATTCTGGAAATGGTAACTGAAAAATATCTTTTACGGTCGAACGATGAATGGAAAGCGCGTCAACGAGCCAATACGCTGTATGATAAAATCTTGAAATCGCTGCAAAGCGGGAATATAAAAGAATTAGCAGCCCTCACCACACATAATTTCGATGATCCGATTAAAACCATCATTCCATGGGCAACCACACATTTCACCGAAGTCATTATCCAAAAAGCAAAACAGGCATTTAAAGAAAACTATTGGGGATTTCTTATGCTCGGAGGAATGTCCGGCGGCGGGATGGGGATGTTTGTGGACCCGCGTATTTATCCCGATGCCAGGCAAATATTGCTGCGGATTCTCCGGGAAACAAAAAAGGAAATGGAAGAATCTCTTCCCTTTGCTATGAATCCTGTCGTTTATAATTTCGCCATTAATAATAAAGGCACCGCAGCGCATCTTCTTCATGACGATACCGCCTTGTTGCCGCAAAAATATTACGCCCTTGTTGTTCCCAGGCTGGCGCGGCTGCATTCTTCGGACGTACCTGATTCCCGTAAAATTGAAATCGATCTTTTCTCTTTAAAGACGGCGCATCAAGACGAAGCATATCCTATCTTCCGCTCAATCATAGGCAATGTATTTCAATATTCAAATGCAGCAGAGATCGCAGAAAAACAGCAGCAGGATAAAGAAACAGAACGGATAAAAAAAGAAAACGGTTTCGATCCCATTCAGCACGAACAAATCCGCAATGATCTGAGAAAAGGAAGAATCGGATTAAACCGAAACCGGCTGCCTTTGGAGACAATCATCGAAGACGTATCCCCATCGGACGTTNNTGGACAAAAGGTGCGGGAGTTATCAAAGCAATCAATCCGTTTATAGAGATGACCGGCATACACCGGTCGTTTTTGGAAATTCATCTTGCAAAAAACAGAAAGACATCCGGAATATTCAAGAGTTCTATTCCCTATATTATCGCGACAAGCTATTTAACGCATCATCCGATTCAAAAGGAATTACAAAGAACGGACAATTACCATTTTACAAACCCGCTGTATCTGTCCGAGGGAAAATCGATAGGACAGCGCTTTATTCCTACGGAGCGGGATTTAAGGTTCTTATGGGAGGAGATTCTTCAGGGAAAATTAGACGAAAACAAACAAAAAGTGGTCGATGCACTGCACGAAACGCTGATCCGCTGGGCAAAGGCAAAGGGTGAAGCGAGCGATTACACGGATAATATCGCGCTGCAAAGATTGACCCCTCTCGGCCACTGGTATGAAGTTCCGAATTTAATTCGCAACGGTATTCTTGCAGGCGTTCTTCGTGAACATCCTTCTCTCCAGCATCTCCTTCTGCATAATATCGATACACTTGGAGTGAATCTTTCTCCGGAAATATTGAACTATCATATATCATCCGGAAATGCGCTGACATTTGAAGTTTTGCCCAGGCGGATAGAGGATCACGGCGGCGGGTTAGCCCGCATTAACGGAAAAGTCCGTCTGCTGGAAGGATTGGCCCAGCCGAGTGAAGAAGATGAATTCAAACTTAGTTATTACAACAGCATGACCACGTGGATTCATATCGATAAGTTATTAAAATTATTCGGTCTTGAACGCAGCGATCTCTTTACAAAATCCGAAGCGGAGTTAGCCGATGCAGTAAGGAATGTGGCGCGGAACATGCCAACTTACGTTACGATTAAGGATGTCAAATACCGGTGGGGGCACGGGCAGGAAGATATCTACCCGGTAGCACAGATCGAGAAATTGTGGAGCGATATGAGCGCACTGTCAGATGTGCAGTGCGGGTATGTTGTCGTACCGCGTATCCGCGGCCAGCAATTAAAAGATCCCGCGCAATTAGATTCCTGGGTTAATGACGGCAGCAAAGAATATGTGGAAGAAATCGCCGATTTCGAATTGTAAGGCAAAAAACATGTAACCGCCACCTCTGTAGCCGACACCGGCGCTGCCCCTATGGGGTGGTGTCGGGAACTTTAAGTTTCATTGCTCATCCTTCATATTTTAGAAGATAATGTAGAAGATAGAAATCATTTATACAATATCGGATTGAGGACTTTAAATTGAGTTGGCCGATTGTATAGCTGGAGACCTATGAATGCCACAGGTAGGCTGTTTAATGCATTTGGTGTTGCAATTATGGGGGAATGTCTTTTATAATCTTTGCGGAAAATCGGCGAAGTAATATTACAATTCTCCATTCACCATTAACCAATTATCGATCATAGTTCGTGTATATAGTATTCAATCCAACAACATTTGAAATTGTTCCGGCGTTAACTCTGCATCCCTAAGTATCTTTCTCAGAAGACCCCGTCCAACAATATGATTTGGAACAGTTATGGATTTTCTTCCGTGACATTCCAGCCTAATATGACTGCCGCGTTGACGAGTTTGTGCATATCCGATTTTCTCTAAAGCAACTATGATTTCTCGGCCTTTCAGGACTGGCAGGTGCTGCATAATCTAAACCGTAATCGTATGCAGACTTAATTCGCTGGGTTTGTATGAATGCAGGATTTTTCGGCTATCTTTATCTTCCAGGATGAGTTTAATAACTTCACGAATATTTTTTAATGCTTGGTCAAGAGTTTTGCCCTGCGTATAACAACCTTCGAATAAAGGACATTCAACCACGTAAAAACCGTCCTCATCTTTCTCTACGAACAACGGAAGTTGGGTCCTTGTATGTTTTGAAGTCTTTCTACTTCTTGCCATTTTCACCTCATGCTCTTTCAATAGGAAAATATAACAAGCTCGCTCAAGAATAGCAAATCTAAGGTCATACTGCGTCAAATTCAATGCAAATCATCTTTTTAAAACTTACGCGACCATCCTTTGTAGCCGACACCGGCGCTTCCCCTATGGGGTGGTGTCGGGAACCCCCGCGACCGCCGGTCGCGGCTACAGTACTTAGACATTTTAACCGAAGCACTTCCTCACGACAACCAAGAATTATGAACTACGAACTAAGAACTAAGAACCAAGAACTAAAAACTAACCCAGACCTTTTCTATAAAGGACTATTCCAACCCGATCGATATGTCTGCGTAAATCTTTACTCTCAATACTGTCATAACAGAGAACATCAAACTGATACGGCAAAAGTGTTTCTTCATTGAGTTCTTCCTGAATGGCTGCCGCAATATTGATGGAAAGAGTATTTCCTTTCAGAGAGATATCGACATCGCTGCCTGCTTTATAATTACCTTTTGCACGACTTCCCATAATACGCGCCTCTTCTACTTCTTGATAACGAGATAAGACCACGCGAATTGCGTTAATATCTTCTTCTGACAAACCAAATTGCCTGCTCATACATTCTTTACTTTGAGTATTGCGGCAAGTTCCATGAAAAGAGGGTGATAATATTGTCGAATCAGGCGATCAACTTCTAATGCCTTTGTTTCGTCATATGTATGCGAAGTCAAATTGCGGTCATCCAATAATTGGAGCCATTGATGACCATTGCTGATAATACCGATTTCAAACGATTTCTTTATAACCGCACGCGGTGTGGCAATATCCGTAAATCCCTGTTCTTCCAAATAGTCTTTTAAGACTTTCCATGCAAGTTCGTATGAAAGTTCAAAGAATTGTACTATACCCGCCCGCTGAGTCACATCGGGTTTTTGAATATCGAGAGCTTGACTAAGATAAACCAGTGTTTTTTCAAAATTCTGAAATCGCTGTTTCCAGCGGATATCATGCTGTTCCATCATAATATTATCACCATTTCGAATTATGCAAAATGGATTATTTTATTTATATAAATATAGCCATTCTTTGGCAAAAGAACGTCTACAATGGATGTCGGGAGCATCCGCGACGACCCTTTGTAGCCGACACCGCCCTCCTGC
>PMML01000092.1:0-195 GCA_003162695.1 Ignavibacteriota bacterium | reverse complement strand
CGCAATTGACAATTCGCGATGCTTCTTTCCCCAATTCCCGGTTTCTTTTTCCCCAATTCGAAATTGACAATCGACAATTCGCAATTATCCTCCCCTCCCTATCCCAAAATATGTAAATCCCGCTTCTTTCATTGTTTTGGGATCATAGATATTCCGGCCGTCAAAAATGAGCGGTTTGCGCAAAAGGGATCGGAT
>PMML01000038.1 GCA_003162695.1 Ignavibacteriota bacterium | reverse complement strand
CTGTATTCTGAATTCTGTATTCTTATAGTCCCGCTCTCTCGAATATTTCATCCAGATGTTTCAAGCTGCGCCGGGCATCGAACAGTTCATCTATTTCATTTTGCGAGAGATGTTCGGTAATATCTCCGCTTGCCATAAGCAAATCCTTAAATTCTTTCCCCTCGCGCCATACTTTCATTGCCTGTTCCTGAACGATGCGGTACGCATCTTCCCGTTTCATTCCTTTTTTTGTCAGCGCAAGCAGAACTTCCTGTGAAAAAATAAGTCCATGCGTTGCATTGAGATTCCGCTGCATATTCTCCGGATAAACAAGCAGGTTGTCTACGATTTTTATCATATCGGCCAGAATAAAATCCAAAAGAATACAACTGTCCGGCACGATGATACGCTCCACGGAGGAATGCGAAATATCGCGCTCATGCCAGAGTGCGACGTTTTCCATGCCGGCCAGTGCATTGGAACGGAGGACACGTGAAAGCCCTGCGATACGTTCGCACACGATGGGATTGCGTTTATGCGGCATGGCGGACGAGCCTTTCTGCCCTTTGGAAAAAAATTCTTCCGCTTCCAGTACTTCGGTTTTCTGGAGATGCCGGATTTCGACGGCAAACTTTTCCAGCGAACAGCCGCACAACGCCAGCGTATTCATAAACTCTGCATGACGGTCCCGCTGCAGGATTTGAGTGGAAATCGGCGCCGGTTGAAGGCCAAGTTTTTCGCAGACATATCGTTCGACAAACGGATCGAGATGCTGAAATGTCCCTACAGCGCCCGATATTTTTCCTGCTGCAATTGTTTTCTTTGCCGCTTTCAAACGTTCGATATCGCGTTCAATCTCTGCGAACCAGAGCGCAAGTTTCAAACCGAATGTGATCGGCTCGGCGTGTATGCCGTGCGTACGCCCGATCATAACCGTATTTTTAAACTCCTTTGCACGGCGGCCGAGCACGTCTTTCAGCTTTCCCAATCCTTCCAGCAGGAGATCCGCGGATTGGTTCATTTGCACGGAAAGCGCGGTGTCGAGCACATCGGAAGACGTCATGCCGAGATGTATAAAACGGGACTCCGGCCCTACATATTCTCCCACGCAGGTTAAAAAGGCAATCACATCGTGTTTGACTTCGTTTTCAATTTCCAGAATCCGCGTTACGCTGAAATTCGCTTTTTCCCGAATACGCCGGACCGTCTCTTTCGGCATGAGCCCGAGTTCGGCCTGTGCCTCGCAGGCAAGCAGTTCTATTTCCAGCCATATACGAAATTTGTTTTCATCTTCCCAAATTTTCCCCATTGCGGGGCGTGTATATCGATCGATCATTCTTCTTCCTATTCCGTTTTTTCCAGCACGAGTTTTGTTTCGAACGATTTTCGTTCCCTGTAAATCTTTAACGTAATTGCATCGCCCGGGCTCATATCCATCATCATGGAAAGAATATCGTCTCCGGACTTCACTTTTTCCCCATTCGCCTCCAGTACTACATCGCCGACGCGGATACCCGCTTTCACAGCAGGGCCGTTTGCCTTAATATCGCTGACAATGATTCCCTCCGGTTTCTGCAAACCGAGGTATCGTGCAATCCGCACATCGACCGCCTGCCAATCGAATCCCGCCGTGAGGTCGCGGGAAACTTTTCCTTTTTGTTTCAGCTCTGCAACAATTTTTTTAATTTTATTGATCGGAATGGCAAAACCGTATCCGATATACGTGTTGCTCTGTCCGCCTGTATAAATCAGCGTATTCATGCCGATGACATCGCCGGCGCTGTTGACAAGCGGGCCGCCGCTGTTGCCGCCGTTGATCGCAGCATCCGTTTCGATCATATCGCGGTAAAACCGATTTTCCAGCTGACCCAATTTCATTCCCGTGGAACTGACAACACCGACCGTAACGGTCGGCTTATCGTTTATTTCAAAAAGTCCGAACGGATTGCCGAGTGCAATCGCCCACTCGCCGATCATGACATCGTCCGAATTACCCATGTTGACAGACGGCAGCTTGGTTCCATCAACTTTCAGCAAACACACATCCGACGTCGGATCGGTACCGATGAGCTTCGCTTTCATTTGTTTTCCGCCGACCAGAGTAACCGTAATATCGGTCGCATTACCTGCGACATGATCGTTCGTTACGATATATCCGTCAGCCGAAATAATAAATCCGGAACCGAGCCCCTTCACTTCCTGTTTATATGTCCGGTCGCCGAAAAATTGTTTGAAAAACGGGTCATCGAAGTACTGCGAAAACGGATCGCGGTATTGAACCTGCTGCACGGCAATGACGTTAATACCGACAACAGTCGGGCTTATTTTGAAGACAGCGCGAGTAATGGAATTCTGACGCGAGACCGCGATATCGTCGGACGCTTGTGCGAGCTTTTCCTGCTGAGCGGGAGCGGCCGGCAGAATCTGCGCTGCAGTATGTTCTTGTGCATGAGCCGGTTCGATACCGCTCGGTCTGACCGCATAACCGACGCCGAGACCGATCAACAGCGGAATACCAAGAATAACGATCAGACGAACATACGGATTATTCATAACAACTCCTCAAAAACTGATGCCATTTCTAAAAAAATATTGTATTTCATCATGCCCGCATGAGTCCCGTCAAGACAACAGATTTCTTTATGGGAAGCCCAATGTTACATACATGATGCGACATTAAACGACATGTCCTTTTCGTACAACAATACGGCTGCGGATTTCATCCCCGTGACTGAGCAGGTGAACCGCACTCATAAGAAAACCAAACAACCGATACTGGCCTGCAGGAATATCGCGAATCATAAAAAATTCCATCCACTTTCCCGGGAGTATCAGCAGAAGAAACGGCGACAATACGATGGCGGCAAGATTTGCAGGGATGATTTGTTTTGAACCTCGGAACACCGCGCACCAAACCGCGGACCAAACAAGAGTATAGCTTATTCCGATTGCAAATAACCCGCCGGCCGCCGGAGCCAAGCCTCGTCCGCCGCGGAACTTCAGCCATAACGGATAATTATGCCCGATGATCGTTCCAAGCAAAGCAGATGCCTGCAGCCAGAATCCGCCGCCTAAGATTTGACCTGCAGTGAGGGCGACAAGGAATCCTTTCAATCCATCCAGGATACCGACCATAATGCCTGTCAACTTCGATTGCGTAACATCATAAGCGTTATACGCCCCGACTTTTCCGCTTCCCCATTTCCGCACATCCTGCCCCTGCTTAAAAAGGACAAAAAGATATGCCGTCGGTATGGAACCGAAAAGATATCCGCCTAAGAAGAATATGCAATATTGAAAAATCATGTAGAAACAGGGAATATTCTATGTGCCGATGAAAAACGAATTTTCGATATTATATGAAAATTAAACAAAATAGCATCCGGAAGCAACCGCACGATTGAAAAGCGCCTGTTTTCAGACTAAAATCCATGCCTCCCTAAATTTTTAACATTTATCTTGTGAGTCCGCTGAAAATATTTTACCATTTGATTCGGCTCACAGGTTCTCTAATTCAGACAAAAGGAAACTCTTGTGCGTTTAATGGTATTTATCAAACAATTCCGAAAAAGCATCATTTTCGCCGCTTCGCTTGTGCTGATTGAAAACCTGGCATGGATTGCAGAACCGACTGTTTTTGGACGTGTTATCGATGCCTTTATCGATAAGGGACTCAGCCATACATCGATAGAATTCATTATTCCGTTGTCTGTTTGGATCGGCGTCTTTCTCATTAACTCCGGCGTCGGTGCATTGCGGCGTTCTATTGAACCGCGTATTTACCTGAAAATATTTACACGTATCGCGGTCGATGTCACACGCGACAGTCTGAAAAAAGGTTTGTCTGTTTCCAGAACCGCCGCGCGCGCCGACCTGATGCGCGAATATATCACGTTTTTTCAATATCGAGTGCCGGAAATTTTCGAGCAGGCAATTTCCATCGGCGGAGCCATCATCGCTCTCACCATTTTCGATTATCGCATAGGAGCCGCCTGTCTGACGGCTGTCATTCCGCTTTCATATTTGACGACAACGTTCAGCAGGAAAATAGCAAAATTACAGGTAACGCTTCACGATACGCGCGAAGAAGGATATGAAGCATTCTCCACAAGGGACCTGGTGCGCATTGAAAATTATTATGACCGGCTTTCATCCACCGAGAAAAAAATTGCCCATCTCGGCGGAATTAATTTCGGTATCGTTCGATTTTTTCTTCTCGGAATTTTTCTCGTCGTTCTATTTATTTCCATCGATCTCGACGATTTTACAACGGGCAATATCTACTCTATCGTTGCGTACCTCTGGACGTTCGTGACCTCCACCGAGTACCTGCCCGAACTCATGGAAAGCTGGACGTCGCTGCGCGAGCTGAACCAAAGGATGCGCGATCCGGAAATATGAAAATAAAAAAATTTTGAGTGCACCGTGCTGAAGTTTTTAAAAAGTTGTAAGTGCTCAGTGTATTTTGAAACAATTGTTTTTTCTCGGTTTTCAATCCCCCTTCAGATAGCATCACGAAAACGTGATACATTTTCAGGCCTCCGGCGCTTTTGAACAAAAGGGGGAATCTCTTTCCTGAAAGAGTGGGATTTTGATCTTTCAATATCACGCTGAGTTACAATAAAAACTGACAAACCAAATAACTAAATAACATTGAACCGCAGCACCGCAGCACTTTGAACCACCGGAGGCTTAAAAATGTTTTCCTGCGACCCGCCATCAAGATCGGCGGGCAAGTACCAGGAATCTATTTTATGCTTCCGGATGCACTGCGCACCATGTACCAAATCACTTATTTTCTTTCCCTCCCACATGAATCACATCGTTTCCGAATTTTTTTCGAATTCCGTCGACTGCATGCAGAATGTCCTGCCTTTTCGTGTCGGCGGGAAAAAGCGGCAGGCTGGTTTGATCCTCATTTTCAAAATTTGAAAGCCGGACTCCGACCAGCCTGAGAGGAACCGGCTCCGTGTATGATTCCCTAAAAAGTTTTTGCACAACACTGCGCACAACAGCGTCGTCGTTCGTCGGTTCCACGGATTCCGCATGCGTTATTGTCGAAAAATCACCCGAGCGAAGCTTGATGGTAATGGTCGAGGAGCGCAGGCAGCTTCGGCGCAGGCGCAGACATACATCTTCAACAAGTTCGAATAAAGCCCGCTCTATTTCCTTCCTTGAAATAAGATCGTGTTCAAACGTTTCTTCACGCGAAATGCTTTTGGCATCTTCTTCGCCGCCGATCGTATCGGAACCCTTCCCCCACGCAGCCCGGTAAATCCATAATCCGTGCCTGCCGAGAATTTTTCGTATCTCATCTTCAGATCTCCGCTGAATATCCGCAACCGTGATAAATCCTTTTGACCGCAGATGTTCTTCCGTTTTTTTACCGATACCGGGGATGACGCCGATGCCGAGAGGTGCAAGATATTGGGCTTCGTTTCCGTGCGGAACAAAACAAACCCCGTTGGGTTTAACCTGATTAGCGGCAATTTTCGAAACAAGCGTGTTTGAGGAAAGTGCGATCGTGCACGGAAGCTGAAATTCATCCAGAACCGTCTTTTGAATTTGTTTCATAAATCCGGGCAGGTCGTTGTTATACAGGCCTTCGCAGCCGGTAAAATCCATATACATCTCGTCGATGGATGCCTGTTCGACGATGGGAGCAAGCTCGGCAATACGTTCATGCAAGCGGTTCGAAATGAGCGAATATTCACCATGGCTCCCGCTGACGACAATAAGCCGGGGACACAGACGGAGGGCTTGTGCCGTTGCCATTGCGGAGTGGACGCCGAAGGTTCGCGCTTCGTAGGAAGCCGATGCGATGACACCCCGGCTCCGGGGACTTCCGCCGACCGCTACGGGTTTTCCTCTCAGCGACGGGTCTTTGATACGCTCAACGGAAACGAAGAAACAGTCGAGATCGAGGTGGGCAATATATTTTTTGGGCGCCGGCAGATACAAACCTCTCTTACTTCGGCATCACAAGATATCGCTTAATTTTCAGAGTCGTTGTCTTTTCAAATTCCTGCTCGCGGATCGTAAATTTTCGAATCTGCTTGAACCCGGTCAGGTCGGCATTCGCTTTCTTAATTTCCTCGGCGATGACTTCATTGATCAATTCCGGCGTGATAGGAACCTGCCGGGCTTCGGAGAGTTCGATAAACGCTTCCGCATCTACGACAATCTGTACAGCAATAATTTCATCTAATTTTGGATCGTCTTCTCCGTACACCAGGCATTCCTGAACAAACGGACTCCGCAGCAGGACATCTTCGACTTCTTCCGGATAAACATTCTTCCCGCTCCGCGAAATGATGACATTTTTCTTTCTTCCGCAGATGTGGAGAAACCCGTCGGCATCGATATATCCGAGGTCACCGGTCTTGAACCACCCGTCTTCGAATGCTTCCTTCGTGGCCTTCTCGTTCTTGTAGATGCCGATCATCACATTACTGCCGCGCGCGAATATTTCGCCGATTCCGTCGTCATTCGGCTGATTGATGCGAATCTCGGCACACGGCATAGGGAGTCCCGCTGCATCGTCTTTAAATTCATCCAGCCGGTTCAAGGCAAGAATCGGAGATGTTTCCGTCAAACCGTATCCCTGTAAAAAATTAAAACCGAGTTCGCGCAGTCCTTTTGCAACCGCCGGATCGGGAGCCGCTCCCCCGGCGATAAAAATGCGTATCTGGCCGCCGAATTTTTCATGGATTTCAGCAAAGACCAATTTCTTGGAGCTTTTCCATCCGAATCGCACCGCAACATTGGTGATTTTAACGAGCGAAGGAAACAGCAGAGCGACAAGCTTTTTCTCTTTGATTCCCTGATAGATCCGTTTGAAAATTTTATCGAACATCAGCGGAACGGCAAGCAGCATCGTCGCACGGACACGCTGGAGATCGTCCAGAACTGTTTTCAGCGAACGGGCATAATGCACGGAAGCGCCAGATATAAGCGGACAAAGGAACCCGCAGGTGCATTCATACGTGTGGTGAATCGGCAGGACGGAAAGAAAACGGTCCGAAGGAGGAATATGAATCATGCTGATCATCGCCATCAGGTCGGAGGCAAGATTTTTCTGCGTGAGCATCACCCCTTTTGCTCTTCCGAGTGTTCCCGAAGTAAAGATTATTTCCGCCATTTCCGACGGGTCGATTTTGGGCAGCTCCCCGGATTCACAGCCGCGGCTTTTCGCAATCAGATCCGTCATTGAAAGAAAACCGTTTTTCATTGACGGAATATCCATACTGATAAAATATTTCAGGTGCTTCAATGCATGCCGTTCGTCTTGCAGCATAGTGGAAAACGAATCGGAAAACACAATAGCATGAGCATCTGATTCATGAATGATATTGAGGATTTCGTTCGTGTTCAGGTTCCGATCGATCGGAACAATCACATAGTTGAAGCACATAGCTGTCAGGTATGTAATACCCCACTGGACCCGGTTTTCGCTGACCACGGCGATATGACTCCGCGGCGGCAGCTTGAGATCCTGCAAAGCAGTCCCGAACTTTAAAACGTTCCGGAGCAGGGAGTTATAGGTCAATCTGGAAATGGGTGTTTCTTTTAAATCTTCCAGAGCGATTTTTTCTCCATAGGATGCCGCCGATTGAAGGAGCATATCCTGTACAGATGTAATGCGCGGAACCGGAAATAATTTTAACTGCCTCATAGAAAACCTCGTTGAGAATGACCTTTTTAAGTATTCTGATCTATGTGAAGAGCGACTCGAAAAAACGTGTTTTAATGTGGTTCATTTTCAGAAGAGAATCAAGAGCGGCAAAGAGAAGTAATGAAACGAAGATGTTTTAATTAATACTTAAATCTGGAATAATCACTTAAACGGTGGTTCTCCCATAATTCATAATTTGCGTTGTCCTTCCGGGTATAATAGTCAGGAGGGTTTCTGTCTCTTTTTTTTCCTGTCTTCCGTTTTGCATCCTCAGTTTACAGTTTTCTGTTTAAAATTTACCGTCTCATTTGACCATCACCATGGACTTCGTTGCCATTGAAGTTTTACCTGATTGATCCTTCCAGAACAGCCGGTAGATATACATGCCGCTGGCATAATGCGAAGCATTCCATTGCTGTTCATAATAACCAGCCGATTTTGTCTGATTGTCTAATAGTGTTGCTACTTCCCTGCCCAGAAGATCATATATCTTGAGCGACACTTTGCTATCCGTTGGCAATTGGTAACTGATTGTCGTGCTGGGATTGAAGGGATTGGGAAAGTTATGATAAAGCTCAAATTGATTTGGCACACCGGCTTTGACGGCTATTGTCTTTGTCCATTGCTGGCCTCCTGAAGTAATCTGGAAAGTCAGGTTCTGCTTCTGTCCCGTCGGTGCATTCTTATCAATGGAAAAAGAAAATGTTGTCGATTGTTCTGTTGATCCTGCTATTTTTGCAATTCTGCAACTTGTTGAATCGAATTTTATCCAGCTTGGAGAACTTGTCAACATAACGGTAACATCCGAGACAGCTATTGATGCCGTATTTGCCACCGCAAGGTCAATAGTGTTCCCCTTGGATGCAAATGGTACTGTATATACAGTATCCGTTTGAGCAATTGCGGTGCTTACAAACAGCAATAGTATTATAGATAGTTTTTTCCCGTAGGGATGGAGTCCCATCATATCTCCTCCTGAATTACTGAACCGGTAATGTAATTGCTATAAACGGATTCGTTGATACGTCCTGTGTTACCGATTGCTGCTTTGACCCATACGCAGCTCGGAACTGTATCTTTACAGGCAATAATTCCTTTGTTACGATACCGTTCACAGTTGTGCCTATTACGTTCCATCCGCCTGCATTATAGCTTACTGTGGCATTGTTGAGTAAAC
>PMML01000076.1 GCA_003162695.1 Ignavibacteriota bacterium | reverse complement strand
TTGCATTTTTTAAAGGGATTTTCGCGGAGAAGCCCCCAATTTACCGCAGTTCCAAAAACAGACTTCATGGATCGAAAATCGATATTGACCTTTGTGGGCGATACTTTTTTCAAATGAGAAACCTTAAAATATTCGATCATTTGTGGAGTATACTTTGGTAGATTATGATCCCCGCAATATTTTACGAAATTATTAATAGCCCCAGAATAAAGTGTTACGGTAGACGGAGCTAAATTCGTAGCAGCATAATTCAAGTATTGAGTTTCAAATTCACGAAGAGTAAAGACATTCGTCTTTTGATCTGCCTTTGCTTTTTTCTTGTGGTTTTTAATGAAGCGAAAAGCACCGGGTTTTGTTTTTGATCCGGTTGATTGCCAAATGCGTTTTCCTTTGAGAAAGGTGACGAGATAGTAGTAGCCATTGGAACGTTGTATGAGGGAAGCCATAAATACCTCCAGTACGCAAAAAAGTGTTAGCACTACTGTTAGCAGCGACTAACACTTGGAGGAAAAAATGGCGTTTTTGGTGGACAGGGACGGGATTGAACCGCCGACACATGGATTTTCAGTCCATTGCTCTACCAACTGAGCTACCTGTCCATAAAAAATCGGATAAAAACGAATCCCGCTTAAACAGAGTCTAAACGGGATTATAACCGCTCGATAAAAACTATGAGACTTTTACTACAAAGTCAAGGTTTGTTTTCCCGGATTTAAATGATTCCGTTTTTTTTCAAAACATCGCGCGCAATAACGAGACGCTGAATCTCATTCGTGCCTTCAAAGATGCGATTGATGCGTGCGTCGCGGTAAAATCTTTCTACCGGCAGTTCCCGTGAATATCCCATGCCTCCATGAACCTGCACGGCCAGGTCTGCAACTTTGCACAGACCTTCCGAACAGAACAACTTGACATGTGCTGATTGACGCGATATCGGTTTCTTAGCATCGTAATCGACCGCAGTACGGTAAATGATCGATTCCATGGCATAAATAGTCGTTGCCATGTCGGCAAGCATGAATTGAACAGCTTCAAAATGTGAAATCGGCTCGTCGAATTGCTTGCGTTCCTTTGCATATTTGGCCGAAAGTTCCAATAATTCTTTAGCTCCGCCAAGACATGCAGCGCCAAGACCGAGTCTTCCTGCATCGAGAGTTTTCATTGCAACAAGAAATCCGCGTCCATCTTCACCTATAACATTTTCATTCGGAACACGTACATTGTCCAGCGTAATTGCATTTGTCATACTGCCGCGAATTCCCATTTTATGCTCCGGCGGACCGGCTGTAAATCCTTTCGTTTTTGTTTCCACAACGAAACCTGTAATTCCCCGTTCTGTCCTCGCAAAGACCGAAAGAACATCGGCTATTCCGCCGTTCGTTATCCATAATTTTTCGCCATTGATGACCCAATCGCTTCCGTCGCGCTTTGCCCGCGTCCGTAAATTGAAAGAATCCGATCCTGCGAGCGCCTCTGTCAGTGCAAAACCGCCGATCATCTTGCCTTCCGCCAAAGGTACGAGATATTTTTTTTTCAATTCTTCGGAGCCGCCGAGATAGATTGCATTTGCCCCGATGGATTGATGTGCACCCATAAATGTAGCTGTCGCAAGACAACCGCGCCCGATTTCTTCCTGCATGATGCAATATCCAGTCTCACCGAATCCTCCCCCGCCATATTCCGCCGGGAACGAAGTTCCCATCAATCCGAGCTCGCCGAGTTTCTGAATAAGCTCGCGCGGAATTTTTTCTTCTTCATCGATTTTATGCGCAAGAGGTTTAATTTCCGAATTCGTGAAATCGCGGACCATATCGCGCAGCATTTTTTGTTCTTCATTGAGGACAAAATTATCCATAGATTATTCCTGCTCTTAAATAAAGGTTTTCAACGATGTGTATTATGACTTCCTTTGACCGATATAGCCGACTATATCTTCCGCACCGTCTACACCGATGACATTTCCGGAAACCCATTGTGCACCGTCCTGGGCCAGAAGTCCGATGACTTTTGCAATGTCTTCAGGCGTTGTAAGACGTCCGCCTGGATTCTTATGGCGTGCTATATCAATCATGCCGACATTTCCGGGAATCTTGCGAAGTGCCGGTGTATCTGTAACTCCGGCCATAATTGCATTTGCAGTTATTCCATATGGTCCCAGTTCCATTGCAAGCTGCCGGATGTGAGACTCAAGACTTGCTTTTGCTGCAGAGACCGCTCCATAACTCGGAATCGCGCTGTGCCCACCGGAGCTGGTCATTCCGAAAATTCTTCCTCCCCGTTTCATAAGACCCCGCACTACCAAACCCTGTGTCCAGTATACAATACTGTGAGCCATAACATCAAGCGTCATTTCCATTTGAGCCTGAGTCAGAGCGTCTTCGGATTTTTTCGCAATAAACGGCTTGAGAGATCCGAAGGCAAGCGAATGAAGAAGCACTTTGATCGTCGATCCGGGATCCCGGGCAAATTGTTCCTGTATATCATCAAGTGTTTCCGACTGCTTGATGGCATCGGCCGCATTGATATTGTAAAAAACAGACTTTGCTCCGGTATGCTTAATTTCTTTTATAATTTCTTGAACCAGAGGCATCGTTGCCTGTCGATCCAGATGGATGCCGAAAATATTATAGCCTATTCTGGCCAATTCGATTGCAGTCGCTCCTCCGAAACCGCTCGATGCGCCGAGAATCAATGCCCATTCGTTATGTCGCGCTCGTGTATCTGTTTTCATTTGCTTACATCTCCTTGCAGATAAATATAACTATTGCATCTTCCTATTCTACCGTTACGCTTTTTGCAAGATTGCGCGGCTGATCGACATTGCAGCCCCGGAATACGGCGATGCGATATGCCAGAAGTTGGAGCGGAATAACCGTGAGAATCGGCGCGAGCATGTCCAATGTTTTAGGGACAATAATCCGATAATCGGCAAGCTGATCCATTTCCGATTCGTCTTCATTGACGATTGCAATCACACGCCCTCTTCGCGCTTTTACTTCCTGGATGTTGCTCATAACTTTTTCATAGGAACCGTCCCGCGGTGCGATAAATACAACAGGCATATTCTTATCGATCAGCGCTATAGGGCCGTGCTTCATTTCTGCTGCAGGGTATCCTTCTGCATGGATATACGATATTTCTTTTAACTTCAGCGCACCTTCCAGTGCAACCGGGAAATTGTAGCCGCGGCCGAGATAGAGAAAATTTCGCATTTCCTTAAATTCGTTCGCAATAAGATCGATTTGTTTCGTATCGTTGAAGATCGACCTGACCTTTTCCGGCAGCAACTTTAATTCATGCACAATTTCTTTTCCCGCTTCTTCCGGCATTCCTTTTTTTCGCGCCAACAGAAGCGTCACCAGCGCTAGAACGGTCAGTTGCGACGTAAATGCTTTTGTCGATGCAACGCCGATTTCAGGACCGGCGTGGATATAGACGCCGGCATCGCTTTCACGAGCAATTGAGCTTCCGACAACATTGCAGATACCGAGGACTGTAATTCCCCGGGACTTTGCTTCTCGAAGCGCAGCCAACGTATCGGCAGTTTCACCGCTTTGACTGATGACGATGACCACATCATCTTTATTCAAAATAGGATTACGGTATCGAAATTCGGAAGCATATTCTACTTCGACAGGAATATGGGCATATTGTTCGAACATATATTCCCCAACAAGAGCCGCATGCCAGGATGTCCCGCATGCTGCAAAAACAATCCGCGGTGCATGAACAAGCTTGTCAATGACATGACTCAGTCCGCCGAGTACGGATGTGCCTTGATCCTCCAGCAGTCTGCCTCGCATGGAATCCTCGATAGTAACCGGCTGCTCGTAAATTTCCTTTAGCATGAAATGGGCGAATCCGCCCTTTTCAATTTCCTCCAGATCGAATGTAAGTTCTTCCGCATCACGCTCGACTTCGACATCATCGAGAGTTTTAATGACCGCGGAAGAGGATGTCAAAATAGCTATTTCTCCGTCTTCCAGGTAATTGACCTTCCGTGTATGCTGCACGAGAGCAGAAGCATCCGATGCAGCCAGCATTTCGTTTTCGCCGTATCCTATAACCAGCGGACTTCCTTTTCTTGCGACAAAAAGTTTTTCCGGCTCGTATTCACTGAGGACAATGATCCCGTATGTACCGCTTACCTTGCTCAGGGCACGTTTGAGAGCAAATTCCATATCGTACGATGTTTTATAGAATTCTTCAATCAAATGAACCAGTACTTCCGTATCCGTATCCGAACGAAATTTATGCCCTTGAGATTCAAGCATTGTACGCAAAGAGGTAAAATTCTCTATGACCCCGTTGTGAATAAGAGCGATCTTGGAATTGCAGTCAACGTGCGGGTGTGCGTTTATTTCATTGGGGACTCCATGTGTTGCCCAGCGTGTATGTCCTATACCGATGTTCGCACTTGTATCCGCACCTTTCAGCGAGGTTTCCAGTGCGGTAACTTTTCCAACATTCTTCTTTATGAACAGAGTGCCGTGATTGAGGACGGCAATACCAGCCGAATCATATCCGCGGTATTCCATTCTTTTGAGACCTTCAAGAAGAATAGGCAATGCCGATTGTTTCCCTACATATCCAACGATTCCGCACATAATTAATTTGTCCTTCCAATGACAGCAATCATTCGTCCGGATCTGTTTCCATCGCGGCGATATGAGTGGAACATTGTATTACAAATGGTGCATTCAAGCCGCATTTCTATGTTCACCGGCCGAATTCCTTCATCCAGCAGTTGAAGCCGGACTCCTTCTCTAAGATTTAAATATAACCTTCTATTTCTTTCCTTCAAAACACTTTCTTTAAAGTGATTTGCCGTTTCCTGGCCAATTTCGTAACAACACTCTCCAGCCGACGGACCAACGAAGGCATGAATCGCTGAAGGCAGTGAATGCCATTCTTCATTCATGCACCGAAGCGTCTTCTGCACAATGCCGGAGGCGACACCTCTCCAGCCCGCATGAACCGCCGCACTAATTTTTTTTTGAGGGTCATAGAGGAGTACCGGCAGACAATCTGCAACCATGATGGAGAGAAAAAGATTTGGTACGCCGGTTATTAATGCATCGCAATGCGTGAACTCCCCCGGTGCATCGACACATTTTACTATATCCGTATGTTCCTGCCGGGGAGAGGCAATTCGACCGGGCGGAATGTCAAGATTAGCAAAAAATGTTTTTCGATTTTCGGCGACATCTGTTTCCGCATCGCCGACACGAAAGCTGCAATTCATGCCGTACGGTTCCCGGCTTACGCCTCCCAGGCGCGTGCTCATTCCTGCTTTGATTTCGGAAAAAACAGAAAATATTTTCGGCTTAAGTATCATAATAAATTTTTGCATTACTGCGGCAAATTGATTTCAAACGTTGTTCCCTGTCCGACGATACTTTCACAATGGATTACACCGCCGTAATCCTCTATGATTTTTCGCACGATCGCCAGCCCCAGGCCCATTCCCTCTGTTTTGGTGGAAAAATTGGGCTCGAAGATTTTTTGGATGAGTTCCGGCGCAATACCGGGACCGGTATCATGGATTCTGACGTTGTAGCTTTTCGATTGTTCGGTCAAAACAATATCGACCGTTCCTCCGCTCGTCATCGCCTGTACGGCATTCCGAAGGATATTAACAATGACACGCTGCATTTGATCCTTATCGGCGACTAAAAACATCGGAACATCGGGCATCACAACATGAAACCGGATGTCCTGTATTTGCGAAAATAGGAACACCGTGGCAGAGATTACATTTTTAAGATCGAATCGTTCATAACGAGCCTCCGGCATCTTTGCAAAGTTTGAGAATTCCGCTGCAATCCGTGAAAGCGCATCGATTTGATCCATCAGCGATTTCATCACACTCTGCATAACGTCCTCGCGAAGAGGGGCTTTGTCTTTGAATAACTGCTGTAAATGCTGGATTGACAGCTTCATCGGTGTAATCGGATTGCGAATTTCATGAGCTACTTGTTTTGCCATTTCACGCCATGCACGTTCACGCTCGGCTTTACTTAAATTTTTTCTATTTTCCTGAAGTTCCCGGGTCATCTCATTAAACGAACGAATCAGGTTTCCCAATTCATCATGCGACTTTGAAGCGATGGATATATTCAGGTCGCCTTTGCCGACCTGATGAGCGGCACGGTCCAATTCCAGCAGCGGCCGCGTCATACGATGGGCTAGAAAGCCCGCAGCTCCAATCATAATGCAGAACGCCAACAGAGATGTGCCGAATATAAATGCGTTTCGCTGAGCTATTTCCATATCAAGGATGTGCTGCCGGCTCAGCGCAGGCACAGACAGGACGCCCACAACCTTGGCGCCGATCTTGAATGCTTTGGATGCAACCGTATAGGTCATCAGACCCATTCTCTCCGTTCGGTATACTACCGTATTCGGCTTACTGGTCGTTTCCTCGAAAACAGTTCCATCCAGCCGCCGATCGAGCAATCCCGCGCGATACAACTCCGAGCGGCTGCTTGCCTGAAGCTCGGAACCGTAATAAACCGAAATGTCAATTCCGTATTCGGCGGACAAAGCTTCACAAAAATCATCGTTGACACCGCTGACAAAATCGTTTTCATTCTCGACATATGAGGAAAACCGTTGTTCCAGCGTGGAAATTTCGCGCTGCAAGAGCTCAGAAGTCCCTTGATCTGATATCTCAGACGCAAATTTTCGATTATAATATCCGAGAAATATAAGCGGAAGCAGAGAAATTGCTGTAAACCCGACAAAGAGCCGAAATCTGAAACTGAAAATCAATTTTTTCCACTGACGGCGTTTTAAAACACCGGCTGCAAAAGTAAAGAAGATAAGCACGTAAAGGGAAAATCCTGTTTCAAGATAATTAAAAACGGATAATCGGATATCGAGCGGTGCAAGATGTATTGCAACGATGCGCTCCGGTTCGCGTAAATCTCTTGTATAGACCGTATGAAAGACATTGCCATCGAGATCCTGTTTCTGCCAATAATATTGAGATGTTGAATCAAAATTGGCCGAAACATCCGGCGTTAGAAATTCAGGAACGGTAAATTCCCGCGCTGTTGTGGAGGAAAGCTTTCCGTTTCTATATTCCGATACGGCATAGTTCCTGTAACTTAATTCTCCATATGTCGAAGAAGGTACAGTCAGAAGGCCGGTCTCATTATATCCCAATTGCACTTCCCGGCTGGCAGACATTACGACCGCCATACTCCCTGCCACGGAATCTTGATTATTGCGGAGTACCGTCCATGCACCGTACAGTATAGGCACATTCAACGAAAGCGAAGGCTGCACATTGCTCACCGTCTCTTCCTCTCCTTGAAAAACTTTCGCCAAGATTTCGCGCTGTTCGTAGCTGTTCAATCCTACAACGAACCTATCCATCTCATTCCCCGCCGGATCATAGAGTACGACGGCAGAATTATAACCGCGCTTGCTCAACGGCATTTGCATCCAGAACCGAAATGCGAGATTATCCTCCTTTGCGTTAGAAATGCCCGCATCTAATCTTTTTTCCTGAAGTCCCTGACTTGCGCTGCGCAATCCTTCTTGAATCATATACGACATCCATTCGTCTGCGGGACGGGCAACCTCCGATGCAATTAATTCGACGTTTTTTTTCGCTTTTGCGATGCCCTGCATGCGGATAGCAGGCATTGACAGCAAAAATGAGCAGATCATAAGCCAAAGAGCTGCAAAAGTAAAAAGCGATAGAACTTGAAGCCTCATCCTTTCAACAACCCAGACCTGCAGAAAATATGCTGCGAAGAGCAGAATGCCGAGAGAATAGAATGGTACCTGCGGATTTTCATCAAGATGATAAAATATTGCAGTGCACAGGGCATAATGGACGACAATGACAATCCATGGATTCGCAAGATGAAACATCCTTTTCGATTGCCAGAACCGTCGTACGACATCTGTACAAAGACATGCGGCGATTATAGCGGCCGTGGAGATGCAAAGGATGGAGAATTGCAGCAGAACTGCAGGAACATCAGGTATAATATTTGCGGGGTCATAAAACCGAATTGTCGAATCGAAGAAAAAGCTGTGAAGAGCAGCGCCATAGGCTCTCAGCATACCGAGAAGAACAAACGGCATTAAAATTGCTGCTGCTACCAAGATTAATGTCAGGATCGATTTCGGTTCAGGTTTCGCTTTTTCATTCCGCTTATATTGAAGGTATGTTCTCAGTGCCAGCAATGAAGAATACAGGATCGTAAAGGTGCTGAGTACTAAATCCCCAAGAGTCGCCGTCAGACCGAAGCCGAATGAAGAGGCATAAAGAGAAGGATCGAAAAGCATCCCGCTATAAATTGAACGGGGGAAATCAATGAGCAGCCATCCGAAACGTATTCCCCACAGGATGACAATGCTTAAAGAAAGCGATATCCATTGCAGGTTCATACGACGGCACTTGATGAGAAGGTAAATCCCCGACAGCAGAATTGTCAGCGCGAGCAGCGCAGTGCTCCAGCGATCGAAGATCAATTTCAGAGCAGCGATTCTTGCATCTTTTATCTGCGGCTGAATTTGGAGAGAACCTATCTCCTTATTATTAAAATCTTTCAAAACAAAAGAAGAATCTCCGGCTTGATTTTGTTGTACGGATGAATCGGGAATAATCAATTCAACCTGACTATTGAGCTTTTGAGAGCAGAGCCGGCTGAATCCAGTCTGAATATCTTCCGGCTTCAGAGGGTCATGGGACTCTATCGGTTTGCTGACATACAAAAAAAGCAATCTATGGATAAATGGAATGCCGGCTGTGAGGTAACTGCAATGTCTTGTTTCCGTCAGCAGTAAAATGGAATCGGAAATCCCATTGTGTCCGGATGAGGGATACTGCATCCGAACACTTCTTCCCGCCCATGCTTGAATGTGTCCTGTGGAATCAACCAATTCTAAGGTAAAATCCTGTTCGGCTACACCTTGCAGAATGCGGGAAAAAGCCGATGAAATCGGCAGTTTCGGATTACTTCGTTGTGAATACTTTAGATCTTCGGCGGCGTGAGAAGCGAAGGCAAGCAGTTCATCCGTAATTTTTCCAAACTCATATTCCGTTACGGCACTTGCATTTTGTCTCCATTCCTCCTGCATACGGTGCCACTGAATCTCGATTTCCCTCACCTGTCGCCATTTAAAAAACTGGAGAAAAGAAAAAAGAACGATGCAGAGGCTCAATCCGAGTAGGATGAAACGGGACAATTTCCGGTTGTTCAATTGCATTGAAGAACAGTTAATAAATATTGAATTGCGTGATAATCCATTTGTTCTCGTGCAGGTTCAAGAGAACATAGATCTGAACGGACTCCTGTTTGCCTTTTTCGATAAACACATAACGGCCGGTGGCATAGGGAGAACGAACATGGCTTTTAACGCGTGAGAATGAAAATGATGCGGATTTATGAGTCGAAAAATAATTTGACAAAATTCCTTCTGCTTGATTGGGCGAGAAATAATCACTTTCATGTGATAAAAGTGTTACATAGACGATGCTTCCAAAAAACCGCGAGAATTCAGAGACTGAACCGTGCTGAATTCCATTTTCTATAATCTTAAACAAAGCTTCAGCTTCGGGATTTGCCATTGACTCGGCTTTTTTCTGTATTTGTTCAGGCTGCCTGGGTTTTTGGGATAAACCGCTCTGGGGCTGCGCAAAAACTTCGGTTGCTATACTGATGATCAATATAAAAAATATCCATCGCATCATATGATCAATAGTATCTCTAATCATTGAAAAAATCAATGCAATCGTTTGGCATTTTGTGTTACTACTCAGCTTATTCTGAAACAATTGTTTTTTGCTCAGTTTTCAATCCCCCTGAAGATAGTATCACATAGATGTGATTCATTTTCAGGCCTCCGGCTCTTTTTAACAAAAGGGGGAAGCGCTTTTTGCAGGGGGATTTATGATCTTTCATTATCACGCTGAGTAGTTACCATTTCGTTATAATTCCCATAGCCTAGAAATCATTGTGGGCATTCAAATACGGCACGCAGGGACTTCTTCTCTTTGACGCAGTGATTGATCTATTCGCAGAAAAAAGTCTGAGTGCCGTTAATAATCCCCAGAGCTTTTCCTCTCAGGCGCCGGCCATGGAACGGAGAATTTTTCGATTTTGATAGAAATGCTTTAACATCGACGGTCCATTGCTTCTCGGGATCAAGAAGCGTGAGGTTCGCTCCCGCCCCTTCTTCTATAATAATCTGCGGCAGTCTGACAATTCGCCGCGGGCTGGACGTGAATTTTTCGATGAGCTGATATAAAGTGATGTATTTTTTTTCTACCAGTTCCGTCAAAGACAAACCGAACGCCGTTTCCAATCCGACGATGCCGAATGGAGCCGACGTATATTCGACTTCTTTTTCATCGATCGTATGAGGTGCATGATCCGTTGCGATAGCGTCGATCGTGCCGTCTTTGAGTCCCTGTTTTACGGCTTCTACATCATCCCTTGATCTCAACGGCGGATTCATTTTTGTATTCGTATCAAAACCTTCAACTGCTTCATCGGTCAATGTAAAATGATGCGGCGCCGCTTCGGAAGTGATATTCAGTTTTTCTTTTTTTCCTCTTCGCACAAGTTCAATCGTTTGAGCAGTGCTGATATGTGCGACATGATACTTTGCTTTCGGAATATAACGGAGAAGAATGATATCCCGTGCTACCATCAGTTCTTCTGCAATCGGCGGAATTGCGGGCATACCGAGCCGGGTCGACTGAAAACCTTCGTTCATCGCACCGCCTTTTGTCAGTGTCGGTTCCTCTGCATGCTGAATAACAGCAAGTCCGAACATCGAAGAATATTCAAGAATGCGCCGCATCATTTCTGCACTTGCTATCGGGGCTCCGTCATCCGAGAACGCTACCGCCCCTGCTTGCGCAAGTTCGGCGATAGGAGCCAGTTCCTCCCCTTTCCGCCCTTTGGTCGCAGCCGCAATCGGGTACACATCGACAAGACCTCCTGTTACTCTTTTCCCGCTCTCCCGTACATAGCGTACAACGGACTCGTCATCGATAGCCGGATTCGTATTCGGCATACAGCACACCGATGTAAATCCTCCCGCTGCAGCAGATGCACATCCGGTCGCGATGGTTTCTTTATGCTCGAATCCGGGTTCGCGCAAATGGACATGGATATCAATAAATCCCGGTGTAACGACTTTATTTTTCAGGTCCATCACATTGTAATTTCTCGGCGATGCTAAATTTTTTCCAATGCGCTCGATGATCCCGTCGCTGATCAGCAGATCCATAACTTCATCTTTACCGGTATTCGGGTCGATAAGACGGCCTGATTTTAAATGTAATCTCATATTCATCTCCTTAATTCGAAGTTCCGAGTAAATACAGGACCGACATACGGACAGCTTCGCCGTTCGTCACCTGCTCAAGAATAACCGAATGCTCGCCATCCGCAAGATCCGCTGAAAGCTCGACATCGCGGTTGATGGGTCCCGGGTGCATAATGGTAATCGGTTTCGGCGCCCGATCAACTTTTTCTTTTGTTACGCCGAAGTACCGGTGATATTCGCGGAGCGAAGGAAAGAGTCCGTTTTTTTGGCGTTCCAATTGAATCCGGAGAACATTCAGCGCGTCGACGTGCGGAATAATCTCTTCCAGCTTATTGTATACTTTAACACCCATTTCTTCAATACAGCGAGGCATGAGCGTTTCGGGTCCGCATACAGAGACTTCCGCACCCATCGTTTTCAATCCGAAAATATTCGACCGGGCTACCCGGCTGTGCAGAATATCTCCTACGATGCAGACGCGCAAACCCTCAAGCGTGCCGTATTTCTCCCGCAGGGTCATCATATCCAGAAGCGCTTGAGTGGGATGTTCATGCTGACCGTCTCCCGCATTTACGACGTTTGCCTGTACGACCCGGCTCAGAAAATGCGGTGCACCGGTCGATGAATGCCGGATGACGACCATATCGATTTTCATTGCTTCGATATTACGGGCCGTATCTTTTAAGGTCTCTCCTTTCGATACACTGCTTCCTCCTGCAGCAAAGTTAACGACATCGGCTGAAAGCCGTCGCTCCGCCAGTTCAAATGAGATTCGAGTACGCGTTGAATTTTCAAAAAATAAATTCACGATCGTTTTTCCCTGAAGCGGCGGAACTTTCTTTATCGGACGTCCCAGAACTTCTTTAAACGATTCCGCTGTATCCAGGATCAGGTTAATATCCTCCTTACTTACTCCTTCCAATCCGAGGAGATGCCGGCTTTGCAGTTTCATTGAAGTTCCTCCTTTTCATCATCATTCTCATGAATAAGGTAAATTGCATCGTCATTATCTTTTTCAGACAACATCACCATAACCTCCTGCGTTTTCGATGTCGGAATATTTTTCCCGACAAAATCGGCTTTAATCGGAAGTTCCCGATGGCCGCGATCTGCGAGCACCATCAGTTCGATCATTGCCGGCCGGCCTATGTCCATCAACGCATTGAGTGCGGAACGTATCGTTCTCCCCGTATAGAGAACATCATCGACCAATACGACCGTCTTGCCGGTAATGTCGAAAAGAATTTCGGTGCTTTTCAGAAGCGGTTGATCGAGACGTCCGTGAAGATCATCCCGATAAAGCGTAATGTCGAGAACCCCGACGGGGATATCTTTGCCTTCAATAGATTGGATAAGTTTTGCTATGCGATGTGCGAGAAATTCGCCTCTTGTCCGAATACCAACGAGAACCAGCAAATCAAGATCGCGATTTCTTTCGACCAGCTCGTGTGCGAGCCTGTTGAGAGTACGGCGCAGAGCGCTGGCATCAAGTATTTGTGTCTTCATGTTTCCTCCGGATACAAAAAAAGCCCCTTTTCCATAACGAGAGAAAAGGGGCTAAAAAATCTTCGCCAAACATTTTAATCGATTCCTTTCCTATCTCGCCGGATAGGTATTAAAGGATAAAAGAACATTGTTTAGTGCAGGCGCTTCCGAGATCAAACCTGCCGCCTCATCGTGTGAGGTATTTTCCTGCCCATCATCACCGGCGAATTTACTTCGTTTGAGCATTTTTGAAGTGCCGGTAAAAAACCGGATGCCCGGATAGTAGTGAATTTCAATAAATAATATAAGCAACCTCCATTGCGGAAGCAAATTTTATGAAGCACCATTTCGCATAAAGCAGCTTAAGAACATCATTTTTGTAAAATCGCCTTAAAAATATACATTATGCAAAACTTCAGGAACACATTGAAATCATTGATCGGAAGCCGCGGGTAATCTATTTCCGATATGAACCCTCATCTCGAACAGATTCCGGGATCATCAGCGAGTTACAACTTTGTATTCTACCCATCTCTGTTCTCCTGGCTTTAAAAGCCGTT
>PMML01000091.1 GCA_003162695.1 Ignavibacteriota bacterium | reverse complement strand
GTGGGGGATGACCTGGACGGTGGCGCCGAGGTAATCGCCGCGGCGTTCCCGCGAGATCACTTCATAATAGACCTGACCCGTCGTCGTACTATTCGACCGGCTCATGTTCTCGTTCAGAAAACGCTCGTAATGTCCGAGATCCAGATCGGTTTCCGCACCGTCTTCCGTTACGTAGACCTCGCCGTGCTGGAACGGATTCATCGTTCCGGGATCGACATTGATATACGGATCGCATTTCATAATCGTCACGCGAAGCCCGCGCGATTTAAGAAGCAAACCGAGGGAAGAAGCCGAGATTCCCTTGCCGAGCGATGAGACGACCCCGCCGGTTACGAAAATAAATTTAACGTTATTCTTAGCCATCGATCTTCCTTATCTTTTTCAGGTGTTAGACTGCAGCAGGGCGAGAACACGCGCTACATCGTCTTTTGTGTCGATCGGAATGCTGTCATATTCCGTGATGCCGACTTTTATCCGGTATCCGTTTTCTAAAACCCGCAATTGCTCAAGATTCTCCGCACGCTCCAATACGCCTTCCGGTAAATGCGAGTATGCCGCAAGAAATTCTCTTCGATAGACATACAGACCAATATGTTTGAAGAATGTGTGAGACTCCAGCCATCGTGAAACGTCTTTTTGATCCCGGACAAACGGAATGACAGCGCGGGAAAAATAGAGCGCATTCATATTGCGATCGAGAATTACTTTTACAACCCCGGGATTCAGGAGTTCTTCTGCGAGATGGATCTGTTTTGCCAATGTTCCCATCAGGACAGAAGGATCGTTCAAAAGAAGCTGTACTGCATGATCGATCATGTGCGGGTCAATCAACGGCTCGTCTCCCTGCACGTTCACAATAATATCGCCTCCGACCTGATCGGCCGCCGCTGCAACACGATCGCTTCCGCTCTTGATAACCGGCGACGTCAGCACGGCTTCGCCGCCAAAACCGCGGACAACATTCGCGATGCGTTCGTCATCCGTTGCAACGAGGATTCTGTCCAGCAGGGAAGATTTTTTAACCTGTTCGTAAACCCGCTGAATCATCGTTTTTCCGAGCAAATCTACAAGCGGCTTCGCCGGCAAACGCTGCGATGCATACCGTGAGGGAATGACTCCTATAACAACCGGTTTGACAGCCATTATTCTTTTTCTCCGATAACTTTCGGTACTTTAAAGAATTCATCCGTTTTCGATGGGGCATTCTTCAAAGCATCCCCGGTCTGCAGACCCGGCTCTACGACATCTGCACGGAATACATTCTTCAGTTCAATGACATGGGAAAGAGGCTCTACGGCATCCGTGTCGAGTTTATTGAGCTGTTCCATATACCCAAGAATCTGATTCATCTCCTGCATAAGTTTCTTTTTTTCTTCGGAAGAAAATTCCAGATGCGCTAATTGCGCAATATGTTCTACTTCATGTATGGTAACAGGCATGGTTATCCTTGCGATTGATCGATATAATTATTTTCTATAGCCCCTTGAACTGCTGCCATTAAAAGTTGTTCTCCGGATTTATCGGTAATATGTTCGGTGGAAATCGGTTTTTCCAGAATCAGGGAAATATCGGTTGCCTGGATATTCAGCGATCCTTTCGGCATAATTTTAAAAGTGTTATTGATCGTCACCGGAACAACCGGGGCTCCTGCTTTTACGGCAATGGAAAACGCGCCGCGTTTAAAAGGCTGCAACCTGCCGTCCATAGTCCTGGTCCCTTCTGCAAAGAGAAGGACTGACTTTCCCTTCCTGATAGTCTCAGCCGCACGATCGATGCTCTGCATCGCTGCGCGCGGGTTGGAGCGGTCAATCATAATAAAATGTCCGTACCGGAGCGCCCAGCCCCAGATGGGAACCATCGATAATTCTTTCTTAAAAACAATGTTTATCTTATTCGGGATCGATGCCAGAACAGCCGGAATATCGAACATGCTCGCATGGTTGGTAACATAGACATAATTTTTCGACAAGTCGATGTATTCCAGACCGGATACGTGAACGCTGATGCCGAATGTCCGTAAAATAATTTTCGACCACACTACGGAAGTCCAGCGGTATACATCCCCCCCGGTGTCGAATGGAATGCTGCAAAATGCTATGGTCGATAAAATGACCGATACCGGCATCAGGTATAGTATTTTTAAAATGGAAAGAACCATGCCATACCTTTCATACCGGCCTGAATCGATCCGATACAGTTAATAGTCTTGAAGAAAAAAGAGAGGAATGATGCGAGAGGAGACTTTTCAACCTTGAGTTTTTTTTCTGCGCTCAACGGTCTTGCGTTACGGTCGTATTGACCCGCAGTTTTTTTCTCCATCTCGATTAAACAATAATAAATTCAATACGTACATAGTGGTTTACTTAAGATAAAAAAGCAATCGCTGAAATGCAACGCTCATTTTTCCGGCACGAACAGGATCCGTCATGTATCATTAGTATAGAAGATACCTGGAACGGCTCTTTTTGAATTCTTTAACTTGCAGATCTAACTGCCGCAGGATTTCCTGCACACCCACGCCGCTCTGAAGATGCCGCCGAATATCATCCGACCCGACCACTTTATCGAACGCCAGCAGGCGGTCGGGTTTGGCACGCGAAAAAATATTGTATTCCGGAAACAACTGGAGAAGAGCATCCAGAATATTCATTTGCACCTGAATCATGTTCATCCTGTCCCTGTCGACCACATGAATCTGAACGCCCCGGTAGCGAATTCCGGTTGTATCCTTATAGAACGGAATATAGGAAATAGTCCGGAATTCAACACCGGGCATATTGAGACTATTGAGATACCGCGCAAGGATATAACCGTCCATCCACGGGGCGCCGACTAATTCGAAGGGAAGCGTGTAGCCGATTCCCTGATTGGCTGTTCCGAGTTCCCCCAGAAGGCCGGTCAAGACATAAAACATCGGAGTGAACGAATGAGGAATATGAGGAGATGTCGGAACCCAAACCAATCCGGTTTCATCCCACCACATGGAGCGTTTCCATCCCTGCATCGGAATGACGGTCAGGTTGCATATTCCGGAACTGTTAAGCCAATGTTCGCCGTTGATCATTTCTGCAAGTTCACCCGCCGTCATGCCGTAGACATAGGGAATCGAATAGGCGCTGACGAATGATTTATATTGCTGATCTATCATCGTCCCTTCCACCCTGTCTCCAGTCAAGGGATCAGGGCGGTCGAGAACGACGAACTGAATTTTATTCTCCGCCGCCGCTTCCATTGCCAGTCCCATCGTGGAAATAAAAGTATACGATCGTACGCCGATATCCTGGATATCGTAGACAAGCACATCGATTCCCTGCAGCATTTCCCGCGTCGGTTTCCGTGTTTTTCCATAGAGAGAATAGACCGGCAATCCTGTTCGCTGGTCGATGTACATTTCCATGGCCTTGCCTGCATCGACATCGCCGCGGATGCCGTGTTCGGGACTAAAGAGCGCCACCAATTTCACATCCGGCGCAGAAAAGAGAACGTCGATTGTGCTTTGCAGATCTGCCGTAATGCCTGTCGCATTCGTAATCAATCCGACGCGTTTTCCCTGAAGAACGTCGAAATTGTGATCCCGCAGCACATCGATGCCCGGTTTGACTTTCGGAGTCCAGGCAAATGCAGTGCAAATTGTAATTAAAAGGAAGAATGCTGTCTTGCGAACGGCGGATATTTTCATTTTCTTTTGCGCTCTATGGATAATGAATTGCGTTTTAGCAGGCGGCTCTGCATAAAAATATAGGAAAGAGAAAGCAAAATTCCGAAGATAAAAATCCATGCGACGGACGTTGCCGGCGGATCTATCAGCAGGAACATAATGAACAAGAATGTTATCAATATCGAACTGCGCTCAATATGCTTCAATCCTTCTGCTTGTTCTTTCAATTTTTCAATGTCTTTTTTTCTTTTATCGGAAGGCAGCAGTTCATCTCCGAAAGGCAGCAGCCTGCCGTCTAATGTCCAATTTTTAATTGCTGTAAAATCGGCAAGCAAATCGATGAACGTGCCGAGCGATCCTTCTTGCGCAGTGAAAAAAGTATTGTTATAAATTTCCGCCTCACGTTCCGGCAAACGCGCTGTTATTTTTTTTATCGAAACAGCGATATCCTGAATCGCCGCCTTAAACTCGGTTTCGAGCTTCACCGCGCCTTCGGCATTTGGTCCGATCCGTTTGATTAATTCTATGGTTTTGACTGTGAACTTGCTCCGGAACAGAATATCGTCAAAATCCCCGATCATGCCGGTTTGTCTCACAGCCTCCATAAGGATTCCAAGTTCGCGGGCGAAATGCAAATCGCGTCCGGTAAAACGCTTCAGATCCTCTAAAAAATCCTTTATTTCTTGATTCGGTTCCATGGTCTTTATTCGTAATGATTCGGCTGCTCTTTTACAAATCTTATAATCGGTTTTCCCGACATCTGCTGAAGAGACTTCCCGCGCAATTCAAGGCTCTTTGAATATGCACAATGTCTCAAAATAATACTCGGAATTCAACCCTGCGAAGGGACCGGAGAATAAGACCGGAGAATAAGAATGTAACGCGCATCAGTGCGTATCCTTTTTATGCTACGCGACCCTTCGCAAGGTGGAGACCTTCGCAAGGTGGTAGAATGGTCAGGATCGGACTGGAGATCGGCAATACAAGGCGCCGGCGCCAATCTTTATTGATGGCAGTCATTTGCAAGGCGGAAAGGTTATACCGCGCATCGGAACGCTCCCTTTATATGATGCGCGACTCTTTGCAAAACGGCAGACGATAGAATGATAAGCAAGAATTTTTAGCCGATCATGTTTCCTATAGATCCGAAGAGCACCTGCCAAAACACACCGTGCTGCACTGCCAATCCAATCCGGATCAAAAGAGGAGACGCCGGATTGACATTGAGCTTCTCATACGCGACAGGCAGAATAACAAAGGCGATAACCAGAGACAACAATATGCTTGGAACAGAGATATTCATATTGAGAGATGCACCCGATTTCATTTGCGCGGCCGCAGAGCTGAAAAAAACACCGACAACAATTCCCAAATAAATCGTTATTTGTTCCCAAAGAGACATGGAGTGTTCATCATTTGCAGCTTCCGACTTTTTTTTAATTTCGATCCAATCAGAGTCATGCACGTTGTCCTTTATTACTTGCATCAATTCGGTGATCTCTGCATCATGAGATGCTTTTGCAAAAATTGATTGTCTATTTAAATCGAAATAGGAAAAGAAAGACATAACAATATCCTCCGATTTGATAGTATGTTTTTTATTCGGTCCTTAGCTTTAAAAAATCCCCGTCGATGATCATCAACTTTACTCTGGTTTTTGAAATTGATCGGTGAGCGCTTAATTCATCGGATACCACATACGTCATTCCTTTTGTCAGGGAGAATTTCTTGCCGTCCTGAAGTTCGCTGATGAATTCGCCTTCCAGACAATGGACAATATGGCCTTTCGAGCACCAATGGTCGGCACTATAACCTTTTGAATACTCAACGATCCGAATTCTCAAGCCTTGGAATTGGAGGGTCTGCCAGAATGCACTCCCTGTCTCTCCCATGTGTTCTTCTTTGGGAACCGCCGCCCAATCGATCGTTTGAAAAGGGATATTCTGATGATTCATATTGTATTTACCTCTTATGAAAATGAGTATCCGGCGCAGCTTAAAAAATATGAAGCTCCTAGAGGCTCTCAGGCCATTCATTCAACACATTGTCCATTTTGTCTTCTCTGTATCGGATCTGCATGATTAATTTTATGAACCTAAGCGACAGGTTTCTTTTGCCGTTTATAAAGTGCTCAGTTCCATTTACCATGCAAAAGACCGCACATTATATTGCTGCATCGTTCAAAGCCTTTATATAGACCGCTCTTTTCATTGCTTCATATTCGGCTTTGTAAACGACCAATGCGTCTGAATAATCTTCCACTTGCCATCTTTCTCCAGCCGGTATACTTCCGTACAATTCCATCTATGCTGCGACTCCCCGGAATATGAGATTAAATTATAAGTCAGGACAGCCATACTATCGACCGACTGGATCTTAGGATTAGCCATATCATATTTCTCTGCGCGTATTTTTCCCCTGATATTTTCATACAGCGCGGTCAATTGATCAATTCCATCCAATCTCTGATCCCTCATCGGGTCGAAATAGACGACATCTTTTGCAGATATTTCGAGAAACCCGGATGGGTCGCCGTGATTCCATCTTTCTAAAGCCGACTTTTCCATTCCGATGATCAGTCTGGAAATCGAGTCATTGTCCTGTGCATAGCTTGATATTGTTTGCATGAGCGCCAAAATTAAAATAAGTCTTTTCATAATGCTGCCCGTTTTATTCTGCAGAATGACGGATTCATCAATGTCTATGGTTTGATTATCTTTCATTGCTGCTGTTCTGTGCGGTTACTTGATTGAAGAGATGCTGCACCACAGTTTCCGCCCTTTTCCCGCCTGTCTTAGTTCATATTTAAAGATTTCTTATGCAATTGTCAAGAGCTTTAGGCCGCTTTGCCGAAACAGGCGAATATTATTATAAATAAACGATCATTCATTAATATTCTTTAGAGATTTTTAAATTTATTTGTTTATTATTCATTGAGAAGATATTAAATGCCGCACGACAAGGAGATATTTATATGGCAGATACGATTACGATCACGGACAACCGGACAGGAAAACAATACGAAATCCCTGTCGAAAACGAAACGATACGTGCGACAGATCTTCGTAAAATAAAAGTCAGCGAGGATGACTTCGGTTTGATGACCTACGATCCGGCCTTCATGAACACTTCGTCCGTAAAGAGCAGGATCACATTTATCGACGGCGATAAAGGAATTCTCCGGTACCGAGGATATCCCATCGAACAGCTTGCCGAAAACAGTACATCGTTCCTCGAAACCGCATACCTTCTTTTTTACGGCGAACTGCCGACTAAAGCACAGCTCGAAAAATGGCGTTTGAACATAAAGACACACAGCCTGGTTCATGATAATGTAAAAAAGATTATCGAAGGATTTTACCGGGAAGCTCATCCGATGGGAGTTTTTACCAGCGCTCTTGCAGCTCTTTCCACTTTTTACCCCGAAGCGCAGAATATTCATGATCCGGAAATCCGCATGCAGCAGGTATACCGCTTGATGGGTCAGGTTCCGACAATCGCAGCCTGGGTGTACCGTCATTCCAAAGGGATGCCGTACGTATATCCGGATACAAAACTGACATACGCTGAAAACTTTCTCAATATGATGTTCAATACGGGTACCGCTGAGCCGAATGTCAATCCGGTTCTCGAGCATGCAATGACAGTTCTCTTTATTCTTCATGCAGATCATGAACAAAACTGCAGTACAAATGTCATGAGAAGCATAGGCAGTTCACATGCCAATCCGTATGCCGCAGCGGCAGGTGCGGCTGCAGCCTTATCTGGTCCCCTTCACGGCGGCGCGAACGAAGAAGTACTCAAAATGCTGGATGAAATCGATCGGCTGGCAAATGTCCCGGATTTTATCAAAAATATAAAAGAAGGCAAAGGAAAGTTAATGGGATTCGGTCATCGCGTATATAAAAATTACGATCCCCGCGCAAAAGTGATTAAAAAACTCGCATATGATGTATTTAAAGTCACAGGAAGCAATCCAAAACTCGATCTGGCTCTTGCCCTGGAAAAGATAGCTCTTGAAGATGACTATTTTATCAAACGTAAACTCTATCCGAACGTTGATTTCTATTCAGGACTGATTTATCAAGCCATGAGTTTTCCGACGGAATTCTTTACAGTGCTTTTTGCAATCGGACGCACTATCGGCTGGCTGACACAGTGGCATGAGCATATTACCGATACAGAACAAAAGATTGCGCGCCCGCGGCAGATTTATATCGGAAGCGGCGAGAGGAACTACGTTCCGATGAATGAGAGAAAATAAAGAGCGGTAAATAGTGAATGGTGAATGGATAAAAGTTCTTAGTGCTTGGTGCTTAGTTCGTAGTTGATATTCAGTCCTACGTGATTGGAATGAATTTAAAAGAACGTCAGAACTACAACCAAGAACGACGAACTAAGAACCAAGAACTAAGAACTACGCACTTATAGATATATGATCGTCAACGTCAACGGAACATTTATACATTACATCGAGCATGGTCAATCCAACGGCCTGCCGCTTGTTTTTCTTCATGGTTTTCCTTTCAGCGGTGCCATGTGGCAGCCGCAACTGAATTCTCTGCCCGATTCAGTCCGAGCTGTTGCTCCCGATATCCGCGGATCGGGTGCGAGCGATGTGGGTGATGGACAATATACGATCGACCTTTTTGTCGATGACCTGATCGCTTTGCTCGATTATCTTCAAATTTCAAAAGCAGTTCTTTGCGGGCTCTCCATGGGAGGCTATATAGCCCAAAGAGCGCTTCAACGCAGACCGGATCTTGTGCAGGGCCTGATCCTATGCAATACAAAAAGCGAAGCCGATACCGACGAAGCCAAAATCAACCGTGCAAATTCAATCCGGAATATCAAGCTCAACGGAATACCTGCATTTTCTGAAGAATATCTGAAACATATATTTTCTCCGGAAACATTTGCAAACAATGCCGAAGCGGTCATCCTTATTAAAAACATCATCGAAAGCACTTCCCTGCTCGGATTATGCGGCACTCAGCTGGCTCTGGCGGCAAGGACCGATACGACATCGCTGTTTTCTTCTCTGAATATTCCCGTCCTTTTTTTAGCCGGCGCCCGCGATCTCATTGTGCCGCCCGGCGTTATGAATGCTCTCCAGAAAAAAGTCTGGGGTTCGGAATTCCATATCCTGCCCCATTCCGCCCATATAAGCAATCTTGAAGACACAACTGAATTCAACCGGATACTTTTAGAATTCCTTAAAAAATATTGGCACGTTTAGACATTACACTCAAACAGCTTCAGACATCGATACTTGCATGCGCCAATTGTCCCCGCCTTGCCGCATGGCGCAAAAAAACCGCCAAGGGAAAAGTCCGGCGCCTAATCAATTACGATTATTGGGGAAAACCTCTGCCCGGTTTCGGCGATATACGCGCTGAAGTCTTGATTGCCGGACTCACCCCTGCAGCAAGTTATCGGGAACTCGAACTTCTGCAAATAAAAAACAGTCCCAAATTCGGTCACGGCGTTGTCTTTCCCGTCAATAATCGCATTACGCTCCCCGGTTCCTTCCATCCAAGCCTGCAAAATACTTTTACCAATCGCCTGACCGAACCGATATTCGATGCTGTGTTTGAAAAAGCAAAGAGTCTTCTCTCATAGAGAACAAATAAGAAGAATATGACATATATTCATAGAGCCATGAATATCCAAAAAAAATATTTTATTCTTCTTGCAATCATTTCCGGTTTTTTCATTCTTGGACTTATGCGCCTGAACGATCTTTCGATTTATACCGATAGTACGCGGTATATCATCTGGGGAAATGCTTTTGCTCACGGTCTGGGTCTTGTCGACAACACGCAGCCGGAGGCGGAGTCCTATGTCGTCAACGCTCCCCTTTTTTCCGTTATTCTTTCCCCTGTCTTTCTTTTATTTCCGCTTTCGGTTACTGCCGCAAAAATCGCGACATTGACATTGGCTTCGCTCGCTGTTTTTCTTCTCTTCATCTGGTCGCGCAGGCATCTCGGCTGGAACGGCGCTCTTTTTCTTTCATTTCTTTTTGCGTTTAACCCATTGACACTCGTTCTCTCAACGGAAGTTCTTTCCGAAACTTCATTTCTCGTTTTTATTTTTCTGCTTCTCATTTTAATCGATCATTGTTCGAACAACCTGCTCACTCCCTTGCAGAAATCGCTTTTCCTGCTCTTGATTGCAGTTCTTCCGCTTGTGCGGGAGATCGGATTAGCAGCTGTAGGAGCAGTTCTTCTCACGCTGCTTCTTTCAAGAAAAATCAAGGAAGCTTTCGCTGTTTTTGCCGCTGCAGCTTTGCCGTATTTTATCTGGACACAATATAACACAGCGCATATGCCTGCGGCATCTCAGACTAATAACATTCAATATACGTTTGAACACTTCGTAACGCCTCCTAACGCTTCGTTTATTTCGGAGTTGGTGCAGCGGATTATAATCAACGGAAGCAGACATCTTGCCGACCTGGGAGGTATGATTGCTTATACGTTCCCGGGCACGATTATCCCCGGCCCCGGCCATTTTTCCAGAATCGTATTCTCAGCGGTCGCCGGCGGTAAGTTTTTCATCATTCCGGTGTTTTCCATGCTCTTTGCAGCCGGACTTATTTCCGATCGCCGGAAAGGTTTGTTCCGGTTCCTCTTCCTCTTGATATATTTGTGCATTGTTTTCCTGTACCCTGTTCTCGACGTCCGGTTTCTTTTTCCGATCTTTCCTCTTGCATTGTTTTATGTCTTCCTTGGACTCCGGGAATTGTATCAAAGAACACATCTTCCGATACAATGGACTCGCTGGATAAGCGCGGCCGGATTTATTCTTGTTGCCTTTCCGAATATAGTCTGCATTGCCGAAATCATACGCACAAATCAGCAGTACCGCCGGGCGCCGGCAGCCTTTGAAATTGCGAATTCTTCTTCTGCGGCTGTCTCTTTTTTCTCAACGCCGTGGTCGCTGCTGGGAGCATGGTTTGAAAGTCATGTCGCGGAAGGGTCTGTGGTTGCAAGCCCGTATAAAGATATTGCTCCCTTTGCACCAACGATCAAGTTTTTAGAAATTAACCGGGCTGTCCCGCTTCCGATGTTTGAGTCGCTGCTGCGCGAAGAAAACGCAAATTATTTAATAACATCGAACATTTTTGGAAATATTCCCGAATATTTTACAGCGATGACCGAATCCGGACGATTCCGATACGAACTGTTGACAACAATCGGATCGCTGCGGGTTTATGCACTCCATAGCAGGCTGACAGAATCAGGAGTCCCTTCTAAGAAAGAGACCGATTCTACGACATCCGGCAACGCTGCCGGTCTTTTTACTCAAGGGAGACATTTGCTGCTTTCGGAACGATATTCCGAGGCTTTGGAAGTTTTTGCAAAGCTTGACCGGCAGTATCCGAATCAACCCGAAATTTATTATCAAAAACTTATTCTTCATACATTGATGGCAGACTGGACATCCGCGATTGCCGATCTTCAGCGCATCTATGCGTTATCTGCAAACACATATATTTCTCCGTCGAACGCTTATTTGCGGGCGGCACAAATCATCAACGATGCAGGCATGTGTCCGGACGCCGGCACAAAAGCCGAGGATCTCTATCACGCAGGAAAGATGTTATGGGAATTAGGATGCCCTATTCAGGCGTATCACCTAATGCAGAAAGCCGTTCAGACCGACTCTTCATCGTTTAACTGCCTTCTCTGGGCATGGCATTTTGGAAATCAGCTCCACGAGCCGGAATCCAAAGAATATCTAAAACGCCTCGACACGCTCGATGCGACGAACCATGTAGTCCTGACATTCCATATCATAACATCGCTTCAGGATTCATTGCTCCGAATTACCGGCCCCGATGCGCGCGGCAAAATGTTTGACCGCATTTCATCCTGCTACGATGCCATAGAACTTCCGGCAGAAGCTTATGATGCCGCAGAACGAGCCATTGGTGAATCCCCTCATAATTCTCAATTCTGGCGATATTTAGCCGATTTCTGTATAAAGCACAAGAATCGAAGGGGATGTGAAAAAGCGATGCAAAAAGTCGTACATTTAGATTCTATGAATGTCTTATCGGTTATTCGTTCTTAGTTCGTGGTTGAAAATAAGTAACGTGTTGCGGTGATGAGGTGATGAGGTGCTGCGGTGATGCGGTGCTGAAGTTTATGACCATTGACTATTGACGATTTACTATTCACTGCTCTTAAGGAGTTATAATGAGTGAAGAAAGAAGTTCTTCTCTAAGCGAGCCGGCATCCCCGGATCAGATTCGGCGTCTGCGCCGGACCCGGATGACGGAGACCCTGCGTTCAATGGTAAGGGAAACCGAGCTTTCCACGAACGATTTTATTTATCCACAATTCGTCGTCCCGGGAAAAAACTTCCGAAAAGAAATCGGTTCCATGCCTGGAGTTTTTCAACTCTCCATCGATCAGCTTATCCGGGAATGTGCAGAAGTTCAATCTCTCGGTATTCCGGCCGTGATCCTGTTCGGTATTCCTGAAACAAAAGATGAAACCGGCAGCAGCGCATACGACGAATATGGAATAGTGCAGGAAGCGATTCGTGCTATCAAAAAGAACGTACCGGGCCTTTTGGTAATTACCGATGTCTGTCTCTGCGAATATACGTCGCACGGACATTGCGGCATTGTAAGGGAAAACGACATTCTCAACGATGAATCGATAAAATTACTTGCCAAAGAAGCTCTGACCCATGCGCAGGCGGGCGCCGATATGGTAGCGCCTTCGGATATGTTCGACGGGNNAAATTCGGAGATCGGCGCTCGCATCAGATGGATCCTGCCAACAGCAATGAAGCGCTGCGTGAAGTGGAGCAGGATATACTGGAAGGAGCCGATATCGTCATGGTCAAACCGGCACTTTCGTATTTAGACGTTATTCGCCGGGTTAAAGACCGGTTCGGAATGCCTACCGCCGCATATAATGTCAGCGGTGAATATTCCATGATCAAAGCGGCAGGGAAAAACGGCTGGATCGATGAACAGCGTGTGATGATGGAAGTTCTCACCAGTATCAAACGTGCAGGCGCCGATTTGATATTGACCTATTTTGCAAAAGAGGCAGCGAGAATAGTAAATGCTAAAAGAAGTTCGTAGTGCTTAGTGCTGAAGTTAAAAAGACTAAAAACCACGAACTAAGAACTACGAACCAAGAACTAAAGAACCATATAGCCGATCAATTTATTTTGAGGAATAAAGGATGAGACCACGATTATTAAGAAAAATACTTCGAACGGTCAAGTCGAATAAACTTTTTACCAAAGCACAGACGATTCTTCCGGGAGGCGTCAACTCACCGGTCCGCGCTTTTAAAGCGGTGGGACGGGCTCCGCTCTTTATAAAAAAAGCGAGCGCCGNNGCCGCCCGATCCGGAACCAGTTTCGGCGCACCGACGCGCATGGAAGTAAAACTGGCGGAGTTAATCGTCAAATCGGTCCCTTCGATTGAAATGGTTCGAATGGTCAACTCCGGAACGGAAGCAACGATGAGCGCTCTCCGGCTTGCCCGCGCCTTTACCGGGAAAGATAAAATAATAAAATTCGAAGGCTGCTATCACGGACATGCCGATGCGTTTCTTATCAAAGCCGGATCCGGCGCAATGACATTCGGCGTGCCGGATAGTCCCGGTGTGCCTGCATCGGTCGCAGCGGACACCTTGACCGCAGCATATAACGATCTGCAATCGGTCAAAGCGCTCTTTGAGAAAAATGCAAGTCAAATCGCTGCAGTCATTGTGGAGCCGGTTGCCGGCAATATGGGCTGCATACCGCCGCAGCCGGGTTTTCTGCAGGGCTTGCGCACGCTGTGCACGGAGCAAAAAGCCCTCCTGATATTCGATGAAGTAATGACCGGCTTCCGCGTTTCGCTCGGCGGTGCACAGGAATTGTACAATGTTACTCCCGACCTGACGACGCTTGGAAAAATTATCGGCGGCGGTTTACCGGTCGGCGCTTATGGTGGAAAAAGAGAAATCATGGGACTCATCTCTCCTGCCGGACCGGTTTATCAGGCCGGCACGCTTTCCGGAAATCCAATCGCGATGGCAGCCGGTTTTCAGATGCTGAAGATTCTCTATTCCAATACGATGATTTACAAAAAGCTGGAACAGTGTTCGGCACAATTAGAGGAAGGAATTCGGGAAAACCTTCGCCGCCTCGGTTTGGCATATTCGGTTAACCGGGTCGGATCGATGTTCACGCTTTTCTTTACGGAAAAGAAAATTGTCGATTACAATACGGCAAAGAAAGCAGACACTGAAAAATTCGGGAAATATTTCAATTCCATGCTGGAGCAAGGATTTTACCTGCCGCCGTCACAGTTCGAAGCGGCATTCATTTCGACCGCTCATACGGAACAGATTATAAAAAAGACTATTGCAGCGAACTATAAAGCCCTTCAAAAGTAATATTATCTTAAGGCGCATATAAGAAAAATAATTCAAGCTACCTACAAAGCCCACCACGTATTCTAGTGAAAAAGCAACGGCCAGATCTCTAAATAACGGCCTCTTCAATCGAGCAACGGAATGATGAGAATCACTTCAACATCAACATTTTCTTTACAACCCTTTGATTGTTGCTTTCAATCATATAGAGATATACGCCGGATGAATATTGCAATCCGTTAAAAGTTGCGGTATAATATTGTCCCGATTTTGCAATATTATCATACAATGTCGCTACTTCACGTCCCAAGATGTCGAACATCTTTACAATGGCTCTGCCGTCTTTCTCGACAGAAAATTGAATCGTCGTCGTCGGGTTAAATGGATTGGGGTAATTGGCAAGTGTCAATTTCTTCGGAACGAGTCCATCCTTGCCATGATCAGCAACCGACGTCCCTATCAATATCACTAATTTGCCCATTGAAGATGTGTCCGTACCAACACGGTTTGTTGCCACGAACTTATATCGAAATATTCCAGAACCTATCGAAGGTACCGTATCACATACGCTCGTGATTCCGGTTGTAAATAATTTTGGATTCGTGCTACTTGTCAACTTCGTGCTGTCGGTTCCATATATAACTTGATATGTTCCAGGACTAGCACTGGCAATTTGTCCTTTGAACCGGCCGAAGGCCGATGTAGTATCGGTCATATTATCCACCATAATCGAGGAAATCGATGTTGAATCAATGATAAAGGACGTAGCAATGTTTCCCCATAATGTATCACCTATAGCTGTGCGAACCTCTCCTACACGATATTGCACAGTAGAGATCGTCCCGGTAGCAATGCCGGAAGGAAACGTGAGGATACTGACGCTGTCGGTTATGCCTGCACTGGCAGATATAACTTTCAATACAAGATTATTGCGTCCCGTGTCTAAAGCACAATCATTCAGCAGTAATTTAGAAAGGGCGAACGTGTTTCCTGTCGAGAATGTATCAGCAAATGCAAATGGTGCATTAACCATTTTGCGTAGACCAGGATATGTGCTATCAGTGCGGATAGTCCACATTGTATTAAATGCCCAGCCACTATAATTCGCTGATTGTTCCATCTGCACCGTTGTAAGTCCAATTCCTGAGCCTGGACCATTATAATTATAAGCTCCATTAATTTGTCCTGATGTTTGAGTATTCCAATAGCAAGCAGAGATAACTCCATTACCATTATCTCCTAAAAAGCCTCCGAGTTTATTGCTGCCTGCAACATATCCAATTTCAAAACAGTTGGATATAGTTCCAGAATAAAGATATCCTCCGAAACCGCCGACGTATGAAATTCCCAAAACACTTCCTGTTGTATAACAATTGTTGATAGTTCCGCAATTATATCCATCGAAACCACCCGCATAAATACCACTGCTCGAAACATTTCCACTTTCATAGCAGATCGTAATTGTTCCGGCATTATATCCTCCGAAACCACCAACATAACCGCCGCCGGACACTTTTCCGGTTTCATAGCAGATCGAGATTGTTCCGGCATTATATCCTCCGAAACCACCAACATAATTACCGGTCCCTGTCACGCTTCCAGTCGCATTGCAGTTCGTAACTATAGATCCATTCTGTCCGACAATACCGCCGATATAAAGAGCGCCATCTATGTTTCCGGTTGCATTGCAGTTAACAACTGTATCATCATTCTGTCCTACAACACCGCCGACATAAGCCTCGTTTCCTGTAACGCTTCCTCTCGCCCAGCAGTTACTGACTGTATACTTATTCTGTCCTGCAATACCGCCGACATAATTACCGCTCCCTGTCACAGTTCCAGCGGTATTACAATTGTTGATTATTCCGGAATAATAATTCTGTCCCGCTACACCGCCTATATATGTACCGCTTCCTGTCACGTTTCCAGTCGAATTGCAGTTGGTAACTTTACGCGCATTCTGACCCACAACGCCGCCGACATAAGAATCGCCAGAAACATTCCCGGTCGCATAGCAATTGTTTATTGTACCTGAATAATTCAAACCCGCAACACCGCCTACATAGTAGTCTCCTGAGATGCTTCCAATTGAATAGGAGTTTGTTACCGTTCCTGTATTATATCCCAGGACACCGCCGACATAGGTACCATTAGACACACTTCCTGTCGAGTAGCAACTGTCAATTGTTCCGGCATTATATCCACCGAATCCTCCGACATAAATGCCGCTTCCGGACACATTTCCGGTAGCATAGCAGTCGGCGATAGTGCCATTATTATATCCTACTGCACCACCGCCGCTTTGTACCTTTCCAGACGAATAGCATCTGGCGACGGATCCGGAATTGTATCCCACAATCCCACCGGCGCAAATACCTATCACGCTTCCTGATGAAGAGCAATTACTCATTGTCCCGTTTTTCATAGACCCTACAATCTCGCCGACACAATTATTGCCAACGATATAAGCATCAATCACACTTAAGCTGTCAATTATTGCTGATGATGTATAACCAAATAACCCAATAGTATCAGCGGAAAGCTTGATAGTGAGATTTGTAATGATGTGACCCGCACCATGCAATGTGCCAGTGAATGGCATATTTACGCTACCTATAGGAGAAAATCCGAGACCGCTATTTTCTGTTGCCGATGATGAAGCATCTATATCGTTAGAGAGCCTATAAACTGAAGAATTGGTATAGATATATTTGCCGATATTTTCAAGATCCGCATAATCTACTACAAGGAACGGATCTGCATTAGTTCCGCTGCCCGTCATATTGCCGCCTGTGGCATAAAGCATGCTCTGCAAGAGGAATATTATTGTCATCACTTGAACAATTTTCATATTTTTCCCATCCAAGTAATTTTACTATATAAAAGCCTTTAACATCCTACCGTTATCATTATGTGCATTAATGCACGGTAACAGGAACAATTAAAGCATAATTTAAAGCACTTCAGAAATAATAGCCATTTTATCCGATACTAGCCCTTGTCAAGGCCGGAAGCCTTGACAAGGGCTAGTAAAATCAAAAACTTCAATTCACGATAACCGGTACGTTGATAGTCACTGGGGCATAATTCTGACTATTTATATGAATCTTGATCGTTACCGCCATTCCAGTGGTAGCTATACTCGATTGATCAACAATACCGAACACAAAAAAAGTGTTTCCTCGCCCCAATAGTCTATAATCCCCTTCCGGGATGGTAATTGGATCACTGCCAAAATCCCCCTCAACCGCAAAACTTTCTCCTAAAGGCGGATTAGTGCCAAGGTCAACAGTGGCATTAACAGTGGCATTTATTGGATTGAGATTGGAATCCCATAAGAACAATGTATTGACTGGCGAATGAGTGTGACTTGTCATCGTAATCGAATTCGATGCCAGACTGTCATGGATAAATCCTTCATTCCAGAGGACTAAAAGACTATCCCTAATGTATTTGCCGTTTTTACCCATTGTCTGCGCCTGTAACCACGTATAGCCGCGTCTGCCGCTTGTCGCGGGATCAGATGTAGTAAAATATCCATCTTGCGAAGGCGTGGGAGGCCAGCTAATCCAGGCAACTCCGGCACTTCCATTTGCATCGGTAACCGATATGCCGTTATTGCCGATAATGCCATCCCCGCCCGGTGTTGAAATAAAACCTACCGCATGTCCGGATGGAACAGCATAGCCGAACGTATCTGCTACTGTGGCAATATAATTGTGTGTCTGGTATACACCCCAATATGGAACAACAAAGCCGTTTGGATAGCCGCCTTCTGAACTTGCCGTCGCTACATTGAAGTGAGATTGATCTGCAAATCCGCTGTAAATATCAAGTCTTGTTATGTAAGTCGTAAATGAAGCGCCGTTAGCTAAAGCGATTTGTACGATCAATTGCACCGTGCCGGGGCATGTGCCGCTGGCTACNNAGGCCGGATAAAACTTGAGGGAGAATGTTGCCTTGTAACTCGGTGAACCGGCAATCGCTACACCTGATGAATCTTTTACCTGCAGAACATATTTGCAATTTTCTAATTGAGCATTGCCTTCAAGCACGCCTACGCCTTTTGAAAATATATGGTTAGCTGACATGCTTACAACTGTAACCTGATTCGCAGTGCGAATAGCGCTTGAGTTCTTTGTCAATGTTATTGCGATTGACTTTACATCGCCCGGATTAAGAAGAATCGATCCCGATGTGTCGGGGTTATATGTCGCTAACGGATCGGTTACTACCAGGCGCGCTGTATATTGAGCCGATAATTGAAGTGAAATAAGGAAACTTCCGGATGCATCCGTGTAACTTGCGACCGGATTCGCGGAATTCATATCAACGACCTTTATACCGGAGAGCAATTGACCGTTATAACTTAC
>PMML01000055.1 GCA_003162695.1 Ignavibacteriota bacterium | reverse complement strand
TCCCCTACGTGGGGAGGAGACCGATGAGAAAATTGTATTATCGAAGAACACGCTGAGTAGTTAAGAACATTTAATATAAAAACGTACGCAGCCACATGCATTTGAGACGAAGTATCATTATATTAACCTTATCGTTAAGGTGAATGTAAGGATGTTTAAAATCGGTGAAATAGCAAGACAGGCGGGCGTTACAACACGCACACTCCGGTATTATGAACAATTAGGATTGTTCGTTCCCACCAATGTCAATACCAAAGGATATCGTTATTACAATGATGACACGCTTGTTGTGATCAATCGTATCCGTGACTTACAGCGGGTCGGCCTTTCACTTGATGAAATTAAGGAGGTCATCGGACTGTATTTCCATCAAAAAAAGAAAGTCGAAGCAAAAGAAAAAACTTTAAATTATCTGCAAATTCATTTGGATAACATTGAGAGTAAAATTACGCTTCTCAACAACGTGAGAAAAGAGATAAAAGAACAAATACAATCCACGGAAAGTCGTTTAGCGCGATTAAAAGAGAAAGGCCGAAAAAACGGTGGATCTAAAAATTAAAGATTTGGCACAATTGCTGGTCAAGTCTGAAAAAGAAGTTCTCAAACTCGTGAAGGACAAAGATATTCCTCATCAGATTATTCAGGATAGAGTCGTTTTTAACAAAGATAAAATCATTGAATGGGCATTAGGAAGGAATATTCCCTTGAACATCTCGGGAAATGCACATTTTGAAGAATATCAGATAAAGAGCCTGCTTCCGCTGCTTACGAAACAATCGTTTTTTTATGATTGCACATTTACAGAAGAACTCTATATAGAACAAATGACAAGGCTTGCATCGTTCGATAAATCAGTTGACCGCGACGTAATCGTGCAGCTGCTGAAAAGCCGCGAACAATTGATGTCAACCGCTATCGGCCATGGTATTAGTCTGCCTCACCCGCGCATCCCATTGGTGATCGGGCGGGATAAACCGCTCATCCATTTCTTCTTTCCCGCTGCTTTTCTGAATCTCAATGCGTTAGACGGTAAGCCGGTACACACGCTGATCCTCATTATTTCTCAGACAACCAAACAGCATCTCAGCTTACTGGCACATCTCAGCTATCTTCTTTCTAAAAAAGAGATCAGGCAGGCGCTGAAAACAAGACAGCCGTACACGGAAATTCTTTCTCTTATCAAATCATCGGAGAGACCTCTGCAGCAATGATCGAGTTTCTTATTTTTAACTTTGTGCTTCCTGCACCGGCGTTGCCGGCTCTTTCATTTTTCCGAAGCGCTTCTCCGGTGAATTGGCTCGGATATCCCGGCGTATACAACATCTTCTCCAACGAACATTTTATGCATAGGCATTAGAGTGATACAATATTTATTTCTCATTGGATGCATTTTGCTTTTGATCGGAGCAATCGCTGCGTTATTGATTCGCCCGGTCAAACAAGCGCTTTTTTTTGTCGTCGTTATTAATGTTCTTGCGCTGGTCGTCAATCTTATCTTTGCGCTCATGCGATTGATTGCATTGCCGGCGGTTACAGACCTCTTTCCGGTTTTTCCGGATAATGCCTCATTGTTCCGAGCTGACGGTCTTGCTCTTTTTTTCCTTCTGGTCATAACTGCCGTTGCTGTCCCCACAATCATATCTGCATATACTTATTTACAGCATTATCTTCACAAAGAAGCGTCGGTTCGTTCGTTCCTGACATCCTTTTCGCTCCTTCTGCTTTCAACGCAGGTGGTTGTATTTGTAAATCACAGCATCCTCTTCCTCGTTTTCTGGGAATTAATGACGCTGACGGCTTATCTCGGCATGCTGCTGGAGAAAGAAAAAGAGGAAGTGCAAAAAGGAAGTTTTGTTTACTTCGCGACAATGCACATGGCTACATTTATTCTGTACATTTTTTTCTTTCTCCTGCACGATCATTTCGGAAGCTGGTTGTTCAGCGATTATCATCTTTCGCTCACCACGGGAACGATATTCTATCTCGTATGCGGATTCGGATTTTTAGGATTTGGAATTAAAGCAGGATTTATGCCGATGCACTTCTGGCTCCCCTGGGCACATCCCATAGCACCCGCCCCGCTGAGCGCATTTCTGTCCGGCGTTATCATCAAAACCGGGATTTACGGAATATTCCGGGTCATCGAATTTTGTTCTCCGCTTCCGGTATGGATGGGCATCGCCATTTTAGTGCTCAGTGTTTTTAGTGCAATATTCGGCGTATGGTATGCGCTTGCACAGCACGATATAAAAAAACTACTTGCCTATCACTCTATTGAAAACATCGGAATCATCGGCATCGGCATCGGGCTTGGCGTCCTTGGCGTTACATATTCGGTCCAATCGCTGGTGTGGCTGGGATTCGGCGGCGCATTATTCCATATATTTAATCATGCTATTTTTAAAACGTTATTATTTCTTGGTTCCGGAGTTATTTGCAATAATTGTCATACGCGGGATATTGAAAAGATGGGCGGCATTGTTCACCACGCTTCGTGGTTTGTTGCGCTGTTTCTCATCGGTTCGATTGCGATCAGCGGTATTCCGCCGCTTAATGGTTTTATGTCCGAATTTTTAATTTATAAGGGGTTTTTTAATGCTTCCGCATCTTTAGGAAACTACTTTCCTCTCCTGATGCTTCTGCTTGCAGTCGGATTGGCTTTTGTCGGAGGGCTGGCATTAGTGTGTTTTACAAAGATCAACAGCATTATGTTTCTCGGCACAGAACGAAGCAAACTCCAATCATTTATAGTCTCCCGTTCAGAATATACTGCATTGGGAATATTAGCGTCCCTTTGCATTCTGTTCGGTATCTATCCGCAATCGCTGCTTGGAATCATTTCTTCCGTCATTACATTCAACCATGCCGGAATTATTCTTCAACCGTACAAGATGTTTACACATTGGGAATTTCTCACTGTAATTTTTGCCTGTGTATTATTGACCATCGTCTGTATGATTTTGTGGAAAAAGTTCAACACACAGCAGCGGATCTCTCAAGCATGGGGATGCGGATACACGCCGCTCACGCCGCGCATGCAGTACACCGCTTCTTCCTACGCAGATGAAATAAACAGCATCTCTTCTCATATGCTGCATCTTGAAAAAGATGTAACAGCGCCGAAGACCCTGTTTCCGCAGCAGTCTCATTTTATATCTCATTCAGACGATTTTTCGGAAAAAAAGTTTATCGCACCGATATACAGATACATCATAAATAAAATTGATACATTTGAATTATTAAGCAGAACAGATATTCGTTTTTATATTACTTTTATGCTCATCATGGCAATTATTTACGGCGGGATCGCAATCGTATGGCCGCATTGATATTTCAAGAACTCCTTCCTTTCCTCTTCATTCTCGGCATATCGCCGCTGCTTGTCGGACTTATCAACAAACAGAAGGCGCTGCTGAGCGGCCGGCGCGGCGCACCCATCCGGCAGCCCTATTATGATCTTTTTCGACTGAGCCGCAAGGAGACAATTTACGCATCAACAGCATCATTCATAAGCAGGCTTGCACCCGTCGTTTCATTTTCCGCAATTCTCGTTGCAGGATTTATGCTCCCCATCGGATATATGAGGCCGCTGCTCAGTTTCAGCGGCGACATCATCGTGTTCGCATACCTGCTCGGGCTTGCCCGATTCTTCCAAATTCTCGGTGCGATGGATATCGGAAGTTCCTTCGAAGGAATGGGAGCGGCGCGAGAAGCAGCATTTGCGGTATTTGCAGAGCCGATCTATTTTTTCACCATCGGCAGTTTGGCATTTGTCAGCGGTTATACCTCTCTGTATGAAGTTTACCTGTCCATTCATTTGGATAACCCGTCTTCGCTCGTCTTTATTATTGTGAGTTCCATCTCTGCTTTCTTTTTAATGGTGACCGAATGTTCGCGTATGCCGATTGATGATCCGTCAACGCATCTGGAATTGACGATGATTCACGAAGTGATGATTCTCGATAACTCCGGAATTGATTTATTCCTCTATCAATACTCGAGTTATATAAAAATTATGATCTATGGAATTTTTGAAGTGCTCTTTTTCAATCCGTTCAGTCTGCAAAATCAATGGCTGGGATTCTTTTTATTCGTGATGCTCCTTCTGCTTCTCACGACCGTCGTTGCATGGGTGGAGACGATGACAGCTCGATTGAAAATAAAGAGCATTCCTCAGTATTTATTGTTCGCAACTGCAATTGGAATTTTAAATTTGCTTATTTACACATTCGTCCGGTAATGATCCGGAGAACTCAATGGAAAACGTATTAAGTATATTGTTTTGTCTTACGCTTCTGTATTTAGTCATAACTTCCAGACTTAAAACATACGTGAGCATTTTAAGAGCACAGGGCGTATTGCTGTCGGCAATCATGGTGTTTCCGTTTTTACATCATTTATCCGTGCATATACTTATCATTCCATTGATGTCTCTGGTTATTAAAGCAATCGTCATTCCTCGCTTTATCAATAAAATCATTATCGATCTCGATGTGCACCGAATCGTAGAACCGAGTATACAGCCGTTTAATTTTTTACTGCTCATTGTGGCTTCGATGTCGACAATATTTGTCGCAGCGCATGTTCTCTCCGGATATACACCGATCGAACCTATTCCGTTTGCGTCCGCGTTTTCCGCAATAGTCACCGGAATATTTCTCATCATTTTCAGGAAAAAGCTCATCATTCACGTTATTGGATTTCTCATTTTGGAAAACGGTATCTTCCTTTTTGGAACATCCGTAGCCGCTGAAATGCCGACCATCGTTGAACTGGGGTCGATGCTCGATGTCTTTGTTGTCGTCTTTCTTATGGGTATTGCAATCAATAAAATTAGTTCTACGTTTGCGAAACAAGATGTGACCGTTCTCGGGAGACTGAAGGACTAATGAGCATCCTCCTTGTCTTAACCGTACTCCCGCTTCTCAGCATCGGCGTTTGCTATTTTGTTCCCAGCCGAAAAGTGCAGTACATCATTTCGTTGTTCGCCGCAATTGCGCACCTCGTATGTTCCTATCTTGTCTTTTCAGGAATATGTATTCCGGCAGAGAATGATTTCATCCGATTCGACGCGCTAAGCAAACTTTTCCTGCTTATTCTTTCCCATGTGTATTTCTGGGTTGTGCTTGTCTCGTATTCATATCTGAACCGCCCGCTTATCGTCAAAGAAGAGAAAAGTAAAAAACTGTATTTCATGATGCTGAACGTCTATCTCTTTGCCAATACGCTCGCACTGATCAGCAATCATTTGGGAATGTTCTGGGTAGCGGCGGAAACAACGACGTTGAGCATTGCGCCGTTGATTTATTATTACCGCGACAAAGAATCCCTTGAAGCAATGTGGAAATATCTTTTTCTCGTTTCCGTCGGCATTGCCTTTGCATTTATCGGTTTTTTATTTCTTGCACTTTCAGCCGGGGGAACAGCACTTGAAGGACAACAATTATTGATAACGAGCTTTACTCGATCTGCAGCGCAGCTGAATCCCATCTGGTTGAAAGCAAGTTTCATTTTCGTGTTTGTCGGCTTAAGCACTAAAATCGGCATTGCACCGATGCATCCCGGCGATATTGATGCGACCAGCAACGCTCCGAGTCCGGTTGCAGCGCTTATGTCCGGATCGCTCCGGGGAACAGCTCTTATGGGTGTCTTGCGAATATATCAAATTATGGTGCGGACCGGCACCGCAGACTTTGCGCGCACCATTATGATTATCGGCGGATTATTTTCCCTCTTTGTTGCATTTGTGTTTATGTTCAAAGTAACCAATTACAAACGGATGTTGGCATATTCCAGCATCGAGCATCTTGGACTGATTACGCTCGGCATCGGTACCGGCGGTATTGCTTTTGCCGGCGCAATGCTTCATACGGTCTTTAATTCACTCACAAAAGTCGTTCTCTTCCTCACTGCGGGAAATATTCACAGAGCGTATCGTTCGCGCGAAGTAAACTCCGTATGGAATGTTTTGCAGGCTATGCCGTGGACCGGATGGCTTTTTCTTTTTGGTTTTTTTTCCATTATCGCAATGCCGCCGTTCGGTATTTTCTTCAGCGAGTTGATGATTTTTCAAGGACTGTTAACAAAGCCATTGCTCCTCGCTGCCGTTCTGTTCTTCCTGTTTTTTATTTTTGTCGGGATGAGCAAAACGGTTTTTCACATGCTCTATACAGCTCCTTCCGTTGAACAGACAACGATTATAAGCGAAAAATTCGAAATCACACACTTTGCTTCCCTGACATTGCTTGTTTTATTAATAGCGCTCGGTCTCTGTATGCCCGCGCAATTATGTGATATTGTAGGACAAATCTCAAAGGATTTTGGAATAATTCTATGACTTCACTGACCGTTCAGAACCAACAGCCGTTTGCTATCGGTGATATTCCAATTCTTTCTGTAAAAGAATTTGAAGATTCTCTTCGAGAGATTTTACAGACACAGACACGCATGATTGGATTGTTTGGATTAGAAACTATAGAGTCTCATACAACGATCATTGCAGTCCTTGGTAATTCCTCGAACTCCGCTCTTCATCTTCTTGGAACGACATTTTCTCCCGCGAACAATCGGTATCACAGTTTTGCGGACGTCTATCCCCAGACCAATTATTTTGAATGTGAACTCGCAGAAAACCATCAGATTATTCCTGAAGGTCATCCATGGCTTCGCCCTGTACGTAAACAGACAGTCATTCTAGACAATCAGCCATACTCAATGTATAAGATGGAGGGCGAAGAAGTTCACGAAGTTGCTGTCGGGCCTATCCACGCCGGCGTTATCGAACCGGGACATTTTAGATTCCAATGCCACGGTGAATTGGTTTACCACCTCGAAATCATTCTTGGTTATCAGCATCGTGGAATTGAAAAGTTATTACTCAATGCTTCTCCATCACAACAAAACATCCTCTGCGAATCCATTGCGGGCGATACTGTCATAGGTCATTCCATGGCATACGTACTCGCGGTCGAAGCGCTATCGAATGTCTCCGTAAGTTTGCGGACGCAGATTTTTCGTTCGATTGCCGAGGAGCTCGAACGTATCGCCATGCATCTTGCCGGACTCGGCGGCATTGCCAATGATGTCGGATATGCTATCGGTTCAGCATCATACGGAAGATTACGAACGCTCATAATCAACAGTACTGCCCTTCTCTGCGGTTCACGTTTTGGAAGAGGATTTATTGTACCGGGCGGACTTCAATTTGATCCCGCGGATGAAGCAATAGAAGCACTCAAAGTGAATTTACACATCGTGCAGCATGATGTACAGGTTATTAATGAAGTCATGTTTGGTTCAACAAGTGTTCTGGGACGATTAGATCACACCGGAATCGTGGAAAAGGAATGGGCACAATCTTTAGGAATGGTCGGGCCTGCAGCGCGCGCAAGCGGCCTTGATGTAGATATAAGAAGTCAATTTCCTTATGGGGCATATAAATACACGCATCTTCCGCTTCTTACGCTGTCTTCATGTGATGTGTTTGCACGAGC
>PMML01000025.1 GCA_003162695.1 Ignavibacteriota bacterium | reverse complement strand
TGCACCATGTCGCGGAGCGCGCCGGCGTGATCGTAATAACCGCCGCGATGCTCCACGCCCACGGTTTCGGCGACGGTGACGGTCACATAATCGATGTAGCGCCGGTTCCAGATGGGCTCGAAGAGCGGGTTGGCGAAGCGGAAGGCCAGGATGTTCTGCACCGTCTCCTTGCCGAGATAATGATCGATGCGGTAGATCTGATCTTCTCTCAACACTTTCAACAGGTCTGCATTCAGGGCTTTCGCCGTGGCCAGATCTCTGCCAAAAGGCTTTTCAACGATGATCCGCCTGTAACCATCGTTGCCCATCGGCGTCAGCAAGCGTGCCTCGTCCAGTTTCTGGACGACAACGGGATAGAGCTGTGGCGCGATTGCGAGGTAGAACAAGCAGTCTGCAGTCTCACCATCAATCGTGTTCACCTTCTTCGTAAGGGCGAGGTAGTCATTCAGCTTTTCGACACTTCCCGGGTGGTAGAACAGAAGATGCGCAAAAGCATTCCACTCATCTTCAACGAACTCCGAAGGAATAAATTGCAGCAATGCCTCTTTCAATTTCTGTCGAAACGCGTCGTCCGAAAACGGATGCCGGGAAAACCCGATAATCTGCGTGTTTTCCGGAAGGCGTTTCTTGCGGAACATCATGTACAACGCTGGAATGAGTTTTCGGGATGTGAGATCACCGGAGGCGCCAAAGATAACGATCGATCTCTTCATGGATTCCTGTGGGGGTTCTTATTCACGGTGAAATGTCTTCAAATGCGCGAACTGCCTTAGTGTCTTTAACCTTGGAATACCATTCTGCATCGCGGTGCAGTCTCTCCGCGAGTGCAGACCGAATAGAGGATTTCGGAAGGGCCACCAGAACGAAGGCTGTCCAGATTCTGCCTCGCTTAGACGTCTTCTGCATGATCATCGTGCTGCCCTCGAGTGTAACCGATTCCTCGGTCCGCTCCGGTGCAATCAATCCTTCTTTCTGAATCGCCTGGAGCAACTCCTTCCAGCGACGGTCGATTGTTGCCGCTAGACCGCTCCGCGCGGTCGCGACAGCCTTGTCAACAGCAACCTGCTGATCTTTTAAATCCGCTCTCCCCCGTACGACAAGAGTGCTGTCATCGGCAGGGACCTTGTCATACCACTCCGGGGCCTTGACTCGCGACGGACGATTCATCTGCTTGCCGGTTTGCCCAAAGACCTGGGCAACATCACCAATGGCCGCTATGGTCATGACAGCGAGCATCAGTGACAGAATCGGCGCCAATGCAGCGCTGGAGCACCTGTTCGCAATTTCAGCGGTTCTCATGGTGGGCATAGCTCGCGACGTGAGTCAGGAGTACTAATGGAAGTTGTGCCGTTAAGATCTCTTCTTACGGAGTATGTTACCGTAAAGTTTTTCAGAACACTCAGGACAAATTCCATGGGTTATTGCTGGAGAGCCAGAGTCAATGAGATATTTTTCAATTGGAAGCCATTGTCCATCGTCTGTTCTGTACTTCTTGCAATTCGAACAAAGCGGGAGCAACCGTTCCAATGTTTGAATGTGTTTCTCCTTAGCCTGCCCGTACTTTATGATCTTAATAAAGCCATAGATTAATAACGAAAAACTTATAGTGTCAAAGATATTGCCGGAAGCTGATAAGATGAGTTCTAATGAACCGACGGGCAAATGAAAATAATCAGACATTCGAATACTTGGGTGTTCAACCAAAATATCACATATGCGGCTGATAATAAGAAAGATGATCGCCGGAAGGAAAGGACGTAGAGAATAAAAACGCACTCTCTCTTTCCAAACCACGTATAATCCTATTACTAAAACAGTAACGGAAATAACATCTAATATAATGACTGCATACATAATTCTTGTTCCTTTTCTGTATTCCAGAACGGTAAAATATTTACTTAACTAATTTTAAAACGCAACGTAACGAACTCTGCATTCCGTTATTGCGGAACGCATCGGGAGAATATTGTTTACTTCCAATTTGTATTGCACGCTGTGCAATGACATCTTAATGCTCCGTGCTTGCCCGTCCTGCTCCACCTTTTGGCGGGCTTTTTTAAAATGTTTATGCGGCAGGCACAAAACAAACCACTTGCACATATACCGTTAATATGGTATATTGTTCTATGATTATCAACTTCGCCGATCATGTCACGGAAGATATTTTTAACGGTCTCGACACAAAGCGAGCCCGTCGAATTCCATCGGTTGTTTGGAGAATAGCCATCCGAAAGTTTGATATGCTGAACGCTGCACATGAATTGAAAGATCTTCGTGTTCCGCCGGCAAATCATTTGGAAGCTCTGAAAGGGAAATGGACTGGTTCGCATTCTATCAGAATTAACGATCAATTTAGAATTATTTTCAAATGGATCGACGGAAACGCAAGAGATGTTCAAATAATTGATTATCACTAGGGAGAGACTAAAAATGATGCCGAAAAACAGAAAACCTACGCATCCTGGAGAAATTCTCTTAGAGGAATTTTTAAAACCAATGGAACTTAGCCAAATTGAACTGGCGCGACGGATGGGTGTACCTATACAACGTGTAAACACACTCATTAATGGACGGCGTGATATGACTGCTGAAACGGCCATTTTGTTATCGAAAGTACTTAAGACCTCTTCTGAATTTTGGATGAACTTACAGGTGGCGTGCGATCTTTATCAAGCACAACGATCATTAGAACACGCTGTCTGAATCTTCTTTAAAATAATTTCTTTCGCCTGACGCCTAACATTAAGGATTTTATCCGTACTTGAGCCAAAAAAAACTTAAAGTTACAAAAATCCTTATGCTCAAGTGCAGATAATATTTGGTTGAACTGAGCCATTGCACCATATTCTCTATGGGTATTGAATCACAGCCATTGACTAAGAATATGAAGATTGAACAATACAATAATAACGAAAAACTATATTAAGAACTAAATATTCATCCTGCGGCACATTATTTCGCACGGTAAAATGTACCTTCTAATTTGTATTGTGCTCCGCACAATAACATTCTCAGGCCTCCGGTTTACCCGTCCTGCTCCACCTTTTGGCGGGTTTTCCCGCCGTGCAAAACCTTTTGGCGGGCTGGTCGAGTTTAGTCGTCAACAAATGTCAACGAACTCAGCATTCCGCTATTGCGGAACGCATCGGGAGAATATTGTTTACTTCTGACTCATTTTAGAATGGTTCGCCAGCAGCACTATTGCTTTTGACGTATCTCTTGATCAAGTGTTGTGTCGTCCTCCAATTTCCATTCGATCCAACCATTTGCATATCGGCCCAAAACTGCAACGGCAGCAGCGCTAGGTGAATTAAAAATATGATTCTTGGCGAAAACATAAATATTTCCAGATTGAATCAAAGTCTTGTTCTCAACGAGAGTGTGGCGCAAATTCGCAACCCACGTACCTCTAGATGCCGGCGCTTCTTCGAGATTAGCAGTAGAACCTTTGTAGACTACAAGACCGTCCTCAAGATACTTACCTGTTGCATGAGCCTCTTTACCTGTGCAATGAAGCAGGCGTTCGTTGGACGATTTTTCAATCTCTTCGAATAATGGATAACCCAGTGTGGAAGTCAAAATTCTTATTGTATCAAAATAGTCTGCTAGGTCAGCTGTCAGCGCCTCAGATACATGAGGACAAGTGGGTTCACCTTTGTTTTCCAGCTTAAAGCGGCCAACCTTTTCGATTGTTTGATAAGAAAGCCATTCGAGATATTTGATGTGGACCTTTGTGAATTCTTGGGCTCTCGAAACACAAACCAACGCCCACTGCCAAAAGTCCTTTCCCTTATTGTGTTGATTCAATCTTGTAAGAACATCTTCAGCTTCACCAACATATACGATTGGAATGGCCTCTTCATCAGAAGTCCCAACGAGAAAATATAGACCGACGTTGGATAGCTCGGAACGTTTAATGGTTTCATCGAGATGAACCCTTGGGACTTGAAGAACTTCGATGTTTCTAGTGGTAATTTTCGCAATTCGTAATCCGCGCGGATTACCGTCTGGAAGAAATATTTGAATTGTTGAAGCTGCCATTTGGTTGTCTTTTATTGTAAGAAATGTTTTCTGCCAGTTAACTAATTAATACTATAGACATTGTCTATATATCATGAATATTGTTATAATTTATAGATTTACTCTATTACATTTGAAATTGAAGAGTTCCATAAGTCATAAAAACACAAAATCCTCTTTCATCATGCTCAAACGAATCCAGAGGATTTAAAATCGTACTACTACAACAGTCCCGCCAAAAGATAAGTCTCGGCGGGTAAACCCCTCGATCCGGTGTAGATATTACAATTTGATAATTAATCTTTTTTGAAAGGTGGAACAGAATAAAAGTAAGAGTAAAAACAGTAAACTGCAAATTATGGTGAAGAAATTGCCAATTGTCGATTGTCAATTGACAATTGAAAACCCATTAAACTCTTTTAATTGAACCCTCTTTGTCCTCCGGAAACTTTTTTGTATATTTCGACTGTTCAACTATTAAAGTCGAAAGGTTGACATGAATACAAAAAAGCCGGAATTGACCGCAGAAAAGGAAAAGCTGATTCTCGACGCTGCCCAGCGGCGTTTTATTTCCTATGGCTATTCCAAGGTTACGATGGATGAGATCGCCGAGGATATCGGGATGGGAAAAGCTTCGCTTTATTACTATTTTCCCACAAAAGACGATATTTTACGGGGTGTCATTCAGCGCGAACAAGAGGAATATGTCCAGGGCATGAACGAAATGCTGAAAACCCGTGTGCCTTATTTGGAAAAAATACGCTTTTATGTTCGTCTTAGGATAAAATTTTCCGGTGAAATCCTTAGTTTAAGCTGGCATAACAGGCAGATATGGCCGTCTATGAAGCCGATCTTTAGAGACCTGTTTCAGAGCCTGTCAGCTAAGGAACAGAGCGTTCTTGCAAAACTTCTCCGGGATGGGAAAAAGAACAAAGAGTTTTCTTTAGCATCGCCGGAACGAACGGCACGCATGATCCTGAATGTCATTCAGGGATTGCGTATTCGCATGTTTTACATCGAACATAACGGCGCTTCGATGGAATCGATTCATGGCGATCTTGCAAACGATACACAGATGTTTATAGATATTATACTGAACGGGATACAGACACGTTCGGAGAGATAGAAAGAATGAAACAGATTCTTGTATAACTCTGAAACCCCCTGTGGTCCCCCTTATATAGGGGGACAAAAAATTGATTTTATTTCGAAAGGATAGTTCCATGAGTCAAACTGAGCAGCAACCGGATTCAAAATCTCCTCAACAATTAAACCGCCAGCCCGTTCCTCCGGACGACAGCCCGGGAGACGAATCGATCGAGGCTGTACCACTCTTTAAAAATGTCAAGGTCGTTATTCCTCTCTTTCTTGTCGTGCTGGCAATCGCAATTTTTGCCTGGCGTTATTATATCAACCTGCGGGACTTCGTTTCCACAGACGATGCGTATGTCGACGGAAATCGTGTTTCCGTCAGTACAAAAATTCTCGGACGCATCGATCAGCTGAACGCCGACGAAGGAGATACCGTGCGCGAGGGACAGATTCTTGTCCGGCTGGACGACAGTGATTTGCGCGCGCAGGAAGCACAGACGAAGGCTGCTCTAGGATTTGCAAAAGAAAATATCGAAGTTTCAAAAGTAAACCTCGATAAGGCGCAAACGGACTTTAAGCGCAGCGATGCGCAATTCCGCCAGAGCATCATTCCGAAAGAAGATTTCGATCACGCACAGAACGAACTGGAAGCCGCAAAGGCACGGCTCAATCTGGCATACGCCCAGGTCGCAACTGCACAGGCTCAGCTCGGCGTCGTTGAGACACAATTAAAGAACACCATCATCGAAGCGCCCATGACCGGCGTCGTTTCCAAGCGATGGGTTCTTGCCGGCGATGTCGTGCAGCCGGGACAATCCATATTTTCCGTTTATGATGTCAAAAATATCTGGGTCACTGCCAATCTGGAAGAAACCAATCTCGCATATTTACATGCCGGCGATAAGGCCGAAATGGACGTGGATACTTATCCCTCGTTGAAATTTTCCGGCACCATTCTCCTCATCGGTTCAAATACGGCTTCGCAGTTTTCGCTCATTCCTCCCAACAACGCTTCGGGGAATTTTACAAAAGTCACACAGCGCGTACCGGTGAAAATTTCCATCGTTCAGGATTCCATCGGCAATGGAATGCGCGCAAGTCTTTTACCCGGTATGTCGGTTGAAGTGAGGGTGAAGGTTCGCTAATGGCGCCTCTCCCTTTCCGCCGTATGCGAGGAGGAGCGGTTCGCATGGTTCCCTCCCTGCATTTTGATCATAGTTCTTACAAGTGGTGGGTTCTCGCCAACGTGATGATCGGAACATTCATGGCCGTCCTGGACGCCACGATCGTCGATGTTTCGCTGGCAAAGCTGATGGCTGCATTCGGCATAAGCGTCGACAAGGTCGAGTGGGTTATCACCGCATATATGCTTGTCTTTGCCGTTATGCTTCCGACAGCCGGATGGATTGCGGATCATTTCGGCTATAAGCGCACTTATTTTTTAGCGCTTGCAATGTTTACGCTCGGTTCGTTTCTTTGCGGGCAGTCGTGGAATGAAGACGTCCTGATTCTCTCACGCATTATACAGGCAACAGGAGCGGGGCTTTTAATGCCGACCGGCATGGCGATTATAACGCGCGAATTTCCTCCGCGCCAGCGAGGGCTCGCCCTGGGCTTTTGGGGCATAGCCGCCGCTGCGTCCGTTTCGCTCGGACCTATGATCGGCGGGTACCTGATCGATAATATCAACTGGAATTCCATTTTCAACGTCAACGTTCCGGTGGGAATTATCGGACTTTTTGCAACGTATGTGATCCAGCGTGAATATAAAACGGAACGCGCCCGCAGTTTTGATGTCGTCGGATTTATTTCCATGGCCACATTCCTGACTACACTCCTTTTAGCGTTGACCGATGCAAATGCCAAATGGAATACCGGCGGATGGACGTCACCGTTTATTATAAACTGTCTTATCATCTCCTCATTGGCGTTAATGGTCTTTATCGTCACCGAGGCAACGGTCAAACATCCGCTTATCGAAATGTCGTTGTTCAAGGATTTTAATTTTACGGTTGCAAACGGCGTGTTGTTTATTTTCGGATTCGGCATGTTCGGCAGCACGTTTCTGCTTCCTTTGTATCTTCAGAATTCTCTCGGTTATACCGCATTCCAGGCCGGATCGCTTTTTCTGCCGGTCGGTCTGATTCAAGCTGTGACCGCTCCGGTGGCCGGATTTTTATCGGACAAGATTAATCCGAAAATTCCTTCATTCTGCGGACTTCTCCTCCTGGCGTTCAGCCTGTCGATAAACGGTTCCCTTTCTTTGTTCTCCGAACATTATCAGATTATGATTCCGCTCTACATCCGCGGATTTGCTATGGGACTGATTTTTACACCATTGACGACTATCGCGCTTTCCAATGTGCCGCGGCAAAAAACCGGACAGGCGTCCGGTCTGTACAATATCATCCGGCAGCTCGGCGGAAGCTTCGGTATAGCTTTTATGAGCTCCCTGCTGATCCGGCGGACAATTTATCATAACGCCGTATACGGACAGGTGGTCAATCCCCAATCCGAAGTATTTCAAAATGTCGTCCGCGGTTTGACCAGGTTCAGTGCGGATGCGCTTGCCGGTAATCAATCTCTTGCCGCCATGCGTGCGCAAGCACTCATTGCATCCCATATTGCAACACAGTCATTCGTCAAAGCAGTCGGCGATGTGTTCCTTGTTGCTGCATTTATAACGCTGGCAGCTACAATTCCCGTGCTCTTATTGCGCTATAAAAAAAATTCCCACGTTGAAAAACCCGTGGCTCTGGATTAAAAGAATGACTCAGCATATTTCAAAAAGCATGTTTTTCTTTGATTTTAAATCCCCCTTTGCAAAGGGAGTTGGAAACGTAAAAATGAATCATGCGGAAGCATGATACTTATTAACTGATGTTACGCAGTGAATGAATTATGTTATAAAATAAGACTATCATACCGATGATAGCATTTGCATGGAACAAGAATGTTGTCATTCCCACATGTTTTAAGTGGGAATCCAGTGCCAGGTTCATTCAAATTTCTGGATTCCCGACAAGCTGGAAGCCTAATGATGTCGTCCCGCATAGCGGGACGTCTATTCAATGCCTCCGGCTGGGAATGACGGTATTTTCCCATTTTTGCGCAGCATCACTTATTAACCTTTTTTGCAGAAGGATTTTGATCATTTGATAACGTGCTGTATAAATACCAATTAATATTATCGGAAACTATATGAAAAATAAATTATTCATCATAAGCATAGGATTGCTGATGCAGACGGCATTCGCACAGGATACGTTAACTGTAGAACGGGCGGTGCAGCAGGTTCTGCGGACACATCCGGCTCTTGAACAGGCCGCGGCAAACGTACGTGCCGCAGAGGCGCGAACAGCGCTTTCCAAAAGCGCACAATATCCGGATGTTTCGGCGCTTGCAGAATATACACGCATCGGACCTATTCCGGCATTCTACATACCCGGCATGGGAAATTTTGTTCTCGCTCCCGATAACAACTACGACGGCCATGTAAGTGCACAATATACTGTGTACGATTTCGGCAAAACAAATTCCGGAATAGATGTCGCTCATTCCCGTGTTCAATCCCTGCAGGATGCAGTTGAACTGACGCGGACGGGACTTGCGCTGCAAACGATACGGACATTTTATACGATTGTTTTTTTGCAGAAAAGCTTGACGGTACAGGATGAACAGATCGCCGCGCTGCAGCAGCATCTCGATATAACCCAAAAACGGGTCATTGCAGGATCCGCAACGAAATTCGACGTGCTTACGACTCAGGTGCGCGTTGCCTCGGCACAAAATCAAAAAGTTGAGGTCCTTAATGCAATGGAAAAACAACAATCGTTTATGCGGCAATTGCTCGGACTCCCCGCACATGCCCCGGTTATTGTAAACGGAACGTTCAATGAAGACAGCACTTCCCTCGATGCAGACGTTCTTTTTCAAACTGCCAGCGACCGGCGCACGGAACTGAAAATGGCCCGCGATGCCGAACGAACCGCACAGCTTCAGCAGCAGGCAAGCGCGGTGAATGAAAGTCCGTCTCTCAAGCTTTTTGGAAGTTACGGAGTCAAGAACGGCTTTGAACCCAATCTCGATGTATGGCGAGGAAACTGGGCGGTGGGCGCCGTTGCCAATGTTCCAATTTTCAACGGAAACCGAACGGAGTATCAGGTTGAAGAATCAAAAGCTGCCGTGGAAGCCGAACAAGCACACACGGCAGGCGCAATCAAACAAATTCGATCCGAAGTAGAGCAGACGATTGCCGACGTTCAGGCTGCAAAAACGAAGGTGGAAATTTCGAAGATACAGCTTCAGCAGGCTCATGAAGCGGTCACTATCGCCCGAACACGCTATGAAACCGGATCCATTACAAATCTCGATCTGCTCGATGCGGAAACGGCGGAATCGACATCCAAACTCTTCGATCTGCAGGCGCTTTATCAGTATGTTATCAGCAAATTTAATTTGCAGCAGTCAACGGGAACCTTACTGAATTAAGAATTCAGATTTAAGAATGAAGAATTGAAAAAATCGCCAATTGGAAATAACTGCTTTTAGAATGAAGATTGTAGAAGACAGTTTGATGAAATCGCCAATCTCGAATTGTCAATTGGAAGAAGCAGTCGGGGAACAGACAAGGGGTTGTAGATGTTGTAGGTGTACGGATATCAATTTGAAAAGGGATTAGACATGGAATATAGAACACTCGGAAAAAACGGACCGGAAATTTCAGCGCTCGGACTCGGTTGTATGGGTATGTCCGAATTTTACGGCGGCAAAAACGACGACGAGTCCGTCGCAACGATTCACCGTGCTATCGAATTAGGTTTGAATTTTTTCGATACCGCCGACATGTACGGTATCGGAAAGAATGAAGAGCTTGTCGGACAGGCGCTGCGCACAGACCGAAGCAATATTATTCTTGCGACGAAATTCGGAAACGTGCGCGGTAAGGACGGCAGTTTTCTCGGCGTCAACGGCCGTCCCGATTATGTCCGTTCCTCCTGCGATGCCAGCCTGCTGCGGCTCCGAACCGATTATATCGATCTTTACTATCAGCACCGCGTTGATCCCCAGGTTCCGATCGAGGAAACGGTCGGCACGATGGCCGACCTTGTGAAAGAGGGAAAAGTAAAATATCTCGGAATGTCCGAAGCCGCTCCTGCAACGATCCGCCGCGCATATAAGGTTCATCCGATTGCAGCCCTGCAAACGGAATATTCGCTCTGGACGAGGGATGTCGAAGCAGAAATACTTCCGACATGCCGTGAACTGGGAATTACATTTGTTCCCTACAGTCCTCTCGGACGCGGATTTTTTACCGGGACGTTTAAAACCACGGCCGATCTTGCCGACGATGATTTCCGGCGCAACAGTCCGCGCTTCCAGGGAGAAAATTTTTCTCATAACCTGGAATTATTCAAACACGTGGAATCGATGGCGCAGGAAAAACAATGCACAACGGCACAGCTTGCGCTTGCATGGCTGCTTGCACAGGGGAACGATATCGTACCCATACCGGGAACAAAGAAACGAAAGTATCTTGAGGAGAACCTGGAAGCGATAAATCTTCATTTGACAAAAGAAGATGCAGCCCGTTTGAGCGCGGCGATTCCTGCCGGTTCTGCCGCAGGCCTGCGATACCCGGAACGGTCGATGGGAGCGGTGAATAAATAAATTGCCAATCTCGAATTGCCAATTGTAAATTGTAAACTGCGAACAGTAAACAGTAAATTGTGAATGGCAAAAAAGAAGTTCTTAGTGCGGCGTGCTTATTGCTGAAGTTCAAAAACAATTGATAAGAAATATAAATCACGAACTAAGCACAACGAACCAGGAACTACAAACTTATTCTATTCTATAGTCACCGCGTCCGGTTTTACACCGGCTTCGAGCTGTATTTTTTTGACCTCCTTCGTTTCAATTCCCGATAGGCGTATATTTTCCGATTTCCCGCCGAATACTTTGACGAACACATCCGGCACGAAAGGATACGACCCTTTCGCAACTTCCACATTGCGGCTGGAAATAATCGTAAACACGGGACCTGATTGGGGAACGATCCTGCATCCGTTTAACTGCGCGCCATCCACATCAGCCATAAAAACGCCTTGCTTCGATTCGATGAAAATACTATCGAACTTCATATTTTTGATCGCCATTTCGGGCAACCCGTTGATGACAATCGCACGGTCCGCCCCTTTGCAGAGAATGTTTTTTACATGGAAATCTTTGAATTGCGGAGTCCGGTGCGTGACTGGTTCTGCGTTCCGGATCGTCAGGTCCTTCTTCGCTTCGGCAATCGGCGATCCCCCAGCATAGTACATATCGAATAAAATTGCATCGGAAGCAATATTGCGCATTTGAATTCCGTCGACATAAATATTCTCGATCACGCCTCCATGACCGCGCATCGATTTGAATCTCAGTCCCGAATCGGTTCCGGAAAAAATACAATTCCGGACACATACATTGCGCGCGCCGCCGTAGCTTTCGCTCCCAATGACGAAACCGCCGTGCGCATGGTACACAACGCAATCTGCTATGACAATGTTCTCGCATGATGGACCGGGTGTTTGGTCTTCGCCGGGCATCCCCGGTTTTAAACAAATGCCGTCGTCCCCCACATCGATGACACAATTGTAGATGAGGACGTTCCGGCAGGAGTTCGGATCGATGGCGTCGGTGTTTTTTCCGTACGCCGGTGCAAGGACATGAATATTGCGGATAATGAGATTCTCACACTGGGCCGGTACAATGTTATAACGCGGTGAGTTTTCAAATGTCGGGCCGTCGAGTAAAATATTTTTACACTGCACGAAATTCAGAAGGTTCGGACGGAAATATTCTTTCGTGTTTTCGTATTCTTCAGGCGTCAAATCGCTTTGTTTATGCGTCTTGAGAAAATCTTCCGTTCCCATCGCCTCTTTGGAAGGCCACCACTGACTCCCATCTGCCGAAACAACCCCGCCGGTTTCAAGCAGGTCATTCCATTGCCATACGGTCATATCTTCCTTGACCGCATACCGCCACGCTTCTCCCGCGCCGTCAAAAATTCCATCTCCCGTAACCGCGATATCCGTGCGGCCGTATGCCAAGATTTGAGGCATTCTCCGCAGCCGGTTCCGGCCGGAGAGATCGATAAACGGGTAATCGGCAAGATTTTTGCTGAACTGCACGAGCGCTCCTTTTTGAAGATGAAGATCGATATGGCTGAGAAGCGTAATGGGTCCGGTCAGCCATGTGCCGGAAGGAATATTTACGATGCCGCCCCCCGCTTTTGAGCATGCGGTAATTGCGTCGTCGAACGCCTTCGTATTCAAAGTCGAACCGTCCGGTACAGCGCCGTAATCGACAATACTGACGGTTCGATCCGGAAATTTCGGTTCGCTTACCGTCGGCACCGGAAACGGAAGGTTCACAAGATAATCTTTCAATTGTTTTTGATGCTCTCCTGCAGCGGCGGTACCGGCCGCGAAAACAAGACATGCAGCGGCGATTCTTTTGATCATCATACTATTTCTCGAACGATTATATGTTTTTAAATAGTTTTCGTTTTAACCGGTGTCTATAATGTAGAGAAGATTGAATCCAATCACAATCCCGCAAGAAAAGAACGTGCTTCATAAACGAATGTTTTCTCCGAAATTTTTCGGCGCACTTGTTTTTTTCCTGAGAATGCTTTAATATAGTAAAGCACATCGAAAAACCGCATTATCAAATACATAATAAGAAGAAAGGTCAAGAGCTATGACCGAACATATCCGACCTATCGTCGAAAGAATTAAAGGACTCCGTGAAATTGCAGGCCTGTCCCCCGAAGTAATGGCGCATGAACTCGGAATTCCATCGGAACTCTATCTTGAATATGAAAGCGGAACGGTCGATATTCCGGTCAGTTTTCTCTTCGAGGTGGCCAAAACACATAAGGTTGAACTTTCCGCCATTCTCAGCGGCGACAACCCGAGACTTCATGTCTATTGTGTCGTACGAAAAGGCAAGGGAATGGAGGTCGAAAGAAGACGGCAGTACCATTATGAAAATCTTGCCGCAAATTTTATCAATAAAAAAGCTGAACCGTTCATGGTGACCATCGATGCAGAAAGCGAAAACGCCCAGATGGAATTCAGCACGCATCACGGGCATGAATTCAATTACGTTCTTGAAGGAGCAATGAAAATCGTCGTCGACGGGCATGAAATCGCACTCAGCGAAGGCGACTCCATCTATTATGACTCGGGATATAAACACGCCATGAAAGCCCTCGGCGGATCGAAAGTAAAATTTTTAGCAATTGTCTTTCCGGAAACGAAAGGAACATCCGTATGATGCTCGATAGATTTCTTGCACGCCAGCAATTCTCTTCGTATGAAGAATTCGCCGAGACGTATGCCGTCAATATTCCCGATCAGTTCAATTTCGCGTACGATGTTGTCGATGTCTTTGCAAAAGAGGAGCCGGAAAAAATCGCCATGGTTTGGTGCAACGATGAGGGTGAAGAACACATTTTTACATTCGCACAGATGAAGGAATACAGCGACAGGGCCGCGAATGTTTTTACCTCGCTCGGCATCGGTAAAGGCGACCCGGTGATGCTGGTTTTAAAACGCCGGTATGAATTCTGGTTTTGCATTCTCGCCCTCCACAAGATAGGAGCAGCCACAATACCGGCAACGCACCTGCTGACTGCCAAAGACATCACGTACCGCAACAATGCTGCGGATATTAAAATGATCGTTTCGGTGGCTGAAGAAGAAGTAGTCAAACACATCGAAGATGCCCTGCCGAAGTCCCCAACCATAAAGCATTTAGCTCTTATCGGCACTTCACGCAAAGGATGGATTAACTTTACGGAGGCCATGGAAAAAGCCCCGGCTCTATTTACAAAACCGTCTCAAGACCGGCTGCCGAAGAACGAAGACATGATGCTGCTGTACTTCACTTCCGGCACGACCGGTATGCCGAAGATGGTCCGGCATGATTTTACCTATCCGCTCGGACATATTTTGACTGCAAAATACTGGCAGAATGTTCAGGATGATGGTCTTCATTTTACAGTTGCCGACACGGGATGGGCAAAATCGGCCTGGGGAAAATTATACGGCCAATGGTTATCAGGAAGTGCAGTAATGACTTATGATTATGATAAGTTTGTGCCAAAAAACTTAATGGAAGTAAT
>PMML01000116.1 GCA_003162695.1 Ignavibacteriota bacterium | reverse complement strand
TCAATAATGATATCCAGAGCGTCATACTGGCTTTCAAAGAATTTATGCAGCTCGATGAATTTCTGCCCTTGAATATTCCAATGAGCATTGCGTGTTTTAGTGTACAGCAGATACTCATCAGCGAGTAATGTATTGAGAAGACCCGCTACTTTTATGAGGTCGTTCTCGGCAATTTCGATGTTTGGTTTCATTATGTCCTCGATTGAAAGTGAATGATTATAATTTCATTTGCTGCTAACTTTTATCTTTGAATAAATCCTTCGTAGAATTTCCTATATCATCTAAATCATGCTTGAATTTCGTTTTAAATTCTTTCCATTCATTTTGACCTTTATTGTCAAATTTTATCAATTCCTTCTCCAGGTTCCTATTTTTCCTCTCCAACACTGCTACGTCCTTGGAATACTTTGACTTGAATCCGGCGTCGGCCTTTTCGGCTTTTGCTTTCAATGTATCGATCCTTTTTCCGTTCGCTGCTATTGTCCGTTCAGCTTCACTCTTGAATGTCTGCCATTCTGCAAGAAAATCAGTTCGAGCATCTTTGAGATCTTGTTTGATTTCTCCTGCATTCTCTTTGACATTTTTGACTTGTTCTTCCGGGGTTTTTTCGCAGCCAATGACGAACGTTCCTGCTATGCACACTATAACAGCGGCGATAAAATAGTTATTTTCCATGGCTTTTCTTTTTGATCGATAAAAAAGTTTGAAGATGCAGATGGTTACACCCGCAAATGTCAAGAGTAATGCTGCTTTCTTTTTCATCTCTTATTTTCCTCTTTCCTTCTCTTCCTGCTGAGGCCTTGGTTGTGATGGTTGAACCATGCGCGGTTGAGCGGCTTTCTGCGGCGGCTTAGATCTGGCAGCGGACGGCTGAACATCTCTCGGCTTAGATGGTTGAATATTTTTAGGAGAAACAATTTTCTGCGGCTGCTTTGCCCTGATTACAGGCGGCTGATTAGTCCTCTGCTGCGAAGCTTGAACATTTTTAGGCGGAACAATTTTCTGCGGCTGCTTTGCCCTGATTGCAGGCGGCTGAATAGTCCTCTGCTGCGAAGCTTGAATATTTTTAGGCGGAACAATTTTCTGCGGCTCCTTTGCCCTGACGACGGACGGTTGAACGGCTCTCTGCTTTGAGGGCTGATTCTGAACGCTCTTATTAACCGGACTTACTGCCCCTGGCCTATTTCCAGCGTTTCTTTCCACTACGGGTTTTATTTCATTCAACTTCATCACTTTCGATGGAGCAGGAACCCGTCCATCGCCGCTCTTTTTTTGTATTTGGGGTCTGTATATCTGCAGTTCACCATTGCTCACATGCTGCCCCGGCTTATCTGTTCCCCGAATAGCAACCGATGTGACCGGTTTGTGCGTAACCCTCTGAACATCATCTCTGCCGGGACCCGCGATGTAAGTGACATTGCGCTCTTTATCATTTCGCGTATTTACTATCACCGTTGAATTATTGATAATTGTATTATTTCTATTTCGATCGATATAATGACGGCCAATATCGGATCTTGAAATATCCCTATCCCTCACAAATATCCAGCGTTCGTTTTGCTCATGGTAGTCCCTGCCGAAAGCTATAGTAACGCTTATGCCCGGTCTCATAGGCGCCCAACCGTAATAACCGGGAGAACTTCTCCACGATACCCAGGCGGGACCCCATTCATTGTCAGGTACCCAAAACCAACCATAGCCATTATCATAATCCCAGCGGCCATAGTGGAAGGGCGCCCATCCCCATGGATAGTCGGAAACCCATGTCCAGCCGTCATCGGTAAATACCCAATGACCGGCAGTTTCATAAGGACTGAATCCCGGACCAGCATTTGGTATCCACACATATCCGTAGTTGGGATAATCTACCCACATGCCGTATGGGCTTAAATCGTCATAAAAAGATTGATAACTCACGGAGCCCTGCTGCGCAGAGACTTTTTGCGGCATTATCCATGCACCCAAATTCAATACTGCGAACAAGGCTGCCATCTTTAAATATCTCATTGTTAAACCTTTCTTATTCCCTAAAGGATTGATTCGTATTTTTCTTTCTCCATAACGACCGAAGAACATTTTCAAGCTTTTTTAGACCCGCGCAATAAACCCGCAAGTCCCAGAACGGTTAGGACTATACCGCCCACTAACATCCATATAGACTTATCGGTAGCTGAGCCGGAAAAGAATCGAGAAATATCAGAGCTGGAGGAATTATACGCGTTAATACCAAAAATCAGAAGAAGAATGCCGCCGGCAAGAAATGCGAACAGGAGCGGTTTGATCATAGGGAATCCTTCGTTTTGTTTGTATGGTTCCTTAGAATAGTCATCCGGATCTTCGTCCGCTTATAATGTTGTACAGTATGACCACAATGGCGATGACCAAAAGGACGTGTATGAAACCGCCCATGGTATAGGAAGAGACAACTCCCAGAAGCCACAATATGACAAGAATGACAGCGATCGTATAAAGCATCACAAATTTCCTTTCTTTCTTTATATAGTATGTTCTATCTCAAGGTGAATCAATATCCAACCTTGCAGTGTTGAACGGTCTGCATCTCAAATATTTGCCGGCACACTTCATACGCTTTCCACTGCAAATTTGTTGGAACATCTAAAATGCTTTTCCTTTTTCGATTTTCGCATCCGAAACGAGAAAATGTTCCCGAACTTTTTCCACAATCTGGTGGTATGTCATTTTATCCGCAGTCTCGATATCGTCGATTCGCACACCGGCTAATCCGACCTTCATGCGTTTTACGAATTCACCTTTTGCTTCACCGGGACCAAGTATGAGGATAGAATCTGCGTCTCGAAGATACGACACTACTTTATCATAATACTTGTGGAGATGACCTGTAAAGCGCATATCACGCTTATCATCTGCAGAATCCACCTGCGCCCCGCCTGAAAATCGGATATGTTTCTCCATATTTGATGGCACCTCACGTATCTCATCACCTTGATCCCTGAGACTCACGATGACCGCCCTCCGGTGATCTATCCATACACCCATGTTTCTTTTCATAGATTTTTCCTTTATCTGCAGCATTCACAACGGTCGATGCGCACAAGTGGAATAGTCACGATTACCTGAAACGCTGTAAAAGCCGCTCCTTGCTGCCGAAATTGATGTCGTAGACCATTTTGAATTGTTATTATAGATTTGCTCCATGGCACACCCAAAACGTTTCTTATGTGCTTTATTTCTATGATTCTGTGATTTGAACATATTCCATGCTTTCTTTTGTCAGGAGTTTTGGCCGGCCCCTCTCTGCTGAATATCCGCTTCAGCGGGTGATTTCTCGCTGCTAAGCACGAGAAGAGCGCCGCCAATCACCATCATTCCAATTCCAATGTACGGCTGCCAGTTTGCCGTCTCATGTCGTTCTTTTCTTTTTATAAACTCTTCCGATTCCGCAGCATTTTCTTTCGCAACATTGTTAAAACCCGTATAGAGTGTCTTTAGCAGATCTATAGTGAATATGATAATGCCGGTTGTTTTCATATTGGTTCTTTCTTGACAAAGAGACGCTCTATCACTTTATGGAATCCCGCATGTCAACTCCTGCCGTAATTTTCAGAACAGGTTTTATTCTATCTTTTTCTTTTTAACATTGAATCGTCGCAGTCTTTGAGGAATCTCCCGAATGCACTGAATAATACAATGAAAAATAGATTGAGAAGAATGCCGACAAAGATTATCATGAGCTTCTCCATTAATATATTTTTGAATATCCGAATATGACATATTCCTTCAAAATATTTTCCGTACAAAAACTGCAGCGCCGGACATTTTCGCAAAGGGTAAAGAACGGATTAAATTTCCTTTACCGCTCAGATGCAATAATACCCCGCTCTGTCAATTTGGACACAATAAGCGTGACGATCTCAGGCCGGACTTTTAACAATGAATTCGGTTCGGGAGACTGGCTCTTGGCTCTCCAAATCATTTTCTTTCCATTTTTGATCGCCCAGACGTCAAAAACGCGTATGTCTACTTTTTGAGAATCGACGTTTCCGGCATAATTAAAGTCTTGAAAATATGAAGCAAAATATTTTTCATTGTACTCGTTCGTCATTTGATCTTCGTCCATTCCAAATCCCTGCATATAATGAGTTTTTGTATCCAGGGGAAGCCAGCGGGTAACCAGAACTCCGTCGAAACCATTTGATTGTACAGCTTGAATAACCTGATTCGTATCCGGCAATACGTCCGGAAACAAACGGTATGAAGGCGTCGCTGCAACATTATGTTTTTCAAGCTCGGCACTAAAGGCATCTTCCCAGCTCCGGCGATGTTCCATATTTTTAATAACGGAGATGACGAGCATCTTATTCAGAGGAAGAGTTTGGTATGAAGAATTGCTCCATATATCGAAAAGCTGCGATGATGCACAACCGGACACCAGAGCGATAATGCAGCAGAGCAATCCGCCAATAATGAGCTGCGTGTTTATTTTCATGATCATTCCTTTTATATATTTATTGCAATAACTTTTTCAGCTGTAAGCGGAGATTTCTTTACCGCTCAGGAGCAACGATATTCCGATTTGTCAAATCGGAAACAACCAGCTTAATAATTTCCGGCCGAATATCCTGCATAGAATTCGGCTCGGGAGTCCTGCTCATGGCACTCCAGATCAATTGTCCTTCATTTTTAGCCGCCCATACATCGACAGCACGGATATCGACTTTTTGGGAATCCGTATACGCGGCGTAATCTACATCTCGATAATAGGAAACCGTAAATCTTTCAGTGTAGCGATCGTATACCAAATTATCATCGCTCATTCCGAATCCCTGCCTGTAATGATTCTTCATTTCCGTAGGAAGTCTGCGGTAGACCAGGATTCCATCGAAGCCGTTTGATCGAACGATCTGAATAACCTGGCTTGTGTCCGGTACCGCATCCGGAAACAATTGATACGAAGGTGTCGATGCAACATTATGTTTTGCCAGCTCTGCGCTGAACGCATCTTCCCAAATATGGCGATATGTCACATTTCTGCTGACGGAGATGACAAGCATCTTGTTCAGAGGCGTAGATTGATAAGAAATATTGCTTCGTATATCGACAAGTTTGGATGATGAACAGCCGGCCATCAAAGCAATGAAGCAGCAGAATAACGATCTAAGGACAGACAACTTATTATTTTTCATACGTACCTCTTTTCAGACTGTGAAAACAACTTGAGGACTTCGCTTTGAACGGTTCGCCATTCATAACAACCCGGATATTCTCCACTATCGATATCATGTGTGTATGTTCATCACAAAATATTTTTCTTTCCTGCAATTAGAGACCGAACAGCAAACCGACGGTCAAGACGGTAAAGTCGCTGTTGATATTATTGCTGCCGGGAAATTGCTTAAAATCGTAATTCAGAAAGACATATCGAATATCGCCGGTTAAGGTGATATTCGAACCGAGAGGCAGTTCCAAACCTCCGCCAAAATGCCAGCCCACTTTCTGTGTTGTTTCATTTTGAAGAAGCGGCGCCAGGTTCTGGTTATAATCGTAAGTCAAGTTGTACCAGCCGATGCCGATTGCGCCATAAATAATAGGAACCGGATAAATCAAACCGGTGACCATCACCGGCCAGCTCCGGACTGTTACGGCGCCATTCCCATATTTTTCCTGGCGATAGTTGATGGATGCTTCGATACCGAGAACCGGAAGTATTTTCATCCGCCAGGCGACCCCGAGCAAATATGATCCATTGTCGGCATCCGGGACTTTATAATAACCAAGTTCCGGGCCAAGGATCATGCTCTGTGCATGCACCTTACCGGCTATCAATGAAGTTATCGCCAATATTAGAAGAGCTTTTTTCCACATAATATTTTTCCTTCTTTATCAATAAATTCCAAGCATGATGAATTATTGTTTCTACTTGACAACAACCTCAAAAAGAACACGCATGTTCGCCTTTGCTTCCTTCGTGTTAATGTCATTCGGTGCTGCTTCATACACCGCCGGCTTCGTCCTGCCGTAGCCGATCACAGTAATTCTCTCCGGTGCGATTCCTTCTTCCACCAGATAATCTCTTACGGCATTCGCCCTTTCTTCGCTTAATTTCTGATTGATTTCTTCCGTACCCTCGGCAGATGTATATCCTGCCATGCGGACATCTATTTTCGGGTTTTCCTTCAGACTCTGCACATTCTTATCCAGCAGTATCTTTGCTTCCTGGCTAAGTGTAGACTTATCGTAATCGAAGTGCGTGTCGCCGAAGACAACCACTTTTTCATCCGGTTTCGGGTCAAGAACAAGCATCATAACTTTCAGGTCGGACAGGTTCTTTTGGGATAGTTCCATTTGAGGATTTTTCTTGAACAGCATAATTAAAAGGATCGCCACGATAGCGCACAATATTCCGACAATTGTATAAAGGGCATTCTTCATCATTTTATTGCGTCTTATTCTGGAGCGCGCCCCCGCCTGTCTTTCCGCCTCAAGCCAATCAACAAAATCATTACCATCCTTGAAACCATGTTTCTTGTAGAGTTCATATGCTTTATTCTTTAATTCTACATTTTCTTCGTTCAAATCTTTCTGTATCATTGTGTCACCTCTATATTTGAAATTATAAATTGAACATTTTTGATTCTCAATGCGCCCGGCATCTTCGTATGCCTGGGGGAAAAAATCAGCCGCATCCGATCCTGTCACAGAGGACAAAGGAATAATCAATGTCCCTTTATCGCCCGGAAGCGATGAAATGCCGGTTTGTCAACTCGGATATAACAAGGTCAACGATGTCCGGCCGGACCTCCGAGATCGAATTCGGTTCTGCAGTCTTGCTCGTGGCGCTCCATATGAGCTGCCCTTCATTTTTGGTCGCCCATACATCAATGGCGCGAACGTCGACTTTTTGAGAATCCATGTATCCGGCATAATAAATGTTTCGATAATATGTAATGAATCTTTCCGTACTGAGATCATATCTCACATGTTGTTCATACTCTCCATATCCCTGCGAATACTGAGGGATCATTTCCGAAGGAAGCCAGCGGATGACCAGGACTCCGTCGAAGCCTTTCGTGCGCACGATTTGAACAACTTGATCAGTGTCAGGCAATGCATCCGGAAACAAACGATACGAAGGCGTCGCTGTAACCCTATGCTTTGCAAGCTCTGCACTGAAGGCATCCTCCCAACTACGGCGAGGCGCCGATTTTTTGCCGACGGAGATAACCAACAGAGTATTCAGAGGCGGAGATTGAAATGCAGAATTGCTCCATATATCGACAAGCTCGGATGTCGAGCACCCGGCTATCAGGACGACGGAGCAAAAGAGCAATCCTCCAAGAATAAAGGATCCGTATATTTTCATAATTTTGCCGATCACAAGTTGATGAGTGATGAACAGACACAATGCACAGTTGAATGATGAGAATATTGTAGAGAGATGTCCGTTCTTCTCATAAAAGCGTTCCTTGAGTCCATCTCAACCTTTGTTTTTTTGTCTTCCATTTTTGAATACAATGGCTCTTACTGCACATAGAATTCAATGCGTCGATTGTCAGCTCTGCCTTCATCTGTATCGTTGGAAGACACCGGTTCGTTTTGGCCTCTGCCAACTGTTCTCATACGGCTCGATAATGTCCCTTTTTGTACCAGCCAATTCCTCACCGCCTGTGCCCGCTTTAGGGAGAGTAACTGGTTAGATTTCTGACTGCCCACATTATCCGTATGACCGGTAATAACGACATGGACATCAGGGTTCGCAGCCATGGCGTTGTAAGCCCTCCAAAGTATGGTCTCAGAATCTTCTGTAAGTGTCGCTTTATTAAAATCAAAATTAATACCTCTCAGAACGACTGTTTTGCCTTTTTCAAAAACGATAAGTGTATCGCGGCTCTTCTGTTCCGCCAATTTCATGGCTGCTGCATTTGTCGAGTCTTTTAGCATTGCCTCCGCATCAGTGGAAGCCTTTACGCGCTGCGCCTCTAGCTGCGCATCAGACGCCCTCTGCTCTGCGTCGAGCCGTGCTTTTTGCTCAACGGCAAGCTGCTCCGATTTAATTGCGCTGCCGCGCTCTGCCGTAGCCAGATCCTCTTTCGTGTTTTTCACGATCTCGGTTTGTGTTGCCTGGTATTCTTTGTTCGCCTTGGTTGTTGCTGCATTTCCAGCCGCAGTCGTCGCGAGCGCTTCGGCCGTTTTGGCTTTGCGGTCTGCGATATAGGCAAGATCCCGTGTATGGAACGATTTAGGATCGTCCTGGAAAGATTTTTCGGCAAGAGCAAGTGCTTCTTGCGCTTTGTGCAGATCGGCCGGTACTAATTGTGCTGCCGGTCCAGAACTTGCCTGTTGATAAGCCTGACGAGCATTGATGAGTTCTATGGGGGGAACGCTTGCACAGCTCATGAGTAATCCAGCGCATAGGATGATGATAAGAAATGTTATAGACTTCATTGGCTTATTCCTTTCTGTGGTATTTGGTTATCCTGACGCAGCTGCCGAACCCGCTCGATTGCCTGTGCTGCTTCCGTCTTGTCGGCATCACCATGAGAAAGCGCTATGGCCAATTCCGCGTCTGCCTGAGCACGAAGCAGCATTGACTCGGCTTGATCCTTGTCGCCCTTTGACACAAGCCCTTTGGCATTTTCCAATTCCTCCTTTGCAAGCTGCAAATAGAGGGATGCGCTTGGAACTTTGGATGCACCCGCTTCTTCAGCCGCACTGATTGCGGACATGGACGCATCTTTATTGATAACCTGAGTACTTCCACAGCCTGCAAGCACTGCGGTGAGCAGGACAATTCCTGCCGGCAAAATCATATTCAGATGTCTCATTGAACTCTCCTTTTATATTTTATCTACAATGACTTGAATTCTTCTCAGCAAGAACGGAAAATCTCTTTTTGAATTCGTAAAGAGTGTACCGAAGATCACATCGAAATCCAATCGACCGAAAGAATGAAAGAGTAGTTAATCCTTTTTCGTGAGGTCCGGCATTATCGAGTTCACCGGCTTGCCGCCCGGCTTTATCATAGGCGATCCGCATTATTCCCGAAATCTTCCGGCAGGTTCAGCCTGTCATCCTCATCGAACGACGGCAGCGATTCTTCTTTCACTATTTACTCCCGATGGCCGACAGATCTCTCGCTTTGACTCTGTCGACGAATCGTGGAACCGTGTCCATGACAATCTTGCTGCGGTAAAAAGAAATTTTGAGTTTATCGAGGCGTTCATTCAAATGCACTGTTTGTATTTCCAGCCTGTCCGTTTGGAATGAGATCGAACTCAACTGCTGACGCAGAAAATCGTTTTCGATAATGAGAGTATCCGACAGATGGGATCCAAACACATGAACAACCGATTGATCGAGTTTAACGGCGCCAAAGAGAAGAACAATTCCGGAAATAATCCCGGCTGTAATGAACCTGGCTGCGGCCCATTTCACTTTAACGAGTGTATGCAGTTTACTCGAATAAGAATATAATCTCATGATATCCTCTACCGTCCGGCATATGGACGTATCCCCTTCGAACCCTGTTGAACACAAAGCGGAAACTACGAAAATAATCGGCTGCGTTACAGAGCATATATTTTTGACTTCGAGTCTATCTCAGAATCTCAATGACGGCACTTCAAAGCTTTTCGATGAGCAGGCGTATTTCTTCTTTCGTCTTCCCGATCTTTTGTTGAAGTCTTCCTAACAGCTCTTCCTCCTTGCCCTCGCTAAAGAGTAAATCGTCGTCTGTCAAGTCGGCGAATTGTTGTTTGAGTTTACCGGCGTTTTTCTTCCACTCGCCTTTCATTCTGAGCGCGTTCATTGAATACATCCTTGTATTTATGAATGAGAGAGGGCTTTTTTATTTTCCCTTTCAAAGACATTGAAAAAGCAGAATGCCTGGACTTTTTTAAGTTCCTCACAGGCATTCTGCGTCACGGTCTTGCTGTTATCCGATCAAAGATTATTAGTAAGCACTCAGCGTATTTTGAACCAATTGTTTTTTACACGATTTTCAATCCCCTTTTATAAGAGGGGGGATTTTGATCTTTCAATATCTCGCTGAGTACTTACGATTATTACTGGACATAGAATTCAATGCATCTATTCTCTGCCCGGCCTTCGACCGTTGCGTTTGAAGACGATGGTTCGTTTTTGCCTCTACCGACAGTTCTCATGCGTTTCGATGCAATGCCTTTTTTAACGAGCCAGTTCTTTACTGCCTGCGCTCGTTTTAACGAGAGCGTCTGATTCGCTTTTTGGCTGCCCACATTGTCCGTATGTCCTGTAATGACTACTCGAACATTAGGATTCGCTGCCATTGCATTGTAAGCTCTCCAGAGTATTCTCTCGGAATCTTTCGTGAGTGTCGCCTTATTGAACTCGAAATTGACGCCATTCAGAACGACAGTCGTGCCTTTAAGAAGAACGATAACGGTATCGCTGCTCTTCTGTTGTGCCGCCAGCAAAGCTGCCGCATTAGTCGAATCCTTTATACGCTGCGCTTCGGCAATGTTCGCTGCCTGCACACGCATCGCCTCTGCCGCCGCGTCCGTTGAATCCTTTATACGCCGGGCCTCGGCATCGTTCATTCCCTGTGCATTGCGTGCCGCTAACGCTGCATTGGTCGAATCCTGTACACGCCGTGCTTCAGCATTGGCTAATTCTTTCGCGTGCCACGAATCCTCTTCTGCTCGTCTCTGGCGCGCTTCCTCTTCGGCGGCAATCTCTTTCTTTTGATTTTCCTGTGCTGTGTTTTTTCCATCTCTTATCGTAAACGCAAGTCCGATAGTAAAGCCATAGTATCCATCCTGTTTCCCATTAGTAAAAACATTGGTGTAAGCATTCGAACGTGGGAACTGACCTCCGTCTAATTTGTCGGATAATGATAAATTATAACCGCCATTGATCAATAGAAGGATTCCACTGGAAATTCTTGTTTGGATGCCGACGCCGGCTGGAATCATCGGTAAGTAATCCGAGCCGCTTGCACTAAGGTCTTTCGATACACCAAAACCGGCATAGATGTACGGATTCAGATTAGGCAAAGAAAATGGGCTGAAGAGTAATCGAAGATCGAGTATGCCGGTTTCTGCCGAATACGAATTCGGCGAATTCGCTGTCAGTGGAACATAGCCCAAGCCAAGTTGGGTCATTAACATTGGAGAGAAGATCTCATATTGAAGGAATCCACGATACTGCAACACCCACTTGTCGCCCGGGCTATTTGTTCCTTGGGCGCCGCCCACTGCTAAACCCCACGCGAGCTTGGCTGGATCGAATTGCGCTTGGAGGCGGCTGTTCACACCGAAAGCCGCAAGCAGCAATGCACATAGAATAAAACGTTTCATAATAATCTCCTTGTTTTGTTAGTTTTTTTTTAGAAACACTGCGTTGTTTAATAAACTGTTTTCCCTCGGCTGCTATTTTATATATTCCAAATTGATCACAAACAGTCTTCGTTTTCAATAGGGCAATATTTATACGTTGAAACAGATGCATGTTTTATCACTGCAAGCTATTTTATGAGAATCAACTTCTTCGTCGATACAAAGGATCCGGTTATTAAACGATAAAAGTACACGCCGCTCGAGAGACCGGATGTTCCATTATCGATACCAAACGATATGGTGTATGTGCCTGCCGCCTGACGGTCGTTGATGAGCGTTGCAACTTCCTGACCAAGCAAATTGTAGACCTTGAGAGAAACCAGACCCGCATTCTTAATTGTGTATTGAATCTTTGTTGACGGATTGAACGGATTAGGATAGTTCTGCAGGAGCGCGAACTCCGCAGGCGTTGAACCGGCATTCCCGACGGAGGTCGCCGCTGTCGGTTGAACGACAGTATCGGCGTCTAATGTGACTGCTGTTTGAGCAAGCGCTCTGCCGTTCAGCGTTGCGCCGGTACTTATCACAATCTCTGTTTTACACAGTATAATTCCTTTCATGGCTGCCGTCGTCCCAAGTGTAACCTGGCCGGCAACCTGCCAGAAGATATTGGAAGCCTGTGCATTCCCGCTGAGAGTAACTTTAGCACCGCTGGCTAAGCTTAAATTCCCTGCTATTTGGAAGATCCAAATATCGCTGGCGGCACCCGAGATTGTAACACCGCCGGCAGATACCAGAACAGCGGTGGTCCATTTATAAAGACCATGAGTGAGAGTCTTCCCGGTAAGATCGCCCGTGTACAGCTCAGAGTGGTCGGGCAATGTTCTGTTGGCTGCATTCGTATACGCGGTTTGCATATCGCCCACAGCAGTAGTCATCTTCGTCGGGGTTGGGGAAGTATAATTGGCGGCGTATATTTTTCCAGTGACTAAGGACGATGTGGAAAATGTATTCGTGTTATCCGCTGTTAAGTTGAATCCGGTTATTAAAGTCGCGGCGGCCGGACTAATGCCGATATCGCCTGTAACATGCGTGAGTCCCGTAGTAGTTACTCCTGTTTGTGCCAGTATCACGAAATCACCGGCCGTTCCAAGATTCACCATCGTCGATTGAGACAATGCGATGGCAGGCACCATCAAGGCAAGCATCAGCATCAATCCGAAGAAGCAAGTCCATCGGCTTAACGTACCTGTTGTATAAGTTGTATATGAAGTCTTCATAAGACCCTCCAATTATTTAGTGAATTGAATTGACACTTATTTTATTGCGTTTATCAAAGATGCATGTTTTGAATCAGCATGCTCTTCATTATTTATGAATACGCGGCAAAGAAAAATTTTTCCCGCGCAGAAATAAATATTTTATCAATAAGAGCTATTTCATAAGAACCAGCTTCTTTGTCGAGATAAAGGAACCGACTTTCAAACGATAGAAATAGATGCCGCTTGAGAGACCTGACGCTCCGCTATTAATACCGAACTGTACGGTATAGGTGCCGGCTTCCTGGCGGCCATTGACCAGCGTGGCAACCTCACGACCAAGCATATCGTACACCTTGAGAGAAACCAAACCGGCGCTTTCAATTGTGTATTGAATCCTTGTTGATGGGTTGAAAGGATTCGGATAATTCTGAGAAAGTGCGAACCCTGTAGGCACTGTTCCAACATTCTCGACGGAGGTGATACTGCCGCTCTGTAAGACTCGCGATGCATAAACATCATAATTACCACCTCGTTTGTCCTGCCACGCAATAATAGCACCGCCGCTTCCGTCGGTAACGGCTGTAGGGTTTATTTGGTTACTGTCCACCGTACAAATTGGAACTCCGTTGGCGATCCATGGAAGTGCAAAACTTCCGGTGATGCGTGATGCATAGATATCATACGTATTACCGTTCGTACTGCTGTCGCGCTTGTCTTCCCATGTGATAATGGCGCCGTGACTGCTGTCGCTGATAATATTCGGATGAGATTGGTTATTTGCCGATACGCAGACTGCCACACCGTTGACATTCCACCCTGTGGCAACCACACCGGTTGAATCAACGCGCTGTGCATAAATGTCGGATGTTATGCCGGTGCGGAAGTCTTCCCATGTCATTATGGCGCCGCCGACTCCATCGCTGACAATCTTCGGGTTAATCTGGTTATATGCCACATTGTTATTCATAACAACGCCGTTCACAGGCCATCGTATAGCAACGGCATGACTCATCCGTTGCACCCAGATATCGATAGAAGTCGTGCTGCGAGAATCCTGCCAGACAATGATGGCGCCGCCTGCTCCGTCACTGCAAATGTCAGGGTTCGTTTGATCGGTTGCTGATGTACAGACTGCAACACCGTCTACAATCCCCACCAGTCCACCGATCTCATTGACACGCTGTGCATAAATATCATAATTGCCTGCACGCTGATCATACCAAGTAATAAAAGCGCCGCCGCTTCCGTCGCTGATGATCCTCGGACCATGCTGGGCGGCTGCCTGCGTGCATACACCGATTCCGTTTACAGTCCACTGCTGTACACCCGCTGCGCTAAGCTTCTGCGCATAGATATCGGCAATACCAGTACCTGCGTTGCTGCGATAGTCCTCCCAAGTCAGCAAGGCTCCGCCGTTTCTGTCGCTGACCATTGCAATGTTGACCTGGTCAAAAACCGCTTTGCATACAGAGTCGCCTGCTGAAGGGCTCCACTGGAGCACGCCGCTTGCATTAATGCGTTGCGCGTATATATCATAATTGCCGCTCCGTTTATCTTGCCATGCGATAATAGCGCCGCCGCTTCCATCGCTTATAATCGCCGGATTTACCTGGTCGCTGTCCGCCGAGCAAATTGCCACACCGTTTATAGCCCATTGTACTGTACCATTTGTCGTTACACGTTGTGCGTAAATGTCATAATGACCGCTTCGTTTATCTTGCCATGCAATAATAGCACCGCCGTTTCCGTCGCTGACACTCACAGGATTGACCTGGTCATTTGCTGCGTTAGTGATAAGGTTATTGACTTTTGGGCTGCCTGACCACTGAGAAAAAGCGAGAGAAGGGACCAACAAAGCAGCGACTAACAGCACGCCGGGGAATTCCTTAAGTAGGAGAGTCAAACTCGTCCATCGTTCTAAAAAACCTATTGTATAAGAAGTCTTCATGAAGACCATCCAATTGTTTACTGAAATGAATTGGGACTTATTTTATTACGTTCATCAAAGGTGCATGTCTTAACCAACCATGCACCTTACGGATAAGCATCCAGAAACAAATATCTTATAAAGAGAAACTACTTCATAAGAACCAGCTTCTTTGTCGAGATAAAAGAACCGACATTCAAACGATAGAAGTATACACCACTCGAGAGACCTGACGTCCCATTATTGATGCCGAACTGCACGGTATAGGTGCCGGCTTCCTGGCGGCCGTTTACGAGCGTAGCAACTTCACGACCGAGTATATCATACACTTTTAGGGAAACCAAACCGGCATTTTCAATTGTGTATTGAATCTTTGTTGACGGATTAAACGGATTTGGATAGTTCTGCGAAAGTGCGAACCCCTTAGGTGCATTTCCAGTCCGGGGAACAGTCGTCACCACTGCAGCTCCACCAATATTATTGTCATTCAACGAAACCGAGTCCGTCCTTGCCAATAACCTGCCGCTTATTGCAGCGCCGTTATTCGCTATAATGGCGGATAACGCCATAATGTTCCCCCTGAATGTAGAGTTCGATCCAAGGTTTGCCGAAGTGCCGACCAGCCAAAATACATTATACCATTGAGCGCCGTTGATGAGTTTAACATAACTGCCCGAAGCCGTGGTGAGTGCACCAGTAATTTTGAATATCCATACACTGCTTGAATTCCCTGCGCCGTCGAGCGTCAGCGTGTCCGTTATCCCAAAAGTACCGGAGCCGGATTTGTAAACACCGTACGTAAATGTATGTCCGCCAAGTTCCGACGTACTAAGAGTAGAATCTACTTTTTGCGCGGAGGCACTGTCATATCCAGCTTTCAGGTCGAGTTGCGCAGCGGCTGATGCTGCATCGCCCGGGTATTTTACGCCTGTCAATGTTGCCGGCGGAAATCCATTTATAATTGTGCTCGGATTTACTCCAATATCTCCTGTGATTGCCGTAAGGCCTGTACTGGTGATTTTTGAGCCTGCCAGAACCTTAAAATTGGCAGCCTTTCCTAAAAATACTACCGTACGAATGGGAGAGGCGGCCGTTCCGCCGATAACATTGGATTCCAATGTAACCGATGCAGTTGCCGCTAACGCTCTGCCTTCCAACGATGCGCCTGTAGCAAACGTAATGTTTACATGAGCCATGATGGTTCCCTTCATGACACACGTTGTTCCAAAAGTTGCCGCGCTGCCAACTTGCCAAAAAATGTTGGAAGCCTTCGCACCGCCGCTCAGGAAAACCTGGCGACCGGATGTCATATTGAAACTGGATGCTATTTGAAAAATCCAAACAGCATTCACGTCGCCTTGAGCATCGAGAGTAAGATTACCTGCCGATATTTCAAGCGAGCCGGTGGATTTATACAGACCGGAGTAGAGAGTGCGTCCGCCAAGATTTCCGGATATGCCGATAGGACTGACTGTTCGTCCCTGAGCATCGTTATATGCAATCGTTAAGTCACCCATTGCCTGAGTTAACATAGAAGGAAAAACCAACGAACCTGCAGGACCCCCTGCAGAAACTTCGAAGATCGTTCCCACTACGTTGGGTGTTCCAAATCCCGTCATGTAAGTACCTGCGAGAGGACTCACTCCAACATTTCCCGTAATAATAGAAGGACCTGTATTAGTGATTCCAGCATACGACAGAATAGCAAATCCGCCAGTCAAACCAAGAGTTACCGGCAAAAGAGGTGTTGTAGGCGTAGAATTCCATGTTGTAAAACTTCGAGCTGTTGAGTAAGCGCTCGTTCCGCCGCCATTTTTTGCACTATCTTTCACACTCACACGCCAGTAATATTTCGTTGCATTTTTCAAACCGGCGATTACATGTGAGACGCCTGTAAGTGTCGAATCGTTATAAACCGTATCGGCAGCAAAAACGTTACTTGTGCTAATTTGCAAATGATACACACTGTCTCCTGCTGCGGCAATCCAGCTTAATGCCGGACTCGTTGAGACATTGACCGCTACATTGAGAGGTAAATTTAAAACCGGCGCTTGCGGAGAAGGAACAAGTGCAAGTGCAGGCACCATCAAAGCAATCGTCAGACCTGCATAGAGCAGAACTCCGAGGAAATGCGTCCATCGGCCTATAAAACTTGCCGGGTAATTTGTAATAGAAGTCTTCATAAGACCCTCCATATTATAAGTGAAAACGTTAAGCTATCTTTATATGAGTTATTGATCTAAAATTCATTTCAACTATTTTACGGCGCAGGTTTTACAACAGTGCTGCTGGATAACGTCACAGCACCGATGCGAGCGAATAATCTGCCTTCTACTGCCGCACCGGTATTCAACGAAATTGACTGATTCGCCATAATATTTCCTTTGAAGACTGAGGTTGTTCCAAGTGTCGCGGAAGTACCCACCTGCCAAAAAATGTTCGAAGCTTTTGCACCGCCGCTTAAAATAATCCGGCGGCCGGATGTTGTGATTAAAGTCGATGCCATTTGCAGAACGAAAACGGCATTTGCATCTCCCTTGGCATCAAAGGTAAGATCACCCGACGATATTTCGAGCGACCCGCTTGACTTATAGAGACCTGGGGTGAGCGTAAGCCCGCCGAGGTTTCCGGCAAGAAGAACCATATCCGTTGAAGTGCGCCCTGCGGCATCATTATATGCCATTGTCAAGTCGCCTTTCGCTGCTGTTAGCATGGCCGGAACACCGGCGGGAGATACATCATCGGCAGCATAGATCGTCCCGGTCACTTCGGTTAATCCAAAACCTGTAATGAACGACCTGGCCGCCGGACTCAATCCGATATCTCCGGTAATGGCTGATGTCGGAATGTTGGAAATTAACGAGCCGGCAAGAATCACAAAACCTGTAGTCGATTGAAGGTTGACCGCTGCTTGAACGGTGGTCTGCAGAGGTATAACTACCTGTGGTGGGCCCGTCACATTGTCCTTACTGCAACCCGCTATAGAAATGAATACTACAGCAATCAACCCTGCTTTTCGCGAGACACCGGTGAAAAATCTCCACCGGCTTAAGACGGTTGTTGCTTTTCTTTTATCGATATTCATTGCATCTTTCCTGTAACGAGTAAATGAAACAATCATTTCTCTACAACTTCAATCGGGGACTATTTCGATGATGACTGTCCTATTATAGAATCGCTCCTCCGGATAATAATTGTCAAACGGAGCATAGAGAACGCTTGAACCGAACCCGTACGTTTGGAATTTAATCCCGCGCTTGCCGTCGGCCGCACTTGCGCGTTCGATAATGTTCCGTGCATCCTGGACCCTCTGATTCGATAAGCTGTCGTTATCTTTTGGTTCCCCTGTAATATCCGTATGACCGTGTATAAGAACGATACCGCTGTCAGGAATGAGCGGTGTGATAATGTCGGTGATGAACGTTTCGTAGCTCGCTATAGTTTTTGATTGATCAAACGCGAAAAGAATGGTAAATCGCACCGTCTCTTTTTTCAGCTCTTCTCTGCGAACCAGTTGAACCGAACTTTCTCTTCTCACGGATTTGCCCGTTTTCGTTTGTGCCAGCATTACGATTTTGTAGTCGCCTTGAGCACGATCACCGAGGATGGCATTCCCCGAAATGCTTTCCTGATCCTGCGAAGACGGCCCGAATCGCTGAACCTTCCCCTGGTCATCCGTAATTTCCAGCGACCACGATGAAAGCAATTCCCTTGCCCCCGCTACATTGAAAAGAACATGACTATCAAGAGGGTCATCGACAACCGTAACGATTTGCATCGGCTTCAGCATAAAGTGAGGATCATTACCTACCTGCATCATCAACTCGGGTGAAATACTCTCAATTTCGACACGACGGTCTTCTGCATGGAGAAGAGCAAGGTCTTTTGTAGCACCGGGCACTTCCGATGGAATTTTCGGTTTATCCCGTCCTTCAGTCGATATCCTCGATTTTTCAATTCCAAATATATCTACGAGATACCGCTTGACTGTCTCTGCCCTTGCTTTACCATGTTCCAAGCCCTTCCCTGAGGAGCCGGTTAATAAAATTGCTGTCCTCGGACTTTTCTTCATACGGTCGCCGAGTATATTCAGAATATTATAATATGCAGCCATCTGTCGAATGGAACGGCCTGTCAGACTATTCGGTTTAAATTCCCCCAATTGTCCCTCATTGAATGTCGCCGCCTGAGCTTTCGTCAATACCATATATCGATTCGGTATCTCACTCGATCCTTCCTCGAAAAATACATAATTGAGAAGAGGAAGCATTTCTTTTACAATACGCTTACTGGGAACCGCTTTTGGCGCTCGAACCGAAAATTGGATTTCACGCTCGCCGATACCTTCTTTACAATCGCGCATAAAAACAACAAAGAGTAAAGCGACCGCCAGTCCGACGGAAAGCGGAATACCGAGAAAATACGTCCATCGGCTTAAGCTGCTTGATGTTTTAATCTTATATACTCTCATAATATTTCATGACGGCCGTCATCTCCTTGATTATGTTTCCGAATTCACCGATGTTCCGTTCGATTTTTTATTTTCCACATTTTTTGCGACTTCCTCAGCCGGTTACCGGATTTTTGAATTGTTCGATTAAGTTTTTAAATCCGTTCACATGCCGCATGGCGCCCTCTTTAGCGGTACCATTATTCTCCTGGCGCCCTGCATCCCATTCCCTCTTTTCCGCTATTCCAGCGGTCGCGTTATTCATTATTTTTCCCGAATGGACTTCCGATTTTTCTCTTCGATATTTCCACTGACCTTCAATTTTATCCCTGTTCATTGTAAGTACCTTTCAAGTAGGTGTAAGAAGAGTTTTTCAACGATCGATGAAATGATAAAAACATTTCCTGCGCCTGGATAAGTATACCAATGACCGAGATAGGAAGTAATAGGTCAAAAGGATGAAAAGGTAGCTAATCCTTTTGATAGAGGATCGGCTTCTTTAAGATCATCGACTTATGGTTTGGCTCCATATTTAACAATTCCCTATCTTTCCCCGAGTTTTCCAATTAACTCTCCATCCATACGTCAAGCAGCTCTTCTCCCGCGTTTATATTTTTCTCCCCCACCATTGAGAAACAGATTCATTCTTTGGTCGTGCTGATAGAAGTTAATTCCATTTCTTCGATAGTCTTGTATTCATAGGAAAGGCTATGGAGCTTATCCGCACGATCATTGAATTGCCCTCTTCGTTTTTCCATCCTGCTCGACTGGACTGAAATCAGATTCAACCTTTGCCCACAGAAAGTCGTTTTCCGCCGTGAGCGTACTTGCCGGTTGAGAGACAGTGAATGAGCGCTGGAAAGGATAAAACAATGCTCACTCCTATTGAAAGCGGGATGCCAAGAAAATAGGTCCATCGGCTCGAAGTATTTGCTGATTTTAGTCTATTGATCTTCATAACATTTTCCATGCACTGAGTGATCGATGGACCTATTTGTTCATAACTTCAATCGGGAACGATATCGATGATGACCGATCTGTTATAGAATCGTTCTTCCGGGAAGAAATTGTCAAAAGATGCATATTGAAGATTTGATCCAAACCCAAACGTTTCATACGTGATGCCTTTTTTACCGCTCTTCGCAACTGCATTTTCAATAATACCCTGCACATCCTGAGCTCTCTGACTGGACAAACTGCTGTTATACGCTTCATCTCCAACGATATCCGTATAACCGTGTATAATCACCTTGCCGCTGTCCGGAATAAGCGGTGTGATAATATCTGTAATGAACTTTTCGTAGCTTGCGACAGTCTTTGATTTGTCAAAATCAAAAAGAATCCTGAACCGCACTACATCTTTCATCGGTGCGTCTCTGCGGACCAGGTGGACGGAACTTTCTTTGCGCACAAGTTTCCCGCCTTTCGTGTCTCCCAGCATTACGATCTTGTAGTCGCCCTGAGAACGATCACCCAGAATGGCGTTCCCTGAAATGCTTTCCTGCTCTTGTGTCGATGGACCGAAGCGTTGAACCTTTCCCTGGTCATCCGTAATTTCCAACGACCATGATGTGAGCGCTTCCTTTGCTCCGACTACATTGAAAATAACATGGCTGTCCAAAGGGTCTTCCACTTCCGTAACAACCTGAACCGGCTTTAGCATGTAGTGGGGAGCACCTCCAACCTGTACTAACATCTCGGGCGAATCACTTTCTATATCAACCCGACGATCACCAGCTTCGAGAAGAGCCAGTTCTTTCGTGCCACCACGTGATTCCGATGGAATGAGCGGCTTATCCCGTCCTTCAGTTGTTATCCTCGAACTGTCAATTCCAAATACATTTACAAGATACCGCTTGATAGTTTCCGCCCTTGCTTTGCCGAACTCCGCTCCCTTCGCCGGCGATGCGCCGCTGAGCGTAATGGTTGTCCCGGGGCTCCTTTTCATTCGATCGCCAGTAATATTCAGGATGTTGTAATAGATGACCATCTGTCGACCTGCCCGACCCGTAAAACTTTTCGGCTGAAACTCCTGCAATTGCTCTTCCTTGAAGCTTGCCGCCTGGTCTTTTGACAGCGTGACATATCGATTCGGTATTTCAGTCGATACTTCATCGAAGAAAACATAATTGCGAAGCGGGAACGACTCTCTTACCCTTCGTTTAAGAGGTACGGCCTTTGGCGCTCGAACAGAAAACTGGACGTCACGCTCGACCACAACGGGAGCTACTGCGACTTCAGCTTGATGGATAACATCTCCGCTTCCAAATTTTAGCGCGGCACCCACACGTAAGGTAGTCACTCCCCAGGTCTCCACCGAGCGAGGTTCCGAACCAAAATAGGGCTGGAACGAAATAAACGGTGAAAGCTCAACTTGTGTTTTTTGATTGGGGGCTGTAAGTGGAAAATCGTAACCAATGCCGATTTGTCCTGAGAAAACTGTTCCGTTCATAGAGCTAAACTGAGCTTTAGTTCCAATCGTTGTTCCCTGCGTATATACGAATGTCTTTGCATCTCCTGAAGAGGGAGACCAGGTAAAACCGATTCGCGGACCTCCAAAAATGTAAAAGGCATCTGCAAATGGGGCGAATCGTAAGCTCGGCTCTATGGAAAGATAACTGACATCTGCCGATAGAGTCGACATTTCACCACAAGGACAAAGAACGTCATTGAACGATCCGCGTCGATCATCATATCCGACCTGCAGTATCCCGCCCCAAACAGAATCGGGGCGATATTCTACAAGGGCAGCAAGATAAAGCCCGTCTCCAAATCCTTTATGAAAGGCGGCCGGAGTCGTTAAATCGGAGTTCAACATTTGAGTTGTTCCCCCGTAAAAGTTCAAATTTACAGCTGCGGCTCCGCCGTACCACCACGTTGGCTGTGTTCTTTGAGTCTCCTGCGCAGACATTGCTGCGTGGAAACAAATCAATATCAAAGAATTGAAGAAAATTCTTTTAAGCCAAAGGCTCATGAACCTGCGGCTATGGATTGCTGTTCGATCTCGATACATACGTACCTCCATATTAAGAGTTTTTTTATTTTTCATATTGAGCTCAAGTGCTAGTTTACTCATGATTGACTTCATTGTCCTTCATGTTCATCGTTAAAAATCATGTCCGCCTAAGTTGTCGCACTGTCGAAAGACATGCCCGCCAAACAAATGTCTGGCGGGTAGACTTCATGCCTTATGGGGCAGGTACGTTGACAGTGCTGGTTTGCAAAGCAATCGTGCCGGCACCGAGTGCACCACCCAATATTCTGCCGAATATCGTGGCGCTAGTCTGACCAGTGACATCTCCACCAGCCAATATAGTTCCATAAAAAGTAGTGCCCACTCCGATAGTTGCAGCTGCAGTAGGAACCCAGAACACGTTCTTGGCCTGAGCACCGTGAGCCAGCGTAACATTACCTCCCGGAGCTCCGGTAAAAGTTGTCAGCGAGGAACCGATCTGGAAGACCCAGATGGCATTTGCATCACCTTGTGCATCGAGAATGAGAGGAGTATTAACTGACATTGTACTCCCGTTCGTATAGACGCCCGGGGGAAGAGTGCCCGCCGGAAGGATACTGCCTGTAGGCTGCCATGCGCCCAGGTCCTGGCCATCAGGAACGGTTGTTCCCACTGGTAAGCCTTTGGCAAAGATATATGCAGAATGCAAGTCGGTATAGACCTGTGATGACACTCCATCGTTAACGTGTACCGAGCCGTTCACCACTCCCGGCCCTGGAGATGGGGAGAATGTAAATCCAGTAATTGAAGTGCCTGGATTCAAAGAAACATCTCCATTGATAACGGAATTACCGGTGTTGGTGAGCGCGGACCAGGCCGCGATCCCGAAAGTGCTGGCTGAACCAAGCGCTCCTGCGCCCGTTGTAAAGTGCCATACTGTCGAGTAATTACTCGTACCAGCAGGATTTTTTGCATTGACACGCCAGTAATAGGTATTTCCACTCGTTAAACCCGGCATCGTTTTCAAGAGACTGGTAAGTGTCGAGTCGTCATACACCATTGTGGCAAAGCCGCTGCCCGTCGAGACCTGTAGACGATACGTAACAGCACCCGTCGATGCGAGCCAGCTCAGTACCGGACTCGGCGAAACGTTCACCGCTGTATTAAGAGGCGCGACTAAGACCGGTGCCACAGGCGGTGCGATCGTTGAGAAGCTCCATACGTTGGAGTAAACACTCGTCCCGGCAGCATTCTTTGCATTCACGCGCCAGTAATAGGTGTTCCCACTAATTAAGCCCGTTATCAATTGCAAGGTGTTCGTGCGAGTCGAGTCGTTATAGACGGTCGTCGTAAAGTTGTTAGCTGTTGAGACCTGTAGACGATACGTCACAGCTCCCGTCGAAGCATTCCAGCTCAATGTCGGACTCGTTGAAATATTGACCGCTGCAGAATCAGGCGCGAGTAAGATCGGGGCTGCGAGCGCTGCGCTCGTTGTGAATCTCCATACATTGGAATAACCGCTCGTCCCGGCTGTGTTCTTTGCATTCACACGCCAGTAATAAGTCGTTCCGACCGTTAAGCCCGTTAAGGCTTGCGAAGTGTTCGTCCGAGTCGAGTCGTTATAGACCGTCGTAGTAAAGTTGTTAACCGTCGAGACCTGCAGGCGATACGTGGCAGCTCCTGTCGAAGTATTCCAACTCAATGTCGGACTCGTTGAAATATTGACCGCTGCAGAATCAGGCGCGAGTAAAACCGGTGTCGCGGGTTGCGTGATGGTTGCAAAACTCCAAACGGCGGAATAAGTACTCGTCCCGGCAGCATTCTTTGCATTCACACGCCAGTAGTAGGTTGTCCCAATCGCCAAACCCGTTATTGCTTGCGAAATGTTCGTGCGTGTCGAGTCGTTATAGACCGTCGTGGTAAAGTTGTTAATCGTCGAAACCTGCAGACGATAGGTATCGGCGCCCGGTACGACATTCCAAATTAATGTCGGACTC
>PMML01000062.1 GCA_003162695.1 Ignavibacteriota bacterium | reverse complement strand
CTTCTTTTTTATATCCGAAATTAAAAACAATTGACGCATATATAATAAATGCTACGACGGACACATACCAAAAAGAGTAATGAGGGAATAGTATCGTCACAATAAACATCATGATCGTCAAACATAAAGGCAATATATTATTTAAAGAAAACAGCTGATAATAATATGATTTTTTGACAGTGACAATATATCCGATACCGACTAAAGCATTCACTATAAGGGATACTATTGCGGCGCCATATATTCCGTATTTTGGAATGGCAATCATATTTAACAACACATTAACAACAGTCGCCACTACAACAAGAAACATACGCTTGTATTGTTGTCGAGAAGTGGTTAACATCAAAGCGGGTATTTCTACGGAATATCTTATAATCACAACAATTCCGAATATTTTCATAAGAGATACGGCTGCATTATATGATTTTAAACCATACAAAACATTGATGATCGATTCTGCTCCAACAATTAAAAACAAACCCAGAAAAAGACCAATATGAATGAGCATTCTATTTAAAACAGATCCCAGTTTTATCCATTGCATTCTATCGTTGTCATACAGACGTGCAAGGCTAGGCAGGGTCGCCGCAATAGTGATATCTGGTAAAATAAGACAAAGTGCTATAATTCTAAAAACTGATTGATAAATACCTACTTCATGATCCCCTCTCCAAAGCGAAATAAGCATCGTATCAACGGTAAAAAAAAGATTGCCAAAAATAAAATAGATACCGAAGACTGAAACATCTTTCCAGATTGATTTGATCCATAGAAGATCTATAATGGGAAATATTCTAGGAACTCGTTTTGATATTTTATAAATAGCAACAATTAAACCATAAACACGAGAAGAAACAAAACTAAGAGCAATATACTCTAAGTCTACATGCAACCCTCCAAGAATTATGAGAGATACAAGGAGAAATAAATTTATAGTTAACGTAATGTTGGTTTCATGATGAAGTTCATCAAACCCCCTAAAAAATGCAAACAAAGAATTCAGAAGCGCCGAGAAAAATAGATAGAGGCTAAAAATAAAAATAAAATTGCGTGCACCCTCTGATATTCCATGGATTAATGTATAGCTACACATTAATATTACAGCAATAAACGATAAGACACATTTCATTCCAAACATTCTAGGAATANNTATGCCTCCTCGCGTTTACTTGCAATTATAGTAGTGGAAAGCAAATCAAAGCCAAAATCTGCAAATAATGTAAAAATAATCGCAAGCGTATGAGCAGTCGTAAATTGTCCGAACAAAACAGGTCCATAATATTTTGCAACAAGAATAAATAAGAAAGCATTGGCTGATAATCTTATTGCTGAGGATAAAACAGAATATATTATGTTGCGTCGAAGTGTATAAATAAGTGATGTCATAATTGAGCTTTATTTCACAATTCTGCGGTAATAAATATTTGGTTCTTGACACTCACTGTATATATACGACACAAATTCAAACCATAATATTTTCTGACACCCAATAGCCGTAGTAACGCTAAATGCGACAGGTCCAAGTGTCGTGTTAAAAATCATATTGTATCTCATTCTTCGTATACCTGAAATCACACCATTAAAATATTCTTCTGGACATTGATACACATGTACAATTCTACATTTGTTATTATACTATAATTTATTTGCATTCATTTGCCTAATTATTGTATTCTAATCATCCTTCCTTCCCCACCGGATATGGTCGGGAGGATGAAAGTCGAACAATTGATCTTTATATTGATAATCGTTCTTTTTTCCGTATATGACAATGAAGTAATTTCGTCAAAATCGACAACGCTTGGCGCAAGCCATACTTTTTCTATTTTCCCTTTCAGCACAATCTCTATGTTGGAAATGGAAGTCAAATCTTTATTGACAATAAAAAGATATGTATGTTTTAAATTTTTAAAAACTCCGGCCATAACTTGATCATTTCCAATCGATGCGATAACTTTTGAATTTTGATTAAGAGTATCAGACATCCATTGTTGTTGATTTGGAAAATTTGTGACATGATATACAGCAATATTCTGAACATTCATAACAACAGGTGCAACGACTTTTTTAACATATAAATTGATGCGCTTGACAATCTCATATGTCAATGTTTTATTTCCATTGCGATCAAAAAGAGATGTACGAAATCCGTTTTCCGATGGCGGCCAGAACGTAAAAGCAATGAGGCCCTTAGCCCCATAAGCAAGAGGACAAAAAAACATAAAGTACAAGTGTGCCTCATTGGGATCGATATAGTCATAATGGCCAACAGTCATTGGATATGCCCAAAACGGACGTAATCCGGCCTTCGCTCTCACAATGGCGAGATTATAAAAATAGTCTCTCCGTACCGTTCCATTTTTGAAAAACGGATAGTGATCAAATGAAACTACTGCCGGCCTGAGACTATCGATATAATACGTGAGATATTGTTCGTAGTCTTCCATTTCTGGTTTGTCTAAAGAGCCATCTTTATTGCCATGTTTAAAACCGCCCCAATTATTATCGGCAGCAAAAGAACCTACAAGATTTAAATAGACAAGCTTATGGGGTTCAGAAGATTCTATAAACCATTTCCAGCTTGAAATATTCTCTAGATGCGTCGAATTAAAATGAGGCTCATCCCCTAAATTATACCCGTAGAGAGCATTGCGTTCGTTAGTCGCAAGATTTCTATATTGAGTTATAAGAGAAACCCCATTGATGGAATCAAAAGGATGATCATATGCTTGAAAATATCTATTATCAGAAACCAAGTAGAAAAGACCAAGCTTCGATGCAATCGATAATGCACGCACCATTCCATCGTACTCATGATTAATAAAACGATTTTCTTGAGTCCCTGTAAGCAAATTGAAATAAGCATCCTTTGCCAATTGAAAACTTGAACTATCTTTTTCAATTGAAAGACCTAAGCAAGGAGGATCATAAAATGTTCCCAAAATAAAATCTTTCTGGTACCATTCTGTCTGAGCAAAACAAGGCACACAAATTGCTACTAATAAAATGGTATTACATATTTTACTAAATCTATGAATTTTCGCCCCTTTTCATATTTCCATCTCTCAAAGTATCAATGTTAAAAAGCATGCCGCTATAAAGAACCATTAAAGCGAATGATTCATGTTGAGGTGTAACGACCCAAAATAAACTTCCAATTGCGAAAATTAAAAAGGATCCTAAAAAGCCAGTTGCAGGAGCTTGGAGCATTGATCCGACGGATTTTGACATGCTCTGCAGTCCTATTCTTATAGATCGATACATAAGCACAATCCATGCAATTCCGCCAACAATACCCGTCTCCGTAAAAGCTTGAATATATTGATTATCGACATAACCCATACCTTCGATAGGATTACCTAATTGCCCCGTTAAGTAATTGCTAAAACGCAGGTTTCCAATACCAATACCGAAAAACGGATGTTCAAGGAAGTGTTGAATAGCCATTCTCCATACATTGAGACGCATGTATATTGCCAGATCCTGGGTAGAGTGTTTTTCCCCCGATCCATACCTGAAAGCACCTTCAAAAGCTTTCATAAAATATTTCATATCAATGACACCTAGAAGATTAATCATTCCTACAAGGAATACAATCCCCATCATAATTCCCATGATAAGTAATATTTTTTTTAGAGAACTTTGTTTTGTCCATATCAGCAAGAACAGAACAACGATAAACAATGCCCCTATCCATGCTCGTGTTTGACTCAGAATGAGAGCTAAGCCCGAAAAAGGCATCGTAACGATTGCCCATAACCTTGTATTTTTTTCAACCGGATACGAAAGAGCTGAAAAAGCAAGAACTAACGTTGAACCTATGATAGCTCCGTACGATCCACCATGCAAACCAAAAATACGCTCAGCTACACCGCTATCCAGGCTTTTAATGATAAATTGAATTATTCCAACGAGAGAAGCACACAATCCTCCGATCATTAGATACAAAAATATTTTCTTGATATATTGTTCTTTACGTCCGCAATAAAACACTACCATAAAAAATGCTATAAGGACCTCCATATATCGAACAAGCTGTTGCATTCCTGTTTTATTAGAATGTGGAGCGGCAAAAAAAGATACAATTGCCGCAGATATAATAACAATTACCGGAATAAGGAATATTTTCGGAAATAATATTTTTTCTTTTGTTACAATAAGCCGAACCAGCCAAACACTAAATATAATCAAAAAAACAAGTTCAGAAATCCGTAATCGTGTTTGGGTTTGAGAAAGTATGATCGGATTCGTCAGACAAAAGGGAACAAACAGAAATGCCGNNCTACGCATACAATGGCCGAAATAATTACAATATAATAATAAAACATAGCATCATAGATCACACAGGCATAAAACGATCCAAGAAGCACAGCTAAAAACACTATTACCGTTATAACGACCCTATTCGAAAATAGCACTCTAAGACCTTCATGAATTCTTAGGAATCTTTTTTTATCTGAATTTCTTATAAAAGCTTCTAATATCATTTTGTACTGCAAGAGATAAACTCAGTAACGATTGATAAAGGGCAGTATCGTTCTTCTTTTCATTACTTAATCGTTCATAGAGAGCGGTATAGAGAAATGTTCCAAAGACGCCAATCAAAGCGCCAGCAAGAATAATAAAAAGTCTTTTTGGTTTTGCTTTTCGCTCGGCAGGGGAAGCATAATCCAGCACAATGACAGAAGGTGTGCTGCGTTGTTCTTCCACTTTTGCCTGCTCATAGAGCGGCGTAATAAATTGAAGAATTTTATATTGGATTTCAACTTCACGCAACTTGCGTATATATTCTCCGCCCAAATCCGGTATTTTACTAAATGGGACAAAGACATTCATTTCCTTTGTGGAAACATTTACTCCGCTATTCATTTGAGATAATTTTTTATGAAGTTCGTCAATTTCAATCTGTGTCGCAATCACAGATGGATTATCTGATGATTGAGTTCTGCGAAACACTTCTCCTTGAACTTCTTTGATCACAAGTTGTCCGGTTATTTCAGCGGCAGCCTTGATGGAGGCCTCTGTTTGTTCAGGCATGGCGATAACACCATATTTTTTTTGGAATGCTTTCAGGGAATCTTCAGAGGCTGCAAGATCAGACAGATTTTTATTATACCGTTCCTCAATAAATTGACGGTTTCCGCGTGCATTTTGCACTTGCAATTCCGTGTTTTTCTTATTGAGCATCTCTACAAAATAGTTAGCCATGTCTGCAGCTCTTTTCGGATCTTTATCATACACAGTAATTGTAATATTCCCTTCTGTCTCTACCGTAAAATCGACATTATCGAGTAATTCCTTTGCAGTGTTTTCACCGGGATAAGATGTAATATCATACACATGGACTAAATCAAATTTCCGAATAACTGCACTTATTACTGTCCCGCTTTTTAAAATGGCAAGGTATCGATCTGTTTCGGGATTCGACCCTAAAGAAGAAAGGGCTTTTGACGGTGAAAAAGATTTTGCAAGCGATGTGATTCCTTCTAAGCCCCCTAATAAATCAGCCTTCTCGGCAGGAAACACAGAAGCTGTCGATTTGAATTTAGGTGTTATAAGGAAGGCAACAATAGCAGAAATTACAATACTCAAAATGGCAGCTAAAAGAAATATCATCCGCCATCGTGAGAATAAATTTAATATCATTTCCACGACTGAAACCGACCTACTTTGATTAACAATATCAGATTTGAGTTCAGATTGATCCTTCATTTTGTCCCTCAATAAAATAAATCCGATGCCATATCTCTTTATAAAATGATACTAATTCATTTGCAGAGACCTCTGAAAATCCTATTTTAATTTTGTCATTTCGAACAGAGCAAGAAATCGTAAGCTTATTATGAATAGAAAAACAAGCTCCTCGTTGCTTTGCTCCTCGAAGAGACAATATTCAGATATTTTTCATATGCCTCTTGTACCTATTTATTCAGTTGTATCGATAGTAAAGCAATACTCACCGCCGCTGTAATTACCGCGGCAGTTTGGCTAATGACAGACATGTAATATGCAAATGTGCGTTCAATCTTTTTTGGTATCCAGACATAATCACCTTCTTCTATTTTTGTTTCACTCGGTACAAGCCATTGATGCGTTGAACGCTTGATAATCATCACATCGCCTTTCCGCGCGTTATCCGTAAATCCGGCACATTTCTGGACGTAGTACTCGTAACCCTGGTCCGGTACGAAAGGGACATTGCCAGGATTTGTGACTTGACCGAATACGTAGATGGTTTTTCTAATAGAAGGAACCGATACGAAATCTCCATCCTTCAGGTACACATCCTCGGCGGAATTTTTATCGACAAACAACTTCTTAAAATCCACGTTAACGACTTCGTGTCTGATATGCAGTTCGCTTTCTATGAGATAATAAGAACTATCTTCTACCGATATGTTCCCTCTTAAACTAAGTAGTTTCTCAAGCTCCACATCTTCACGCGAGACCGTAGCGCGATAGACTTGAGCATTTGCAAGCGATGCATACTCCGTAAAACCTCCACACCATTCTATTACTGTTGAAAGCTTCGTACTGTCCTTGGACAACGGATATGTTCCGGGATACTTGACTTCTCCATCAACAGTTACCTTATAATTTTCTCTTACATCCGGTCGTTCTTGAACCACAATTCGATCGCCCGCAACAATTGCCGTGTTACGTAACGTATCATTCATCATATTGTGAAAATCATGTACAGTTATGATTTGCCGGCCGGTCTCTACATCGTATCGGTACAAAAGAATACTATCCGCTTTTGCTCGTGCTGTGAGACCAAAGGCCAACTGAAGAGCATCGAGAAGATGCTCACCCTCCACTAATTCGAAACTTCCCTGTACGTTCACACCTCCATAAACACCGAAGACGTTCTTCTTCGAATCAATGCGAGGAACAAACACTTCATCCCCGCCTCTGAGCATCTGATTATATTGAACATCTCGTGTTGCATAATATTTCGGAATATCGACATGGATAACCTCACCGGAACGTCTGGTAAGCCGGATATTTCGCTTCGATTGAAAGCGTTCTTCTAGGGCAGAAAGATTGTTTATTTGAAAAAGCTTATTCGCTTCCGTTATTTTATTCGCTTCAGACACAGCTTTATCGGCACGATCCGTTGCATAGAGGATATATTTCCCGGGATATCGAACAGCCCCAGCCACGGTCACGGTAATTTGACGCGGATTTAAAAGCGTCACTGAAGGATTACCCGCAAGGTACTTCTTCTTGATCTCTGCAATGACTTTTTTCTTTGCCTCACCCAGAGTAAGATCGGCAACTTGGATTTCTCCCACCGTTGGAACAATAAGAGTGCCTTCCGGAGTAACGGTAAGAGAAAAATTTAGAGGCGGGCTTATCCAAATATTAACGGAAAGTACATCGGACGGTCCTACAAAATATTTTCCGGGATCCACAGGTCCTTCGAGAGCAGGCCCAATCGTTACCGGCATCTGCATCGCATTCTTGAGGTCGGATTTTGATTCCGGTAATTCACTCTTTGTATCCGTCGTCCATTGAGCAAATGATATCGAACCAAAGAAGCAGAAATACAAGAAAAGAAGATTAATTTGAAATCTTTTCAACATGCTTATCATCTTATCACTCTCTCGATATATTCGATTGGCAATCGTTCACTTTACCACTTCTCTGCCGCCGTACATCACGTTGTAATATTCCTGGTATTTTCCGCTTATAATCCGTGTCCACCATGATTGGTTGTTCACATACCATTTGATCGTTTCTGAAATACCTCGCTCGAATGAATAAGAAGGCTGCCAACCAAGTTCACGCTGAATCTTACCGGAATCAATCGCATACCGACGGTCATGTCCCGGCCTGTCTTTGACATAGGTAATAAGCGATTCCGGCTTGTTGAGATTTTTTAGAATCAATCGCACAATCTCAAGATTCGGTTTCTCATGATTGCCGCCGATATTGTATACTTCACCGATTGTACCACCATGCAGAACGGCATCGATCGCTGAACAATGATCCAAGACATGCAGCCAATCCCGGACATTCATCCCGTCGCCGTACACAGGCAATGGTTTGTCATGCATAGCATTGACAATCATTAAGGGTATCAATTTTTCCGGAAACTGGTACGGCCCGTAATTGTTCGAGCAGCGAGTCAAAATTACCGGCAGCCCGAACGTATGCTGATATGCCAGCGCCAGCATATCGGCAGATGCTTTGGTCGCAGAATAGGGACTATTCGGATGCAGCGGGGTTGCTTCCGTAAAAGATCCCGAGTCACCGAGCGACCCGTAAACCTCATCAGTCGAAACCTGAAGAAAACGATTGACGCCGATCTCTTTTGCAGCATCGAGTAAAATGCTTGTACCAACAAAATTTGTCTGCACGAACTCTGCTGATCCCAAAATACTTCGATCGACATGCGATTCCGCTGCAAAATGTACGAGCATGTCGATCCGATACTCCTTCAAACAGCGAAGAACATTATGTTTATCGCAGATATCGCCTTTTTCAAAAACATACTGTGGATTCTTCTCAATACCCGCCAGGTTCTCTAAATTACCGGCATAGGTGAGTTTATCGTAGTTAATAATTCGATAAGCAGGATGATTTTCCATGCTGTATCGAATAAAATTACTTCCGATAAAACCGGCCCCGCCTGTCACAAGCACATTCATGAAGGCTCCCTCGGTTCATCTATGATGTAAGGTGAATTGCTCACATCTTCATGACGAATTTCATCGACTTTTTCTTTCTTTCCTTTGCCTGCATAAAGACGATTTGGGCCGTTAAAAACCCACCCAATTTCCTTCCCGACGTTGCTATATGCATGGACAACACCCGGAGGAATTACTACAGCCATCGGTTCGGCTTCTCCTGCCAAAAACACCATCCGTTTGCCGCACGTGGCAGAATGCTTCCGTGCATCCCAGAGATATACCTTAAATGTCGACGGCCCGATAAAACCGAAGAAATCCGTTTGGTCAATGTGTTCATGCGGGCCCCGTGTAACTCCCGGAATCGTTGCAGAAATGTACGCCATGGCAGGCGTCAGCGCTGCATCAAGTTCATCGGTTCGGAATATCTCGACAAGCCATCCGCGTTTGTCCGCATTCTTCTTGTACGGTAAAATGACAACGCCGTCGATTTTTCCATCGTCAAAACACATCATGTCAAGCCCTTTATACAAGGAAGAAATCACGTATATCAAAAAAATTATGCTGATACTGAAAGAAAAACCAAATGCCGGAATGAATTCAACTTCTCCGGACTTTTAAACGCAGAAATCAAGAGGTAACAATTGTGGTGAGGTATTCGCCTTCAATAAGTTTAAGATTATGTGAAAACTAAAAATAAATCACATCATTGTCAACACTTGTTTACATTTTTTCCGGCGCTGAGATGCCGAGTATCCTGCAGCCATTGGTGATAACAGTCTTTGACGCAAGGCACAAGCCAAGTCGGGCTTTGGAAAGTTCGGCGTCAGGGACAACAACCCGGTGATCGTGATAAAACCTGTGAAATCCTTCGGCAACCTCACGTAGATATGTCGTCAACCGATGCGGTTCGAAGCTCTGCGCCGCGGAAGCGACTGTCTCCGGGAAATCGAGAAGAAGCTTGACAAGAGCTATTTCCGATTCTTCTTTTAATAATTGAAAATCGGCATTCTCCAAAGAAAACGAGCCCTGGCTCTCCGCGAAGCGCAGAATACTCGCAATACGGGCATGCGCATACTGCAGATAATATACCGGATTTTTTTCCGATTGTTCTTTTGCAAGATTCAGGTCGAACTCCAGATGGCTTGAAATCGATCTCATAAGAAAGAAAAATCGCACTGCATCGGAACCGACTTCATCGATCAATTCGTCGAGCGTAACGAAATTCGCAAGCCGCTTGGACATCTTTACCTGCTCCCCATCCCGAAGCAGCGTTACAAATTGATGAATAACGACTTTGACTTTTTCAGGATCATACCCGAGCGCTTTTATGCCGGCGAGAACATCCGGTATCGTCGCAATATGATCAGCGCCGAAAACATCCACGATCAGATCGAAACCTCTGCGAAATTTCTCGCGATGATAAGCAATATCCGGCAGCCGATATGTCGGTTCGCCGGTCGATTTAACGATGACACGATCCTGTTCCAAGCCCAGGGCGGTCGCTTTCAGCCAAAGGGCACCATCGTTTTCATAGACAAGTCCCAGCTTCCGGAATTCTTCAATAACTTCATTTATCTTACCCGTCGAATACAAAGAATCTTCATTATAGAAGACATCATGGACAACGCCCATGCGCGCCAGGACATTCTTAATTGATAAGAAAAGCCGTTCCTCAGCATATTCTTTGCAGAAAGTCAAAGCGTCTTCTTTGGGAATCGAAAGAAGGCGATCCGATTCTTTTTCCCGAACACTTTTTGCTATATCGCGTATGTAATCTCCCTGATATCCGTCTTCCGGAAACGGATCATCCGGTTCAAACAATTGCCGATATCGTGCATACGTCGACTCTGCAAGGACCCGCATCTGCCGGCCGGCGTTATTATAGTAGTATTCGCGAGTGACATTATATCCGGTCCATTGAAGCAGATTGGAGATCGTATCGCCGATCGCTGCCTGCCTGCCGTGGCCGACACTTAACGGGCCGGTCGGATTTGCACTCACAAATTCCACTTGTGTTTTTTTCCCGCCCCCCAGTGAACTTTTTCCATAGGATTCGGAATTCCGCAAAATTTCACTTACCTGATTTGTAAAGAATGTATCTGCGAATTTGAAATTAATGAAACCGGGACCGGCTATATCGACCGCAACGATTGCGCGAGGATCGATGTGCGCCTTTTCTATAATCTCCTGCGCAACAAGACGCGGATTTTTTTTAACGAGCTTTGCCAGAAGCATTGCAATATTTGTCGTAAGATCGCCATGCTGTTCGTTCTTCGGTTTCTCGAAAACCAGAGGAAGAGAGTGTTCATACGGCAGCGCTTTCATCGCATTGCCTATTATTTCCGTCAGATATCGCTTCATGCAGTCTTATTTCGCTTTTTCTGTTTTCCTTTTTCTTGCAGCAGACACGGCAGGCTTTTTCCTCGCCGTAGATGTACGCTTAGAAGCTTCCGGCATTGCAAGATCATCCAAAATGTCCGTTCTTTTTGCATCGCTCCAAAGACGATCAAGATTATAAAACGATCTTGATTCTTTATGGAACACATGTGCAACAACATCGACATAATCCAAAATCACCCACGTCAGACCATGATATCCTTCGTGATGGTAGAGCGAAACCCCTTGATCTTCCATCCCGCCGCGGATTGCATCAGCAATGGCACGCACTTGTGTATCAGAATCTGCGGAACAAATGACGAAATAATCCGTGGCATTAGACAGCTTCTTAAGATCCAAGAGAACAACATTGCTTCCTTTTATTGAAAGCATAAGCTGCGCAATGTTTTTCGCCAGGGTTTTTGACGTCAAAGCATTCTCCTTTGAATGAGTTTAATACGGTTTGAGTTTATTGATATCATTACCCAGCACAAGGGAAACATCGACCATAAGCTCGGCAGCCTGCTTTGCATAAATCTTCGTCTTTTGGATACCGATGCATTCTGCAACTTTCCGCGAAACATCCCGATTGACGGTATGATCGACAACATAAGAATAATCGACCTGACGTCCTGCAACGCGATGATACTCCACCACATCAAATCCGTTTTCTCTCAACTGGTCTATAATATGCTCCGCCAGTTTTTGATTTCCACTTGCATCAACCACTTCTATCTCGACTGCACTTTTGGAATCGATAATTCCCTGAGTATGGTCTTTCTTCTGGACAGCGGCAGGTATTTTTATTGCAGCAAAATATAAAAGGACTGCGCCGAGCACCAATAAGATGGTCAAGAATATTTTCCCGCGCAGAAATGAATGGTTCTTCTTTTTCTGTTTCTCAGCCCGTGCAGATTGATCTGAATAATGATTCAGACGTTTCTTCATCAGTTAAAACGATCAGCGGGCATACTTGACAAAAAATTATCCGAATAATTTCGCAAGTTCATTCTGAGTTTCGCTCCATCAAGTTGTCTATAAAGAAATCGCTGCAGTCATTTCCAAGCAAGTCCGGCAATCTCCGGTACTGAAGTTGAATGTGGACATTATCGGACAGTTTGTAATTGATTTCCGCCCGTGTCAGCGAAAGACCGGAAACATTCTTCGAAAAAGCCTCTCCCATGGAATTGTACGGAGAATCAATAAGACTTATATCGCACCGAAACGACAACGGATCACTGATCTGGTACAGAAGACTGTTCGTATATGACGCAAGCGAATACCCTCTGTCGCCGAACGTTGCATAACTGAAGGAGATACTCTGCCTCATAAAAAGCCGGTTCGGATCAAACCACCCGAACATGAGGCCGTTCGTACTTGGCGTGAGAAACGATGAAGAAGCCGGTTGATTCTGTTCAAGATCGGATTTACGCTGTGCGAAAGAAATAGATATCGCTGCCGCAAAAAGAAAGATAAGAATTTGAGTTTTTTTCTTTGTAACCATTACTGTGGAATTAAAATACCGAAAACTGTAAAAATTGTCAAGCAAAGGATTGGCTCTTTTCGGGCAGCTTTTACATTCATTAAAATAACTGGTTTTTACACCGGATTTTAATCCCCTTCTGCAGCCGCGGTCGATTTAACCTTCTGGAGCGCTGCCCCGAAGGTGCTTTATATAGTGAACCGGCATATATTTGATTTTGTCAGTGCACCAGCGCTTTTCCAAGAGGAATAAGAATTCTTACGGTGGTTCCTTTCCCAACTTCGCTGGTTATTTTAATTTTGCCTTCATGTGCATCGATAATAAGTTTACAAATCGCCAGACCGAGCCCTGTTCCCTTTTGCCGGATCAAACCTGCCGTGGAGAGTTGTTTGTACCGGTCAAAAACATGCGGCAATTCCTCTTTTGGAATTCCAACACCGGAATCCGAAACGGCGATCTGAATCATAGGCCCGGCGGCTCCATCTTCCAAAACGGCATCTTCTGAAAATCCCGCAGAAACGGTAATCGTACCTCCCTCCGGAGTAAACTTCAATGCATTGCCCACGATATTCATCAATGCTTGTTCCATTTTCGCACCGTCGATAATAACTTGCGGCAAATTTTGAGCTATATGCTTTTTTATCGTAATATTTTTTTGCCGGCATTGTATGACCATCTGCTGAAGTACGTCGTTCACCACATTGACGATCTGTTGAGGCAGTTTCTGCAGCGGCACATTGCCCGATTCATATTTCGAAAGATCGAGGATGTCATTAATAAGGTTCAGCATAGTACTGGAGGAATTCAGCGCTGAACCCGCGATCATCTTTAAATCATCGGAAAGAAACTTCATATTCTCGTCTTCCAGCAGAAGTTCTAAGAAAGACTTAATGATCAAAATCGGATTCCGCATGTCATGCACGAGCATGGCCATAAAATCAGCTTTGATGCGCACCAATTCGGCCTCTGCCCGCCGTATGCGAATCAGCATTCGGGTGCGAACCAGCAATTCTTCAGTATCTATCGGCTTCGTGAGATAAAGATCTGCTCCCAATTGCAGTCCCTTTTCGATGCTGACCGGGTCTTTTTTTTGCGCAGTCAGCAATATTACGGGAATTTTCGCGGTTAGTTCGTCTTCACGCAGCCGTTTCAGGGTCTCAAAGCCGTCCATTCCGGGCATTTGAATATCGAGAAGAATGACATCCGGGTTCTGCTCGCGGGCTATATCGAGACATTCAAAGCCGCTTGCCGCTCTCAGCATTCTTATCGGTTTCCGCCTCAAGGCAAACTCAAGCAAATCAAGATTGTCTTGAGTATCGTCGACCACAAGGATGGTCGGATTCAGATTTTCATTTTCTTCTCCCATAAGCCTCCTCTATATTCATGAATCGATGAACCATCGTAGAAAGATCAATCGACGGCAGATCGCCCTTGCGAATAAAGTCTACGATATGTGTATTTAATATATCCATATCTTCTTTTTTCACATCCGCTCCGGAAAGAATAACAACCGGGATGGATTGCAAATTCACATCCTGCTGCAGCCTGCGAACGACTTCGAATCCGTTCATCTCCGGCATGATCAGATCGAGAAAAATCAAAGACGGCACGAATGTCTTTAATATTTCCAGACCTTCTTTGCCGTTCTCTGCAATACGAATGTCATGATAATCCTTCCCGAGCAATTGTTTGATGAAAAGAGCAAAGTCTTCATTGTCGTCGATAATCAGTATCGATTTCCCGGACGAAGAGCAATAGTGTCTTACTACTTCGAGAAGCTGCTTCGCTTCGGTCGGCTTTGTAATAAAATCGACGGCCCCCAGTGAAAGTGCCTGCGGTTTATTGTCAACAATCGAATGTATAATGACCGGAATATCTTTTGTTTCATCGTGTTGTTTAAGCTCACGAAGCACTTGCCAGCCGTCTTTCTGCGGCATCATGATATCCAATGTAATCAGCGCCGGTCTCTGCTGTATGGCCCTCTGGATGCCTTCCTCGCCGCTCAAGGCGAGCTCGACTGCATATCCCTCCGGAACAAGATATTTTTTTAGAATTTCTAAAACATCCGGATCGTCATCGATGCAAAGGATGTGAACGCCATTTTCCGATTTTATATCCTTCCTCGTCCCGGTAATTGCCTCCTGCCGCGGTATTCTGGCTGTTGCACTGCTTGTGGTTTCCCGGTTTTCCTTTTTCTCAACGTATATCTGCGGCACGGTCAATGTAAATGTCGTGCCCTGCCCGACAATGCTCTCCACGTTAAGATCGCCGCCCAGTATCCTTGCCAGACGCCTGGCAATAGCTAATCCGAGTCCCGTGCCCTTATACTTCCGTGTGTTGCTGCTATCGACCTGTTGAAATTCCTTAAATATCAATTCCAGGTTTTTCTTTTCGATTCCGATTCCGGTATCACGGACGGCAAATGCAACAAAATCATCTTTGTCGAAAACACGGATGGTAATTCCGCCGGTTTCCGTGAATTTTACAGCGTTACTTAACAAGTTCGTTAATATCTGTCCTACTTTGACAGTATCCGTCGTCAGCGTCGCAACTGTGGTCGTCGATTCTACTGAATACATCAAATTTTTCGCCTTCAGCATCGGCTCGACCGTCATCAGACTATTAGACACAACAGACTGAATATCTTCCGTTTCCACATTGATGGTCATGCGCCCGGCTTCGATCTTGGAAAGATCCAGAATATCGTTAATCAACTGCAGCAGATGTTTTCCGTTTTTCAATACTTTTTCAATCGCCATACGCTGATCCGATGTCAGCGGTTCTGCATTTTCTGCAAGAAGAACGGAGCTGAACCCTATAATGGAATTCATCGGTGTTCGCAATTCATGCGACATGCTTGCAAGAAAATCAGACTTGACGCGGTATGCATCCTGCAATTCCGAATTCTTTGCATTGAGTTCTTCATTCCGCTGCGCTATTTCCAGAGATAATTCCCGCGCAGAATCATCGTTCACTGCATTGGTAATTGCCACAGCCAGCTGCGGGATGGAGTTATTTAAAATCTCCATCTCAAAGCCTTCGAATTCGTTCATGGATCCGAGAACAAGAACTCCCAAGAGCTGATCCTGGAAAAGAACCGGCTGAGCAATGATGGTTTTCGGAACAACACCCATAATCCCTGTGTCGATGATATAAGGTGAAGACGGCGGTATGTCATGAATTTCGATCGCCTTTTTATCAACGGCACATTGACCCGGCAGGCCTTCCCCGAACTTTAAGTTTTTTAGATTCCTATTCGCCAATCCGTACGTTGCAATAAGATCGAGAGCATCCTTCTTTTTATTCACAAGATACAATGCTCCGACTGAAGAATGCGTATGCGAACATAGCAGCTGCAAGCTCTTCACCGGCACTTCTTCCAATCCCTTCAAATTGTTCAGCGTTGTGACCAATTCCGAATAGGCTCCTAAACGGGTATAGTTTTCCCCAAGCATTTTAGACATCTGGTTAAAAACGTTGGCAAGCTCCCCGAGTTCATCAGAACGGTGAAGGTTGATTTGACTGTACTTGCCCGCCATGATATCTTCTGCGCCTCGACGAACGAGCCGAACGGGTTTCGTTATAGAACTCGTCAGGAACAAACCGAGCGCAATCGCAAAAACGGCAAACAGAACATTGACCAGCGTGACAAAGAAAGTCAGATCACGGCTCAGCTTTTGGGCCCGTTCAATATTATAAGGCTGCGCTCGAAGTTTGGCGCTGTAAAAAGCCTGTATGCTGCGCCGGGCATTCTCCAGATACTGTCCTCTCTGATCGAGTTCATAAATATCCTGCATTTCTTTTTGGAAATCTTCCGGTTTCAAAGTCTTATCGCTCATTGCGACCGTTCGAGTGCCGACATTTTCTATCCAGGAAAAAAATAAATCATGAACATCGCGTATTATCCGAAGCGTTACGGTATCTTTTACTTTCTCCTGAATGTCTGTGACGGCAAGCGCAAAATCGCGGACTTTTTGCGAATAAGCAGTCCGTGCTTCCGGCGATTTTGTATAAGCGCACTTCAAAGCAAGAGAGGGCACATCATCGAGAGTGGAACGCATCTGCTCAATATAGGCAAGTGTTCTTAAATCGGAGGAAGAGACATCGAAACGTTCTTGAATCTGATTGATAATGGTCAATGTCAGCAGGGTCATTGCCGTTAGAATTGCAAGCAGCAATGCAAAATTTGCGAAGACTTTCCAGTATAAGCGAGATTTTAACATAACGGCCTCTTTCGGGGGTAGTTTTTTTTTATTTAACCTGTTTCTTTTGCACAAACTTTTTATGAAAAGCGAAGCCGATACATGGAATCAGCTTCGCTTCTTCCTCATGTAAAAGAATTTTAAAAGCCTTCAAATTCATTCTCACCGAATACATCAATGTGCTGCCTGAATAATAGCGGAAAAAGAATCTGCTTTCAAACATGCACCTCCGACAAGAGCCCCGTCAATATCAGGTTGATGCAATAATTCCTTTGCATTGTCCGGCTTTACGCTTCCGCCGTATTGAATTATAATTTTCTCGGCAACTGCCTGACCGTATAATTCCGCAGTAATCGTTCTGATCCGCTTATGTACTTCCTGAGCTTGCGCGGGAGTTGCAACTTTGCCTGTTCCGATTGCCCACACCGGCTCATACGCAATGATGATCCGTTCCGCATCGGAAGCCGGAATACCGGCGAGTCCTCCTTTGACCTGCGTTGTCACGACCTGATCCGTCACATTCTTTTCCCTCTCTGCCAGGGTCTCACCGACGCAAAGAATCGGAATCAATCCTTCTGCAAATGCTTTTTTCACTTTTGAATTGATAAAACTGTCGGTCTCGGCAAAATACTGCCGTCGTTCCGAATGTCCGAGAATAACGTATGTGCAGCCTGCCGACTTCAGCATGAGGGGAGAGATTTCGCCTGTGAACGCCCCTTCATTCTCAGAATACATATTTTGCGCACCGAGTTCAAACTGCGTACCCGCCAGCAAACTCTTGGCTAACGCCAGCGATGTAAACGGAGGGCATAGGACAGCCTTAACGTTTCCGGGAATCGAAGGACATTTCGCTTTCAATCCCTCGATAAGCTCCGCCGTTCCGGCGGCATCCTTGTTCATTTTCCAATTTCCAGCAATTATTTTTTCTCTCATATCAGATGCTCTCTTTCAAATTATGTTTTTAGTGATCGTTGAAACTCCGTAATGCTTTATACCAGTTTCTTTTTCAAAAGTTCGTTTACAATTTTCGGATTGGCTTTCCCCTTCATCGCTTTCATTGTCTCCCCGACAAAGAAACCGAAGACCTGCGTCTTGCCGCTCTTATAAGCCTCGACCTGACCGCTTTGTTTGACAAGAATTTCGTCGATGACTTTTTCCAGCAGAGCCGGATCGCTGACCTGAACAAGACCCAATCTTTTAATAATTTCCTCCGGCGACTCCCGTGTGCGAATCATTTCTTCAAATACATCTTTTGCGATTTTTCCGCTGATCGTCCCGTCGAGAATTGCATCTATCAGTGCGGAAAGATTTTTCGGTGAAATCGGAAAATCGTTCAGGGATCCCTGCCGCTCATGCTGAACACGCAGCACATCTCCCATCGTCCAGTTGCTCGCCATTTTGTATGAATCTGTTTTCTTCGTTTTCAATCCGCTGACGACGCCTTCAAAATAATCCGACAGGCCGCGCTCCGCCGTTAAAACATCCGCATCGTACCTGGGCAGCTGAAATTCATTGATGTACCGATTGCGCCTCATATCGGGCAATTCCGGCAGCAACGTACTCACATCATCGATCCATTTCTCCGATATGATTACCGGAACAAGGTCGGGATCAGGAAAATACCGATAATCGTGCGCCTCCTCTTTGCTGCGCATTGGAAGACAGATTCCTTCGGACGAATCCCAGAGCATCGTCTGCTGAATGATCTTTTCGCCCCTCTCCAGAGCATCGATCTGGCGGCTGATTTCATACTCGATCGCTTTTTCGACAAACCGGAAGGAGTTCATATTCTTTACTTCCACCTTCGTTCCGAGTTTCGTCTCCCCTTTTTTCCGGACCGAAACGTTTGCATCGCAGCGTAAGCTTCCTTCCTCCATATTACCGTCACAAATGCCGAGATACGTGGCTATCTGTCGTATTTTGATCAGATAAAACGCAGCTTCCTGCGGCGAGCGGATATCGGGTTCGCTGACAATTTCCATAAGCGGGACGCCGCATCGATTGACGTCCACAAATGTGTCGATATCGAGATCGTGTATGGATTTCCCTGCATCTTCTTCAATATGGATACGCGTTAAGCCGACCCTCTTGACGGTTCCATCCGGCAGTTCGACGTCCACGAAACCGTTTTGGCATTGCGGCTCTTCGTATTGCGATATTTGATACCCTTTCGGCAGATCAGGATAGAAATAATTTTTCCGCGCAAATACGGATTTCGGAGCAATCGTACAATGCGTCGCCAATCCCATACGGATTGTAAAATCAACGACCTGTTTATTCAACACAGGCAAAACGCCGGGCATACCGAGACAAACCGGACATACATTTGAATTCGGGTTGTTCCCGAATTTTGTCGAACAGGAACAAAAGGCTTTGGATTGTGTCAGCAGCTGCGCATGAACTTCCAGCCCGATGACCGGTTCGTAAATTTCATTCCATGACATAGAGTGAGTGTTTTTATATATACAAAAAATTATAATTCCGCAATCGCCTGCGTCACTTGTTCCGCAGCATCCTGCAGATCGCGGGCGACGAGAAATCGTAGACCCGATTTCTGCAAAATTTCTGCAGCAAGCTCGGCATTGGTTCCGGCAAGCCGTATGACGATCGGTATTTGAACTTCCACATTCTTCGCAGCTTCGACAACACCCTCTGCCACGCGGTCGCAGCGCACGATGCCTCCGAAGATATTAATCAGAATAGCTTTTACATTCGGATCTTTGAGAATAATTTTGAAGCCTGCCTCGACCGTCTGCGCATTTGCGCCGCCGCCAACATCTAAAAAATTGGCCGGCATGCCTCCTGCAATTTTAATGATATCCATCGTCGCCATTGCAAGTCCGGCGCCGTTGACCATGCAGCCTACATTCCCGTCTAACTTAATATAATTAAGATTTGATGCAGATGCTTCTACTTCAAAAGAATCTTCTTCTTCAATGTCGCGCAGAGACTCGTATTCCGGATGGCGAAAGAGCGCATTATCCTCGAAATTCATTTTCGCATCTAATGCCAGGACATGACCTTCCTCCGTAAGAACAAGCGGGTTGATTTCAGCAAGCGATGCATCCGAAGCATCGTATGCTCTCGATAAAGCGAGGAGAAATTTTACGCCGTTTTTCAAGGCTTCTCCGGCAAGTCCCAGCCCGAAACATAAGCGGCGCGCTTGGAATGTTTGAAAACCCAGCATGGGATCGATATATTCTTTCAATATTTTTTCCGGCGTCTCTGCCGCCACCTTTTCGATTTCCACGCCCCCTTCTGTCGACGCCATAACAACATTTTGCGATCTCTGCCGGTCCAGTGTTATGCCGACATACATTTCTTTTGCAATGGCAATTCCCTGCTCGACAAGCAGCCTGCGAACAATACGTCCTTCAGGCCCGGTCTGGTGAGTGACTAACCGCATACCCAGAATTTCTCCGGCTTTTTCCCGCACATCTTCCGGAGAATCTGCCAGTTTTACGCCCCCGCCTTTTCCGCGCCCTCCGGCATGAATTTGTGCTTTCACAACCCATCGGCTGCCGCCGATTTTTTCAGCCGCTTTCACGGCTTCACCGATCGAAAAAGCAACCTCCCCTTTCGGAATAGCCACGCCGTATTTTCTTATTATTTCCTTTGCCTGATATTCATGAATTTTCATAAAGTCTCTATAACTCCTCTATCTATTTTGAAAAAATCGTTTCTACTGATTCCTTATCAGACACCTTGCGAAGGTGGGGACCTTCGCAAGGTGTCACAGAGGAGATTGCCCGCTCTTCCATTCTTCGATTGCGGAGATCGCTTCAAAATATTCCGGAATCGGTACAAAGACTTTTGCCGGTTTATTGATATTGCTTCGGGAAATAGGAGAGTCACCGCCGCCGTCCCAGACAAAGCCAATCGAGTTAAAATTCTGTCCGAGCACCTTATGTCCGGAAGACTCAAGAATCGATTTAATCAATTCTGATTCACTAATCTCCGTCGATTGATAGACGAGCGCCCAGTCCTGTTGAACTTCTATCTCTGCATGTTCGGAGCAAAACACCTTGTTTTGGCGTTTCACGCAGCATTCAGGGCACATCACTTTATGACAGATAATGCAAACACCGGAGGCCTGGCGCGGCGCATGCCGTTCACAAACGGAATTCTCCGTTTCCCGAAAGATGATGCCGCAGTGAGGGCAATAATCGCTGTCTTCCGTGATTTCTTCCGAACAACTTGAACAATTGATGTATTCAGGCATTTGTCTCCATCTGCACTTGCTTCCGTTTCGACTATTTGATTTTTTCCGAAATCGACTTTGCCTGCAGGAAAAGCAAAAGATAGTCGCGCCCGCCCGCTTTGGAATCCGTTCCGCTCATATTGAAACCGCCGAACGGATGCACGCCGACCAAAGCTCCGGTTATTTTTCGATTCACATAAAAATTTCCGACATGGAAAAGCCGTTTTGCTTTTTCCGCGTTTTTCCTATTCTTCGTCCAGATCCCGCCGGTCAGACCGAACTCCGTATTGTTTGCAATGGCAAGAGCATCGTCGAAATCTTTCGCCTTGAGGACGGCCAGCACGGGACCGAAAATTTCTTCCTGTGCGATCGTTCCGTGCGGGACGACGTCTGCAATAATAGTCGGTTCAATAAAATATCCGCCTCCGGCAGCTTTTTTTCCCCCGGTCATAAGCCGGCCCCCTTCAGCAATTCCTTTTTGAATGTAAGAAAGTATTTTTTCCTCAGAGGATTTATTTACAACAGGTCCGATATTATTCGACGGGTTGTCCGAAATACCGACTTTAAGATTCTTCGTTTTTTCAATCAGAAGATTCAGGAACCTGTCATAGATCGGTTCGACTGCGATTGCACGGGATGCCGCCGAACATTTCTGTCCCTGAAATCCGAAAGCGGAGACTATCGTCGCTTGCGCGGCAGCATTCAAATCTGTTTTTTCATCGATGATGACGGCATCTTTACCGCCCATCTCGGCAACCACGCGCTTGAGCCAGTGCTGGCCGGGCTGAACGCGGGCGGCAAGTTCATTGATATGCATGCCCACTTCTTTCGACCCGGTAAAAGAAACAAACCTCGTCTTCGGATGCGCCACGAGCAGATCGCCGATCGTACTGCCGGAACCGGTCACGAAATTAATCACACCATCCGGGAGACCGGCTTCACGCATCAACTGGAAAAACATCCATCCGGTCAGAGGAGAATCACTCGATGGTTTCAGCACCACCGTATTGCCTGCCACGACCGCCGCTGAGGTCATTCCTGCAAGTATGGCCAGTGCAAAATTCCACGGAGGAAGAATCACGCCGACGCCGAGCGGTATATAGATCAATTCGTTTTTTTCAGAAGGAATCTTCGTCACCGGCTGCTTTGCAGCATATCGAAGCATCTCACGCGCATAAAATTCCAAAAAATCTATAGCCTCCGCTGTATCGGCGTCCGCTTCCGGCCATGTCTTGCCGACCTCTTCTATCATTACCGCGCTGAATTCATGCTTTCGTCGTCGCATCAACTTTGCGGCTTTCAATAAATAACCCGACCGCTTCCTCGGATCAACCCATTTCCATTCTTCGAATTTCGCGGCTGCAGTCTCAATAGCTCTGTTCGATAGTTCATGATCCGCTTTTGAGAAAAGACCGACCAATTCTTCAGGTCTGGACGGATTGATCGAGGGGAATGTCTCTTCTGTAAAAATTTCCTGATTTCCGATAACCAACGGATATGTTTTTCCAAGTCCCGCCTTGATCACGGCAAGCGCTCGTTCCATGTCTTTTTTGTTTTTCGGCTTCGAAAAATCCGTCAACGGCTCATTTTTAAATATCGTCGGAGGCATGTTCTTCCTTTCAAAATATCGATATTTCTTCATTGACGGAACTTAAACATTTTTTTTGACATTTGCCCTCTCCTTTTGCAAAGTTATCGGTCATTGGTCATTGATATTGATTACGGCATTTTTCCTTATATTAAAGGCATTCTTGAATTGCCAATAACGGTGCATAATGAAATCTGTCACAGAACTGAAAAACAGGTACGTAGAAAAACGCGAAGCTCTTATGGAACTCCACCGGTCCGGCGCCGGAGGGATAAAAATTTCACTGGCGCTGGCCGATCGTATGGATTGGCTGCTCAGATCGCTTTTTACAACGCTCATCGCGGAACAGCAGGCCCCTCTTGCGATCGTTGCACTCGGCGGGTATGGAAGAAACGAACTCTGTTTCGCTTCCGATGCGGACATCCTTTTTCTTATTGCCGACGAGAACACAAAATCGACCGGCGCGCTCGCAGCGAAAGATTTTCTTCATCTTCTCCTCGATATCGGAGTGGATGTCGGTCATAGTTTCCGCACCATTCAGGAATGTATAGACATTACCAAGACAGCAATCGAACCTATGATGTCGCTTATGGAAGCACGGCTTGTCTGCGGAAATATTTTTGTATTCAAAGAATTTCAAAAACAGATGCGCATTCTTATTCAGGAACGAAATCCGGAGGAATTCATTCGACTGCTTTCCGGACTACAGGATGCGCGGCATGCGAAATACGGCAGCTCCGTCAAACTGCTCGAACCGAATCTTAAAAACAGCGCCGGCGGCCTTCGGGATCTTCACACCGTTCTCTGGCTGCTGTATGGTACCGGCTACTGCGACATTCCGGATCACATCGACAAGACGACTGCAATTTCGACATTGCTTTTTTCTCCCGCGATACTCTATATTTTCACACGGGCATTCTCGCGTCAAATATTGACCGCCTTCGATTTTATTCTTCGTGTACGCAATGAAATGCATTTACAATCGGGTTCGATTCATGATATTCTTGAATTCAGTTTTCAGAGACAGGTGGCTGAGGGACTGCATTATAAAACGACGGCCAAACGGACGAACGTAGAACATTTTATGCAGGACTATCATTCTGCCGCAAAAACAATCGCACGTTTTTCTTCCAGAATTCTGGAATGGGCAAAAGATGAATGGAAATTAGAGAAACACTCGACGGCGATCCGCGCGCTCAACAAAGATTACTTTATACGCTCAAAAAAATTATATCTTCACGCACACTCAGGGCGCATTTCGACAACCATGATCCTCGATGGATACATTGCATGCTGCCGGCTCGATTTGCGCTTTTCGTTCGAGCTGGAAGACACCATTTACCGCACCGCTTCGAAATTAAAGCCGATGCGGACGAAAGAAGAAGCTGTTCTCTTTCGGACGCTCCTCAACCAGGAGCACGGAGTCGCCCGGTCATTCCGCTCGATGGCTGACCTTGGGATCCTCGAACGATGGATCCCGGAATGGAAACCGATGGTGTCGTTCTTTCAGCATAACCAATATCATTTTTATACCGCCGATGAGCACACTCTCCTGGTCATCGCTGCTGCTGAGGCGCTCACTTCTTCCACCGCCCAGTTCGGCGCTGTCATGCGTCAATTGCCGGGCAGGGACATCCTCTATCTGTCCTGTCTCATTCATGATATCGCTAAGCCGCTGCATATCGGCAAACATGAAATCACCGGAGTTAAAATTGCCAAACAGATACTCGACCGCCTGCAGTACGGCGACATACTTGCCGATGTAAGTTTTTTGGTGCGGCATCATCTTTCCATGGAGCAGGTTGCATTTCGCCGCAATCTCAATGATACGCTTACGATCATGCAATACTCATCGATGTTCAAGGACTCGAGCCTTCTTTCCTATTTGTATGTGCTCACCTATGCGGATCTTTCGGCCGTCAACCGCTCCGTACTCACACAATGGAAAGAAACATTATTAACGGAACTGTACATAAAGACAAAACGTATTCTCGACCAGCACCTGACGGAGGAAGAACTGCAGAGGCAATCCATAGAGCAGAATGCCGATCGTATGACTCATGTTATAGAGAAACTCCGGCCGGATTTCGATGAATCGGAAATCCATTCGCATCTGCAGCGAATCGAAGAATTCGGATACTTTACACTTTTTTCTCCTGAAGAAATCGGAAAACATATTACTGCCATACGCGCGCTCGATTCCGTTGCAGTCCTTTTTAACAACACGGAAAAATTCACCGAAGTGACCGTACTCGCCCCGGATGCGCCGTATGCTCTGTCAAAATTTTGCGGCGTCCTAACGGCCAACGATGCCAACATTTTCGACGCGCAGATTATCACGCGGACAGACGGAATTATTATCGATAAATTCCGGGTCGTCGATTTCTTCTCAAAGGCAGCATTACCGGAACATGTATGTCAAAAAATTGCGAAAGAGCTTCTCGATGTCATGCGCGGAACGACCGTCATCTCCAGCCTGCTGGAAAGGCACAGGGCAAAGTGGAAACGTCGTATTCAGCCGCCGAATCCGAACATCCGGCATGACGTTGCATTCGAAGAGCATCCGAACTTCACGCTTATCGATATCTATGCAGCTGACACGCTCGGGTTTCTTCATAAAATTACGACGGCTATTTCAGAGGTCGGACTTAATATTTCTTTTGCAAAAATTGCAACGCGCGTCGACGGTATTGTCGATTCTTTTTATGTTCTGGATGGATCCGGAAAAAAGATAACCGATCCGGAAAAGCTCGAACTGATACGGCAGGTTCTTCTTAAAAGCATAAACGATTTTTTGGAATCTGAATGAGTCAAATAAGAAAATCAACCTTGTCAAGGATTGAACCCTTGACAAGGTTGGTATCGAGGCATGTATGAGCAACGAACAAGCAATTGGAGTATTCGACTCCGGAATCGGCGGCATGACCGTCGTCCGGGCATTATTGCAGGATTTGCCGCATGAGAACATCGTCTACTTCGGCGATACGGCACGTGTTCCGTACGGCCCCAAATCTCCTCAGGTTGTTCGGGAATATGCTCTTCAGGATACGGAGATATTGCTGCAGCACAACGTGAAAATGATCGTCGTCGCGTGCAACACCGTCTCTGCGGTTGCGCTTGATGTGGTTCAAAAGCGGGCAAAAATTCCTGTCATCGGCGTTATTCTTCCCGGAGCAGAAGCGGCTGTACAGATATCCAGGAAAAAACGAATCGGCGTTATCGGAACGGTCGGCACAATCGCGAGCAACGCCTATACAACCGCTATCCATCATATTGATGCCAGTGTTAAGGTTTTCGGACAGCCCTGTCCGTTATTTGTTCCGCTTGCGGAAGAAGGATGGATCGATCACAAAGCGACCGAACTGATTGCGAAAGAATATCTCTTTCCGCTGACTTTGGAAAAAATAGATACACTGGTACTGGGCTGCACGCATTACCCACTCCTTTTATCGACTATTGCAAAGGCCATTCCATCCGGTGTGACCATGATCGATTCCGGAAAAGCCACGGCAGCAGTGGTGAAACAACTATTAGAAAAAGAAGGATTGAAAAACGACAGCACCCTGAAACCGAACCTGCAATTTTTTGTCAGCGATCTTCCGCATAAATTTGCGGAAGTCGGTGAAAGGTTTTTGGGAACAAAGCTGGGAAGAGTGCAGAGAGTGACGGTGAACGGTTAACAGCAAACGATGAACTGTGAAGAGAATAACTAAAGAACCAAATAACAACCGACTAAGAACTGCAGCCGGAAGCCGGAAAATGTTATTCCGTATGAACGGAATTCAAATTTGAGACTGGTTAAAGAATGACCAAGAACTTCGCACGGCAGCACGTTATTAGAGTCTTCGTCCCTGCTGCACCATATCCCTTACAATATCGGTCAGACGCCGGAAGTCGATCTTCCCGCTTCCCATTTTGGGTAATTCCTGCATGACAATAAATTGTTTCGGCAAGGAAATCTGAGGCAATTCTTCTCCCATCGTTTTCAAAATTTTCTTTTCGTTAATATTCTGCGTCACAACAGCGATGATCTTAGCTCCCTTAATGGGATCCGGAACTTCCACGACACAGCAGGATGTATCTGTCGGCAGAAGCCGTTCCAGCACATTCTCGATACGCGTCAAGGAGACCATTTCACCGCCGATCTTCACGAAACGCTTGAGTCTCCCCACATGCCAGAGAAATCCCTCCGGGTCCATGTAACCCATATCGCCGGTATCGTACCAACCGTGACGGAGACACAACGACGTCGATTCAAAGTCATCGAAGTATCCCTTCATGACATTGTCCCCCTTGACCAGAATTCTCCCGACCTCACCTGTGGCGCTTTCTTCACCGGTTTCATAGTTTTCAATCCGAACACGGACATTGAACACAGGCCTTCCTACGCTTCCGGGTTGGTTTGACCCGGGTGTATTGACGCTGATAACCGGACTTGTTTCCGTGCATCCATATCCTTCCAGCAGAACGATATTATGTTTTCGCATGTACTCATTGCGCAGTGAATCCGGAGTTTTATCGGCGCCTGTCATCATAATTCGGCAAGATATAAAATCACCCGGTTCCGACTTTCTTAAATAACCGGACATAAAAGAAGGGGTCCCGACAACAAATGTAATTTTTTCCTCTCGAATGATATCGCATATTGTTTTAAAATCCAGCGGATTGGCGTACGTGACAATCTTCATGCCGTATGACAGGGGAAGCCAAAAATTTGCGGTCAGTCCGAATACATGGAAAAGCGGAAGATTGGCAAGAAAAACATCTTCAGACGAAAAGTCAAATGCTTTGGAAATTCCTTCAAGATTTGCAGATATATTGCGATGTGACAATTGAACGGCTTTAGGATCTTTTTCACTTCCGCTTGTAAAAAGAATGACGACATTATCATCTTCATTCCCTTGAGGAATTTTTTTCATCAGCCGTTCCAGCGGAAGTTTTGACCAGATGGCCGCTTTAATTTTATCGATAAAGCCGATGCTTTCCAAAATATCTTCGAGGAAAACCATACCCGGAACTCTTGGACAGTTGATTTTTTCGAGGAGAGCTTTTGAAGTAATGATCGTCTTAAAACCGCACTTCTTTTGAGCGTATTCGGCATTCTGCGCAGCTCCGGTGGAATAATTGACCATTACGGGAACGCGCCCGCTCAGCAGCGCTCCTAAAATAGCAAGAGAACAACCGATCGATGTAGGAACCATGATGCCCACGAGACCTTCATCGTATTTTTTCATCTTCTCCGATAAGATGAGCGCAGCAATCAAGGCTTTCCCATACGTCTGACCCCCTCCGGTCGTTCTATCGACAAAAGCGAGATTGCTTTCATACTTCTTTGCTATTTGGACAAACATATGATGAAGTAGCATAACAATTCCTTTGAGTGTAAAATCTTTGCTGCTATGGCTTGCTGTCGTCCACGCGCATGGACAGACGTCTGTGCATGTTAAGTGAATTATCTCTTTTAACAATTCAAGATAGATGAGTTTCGTGAGAACGGCAAGAAAAAATATAAGTCAAATATCATCCTTTTGTGAATGACGATACGTGCAAATTTATGCAAGAAAAAACAGGTAGACACCCGCAAGCAATGTTCCGGCGGCGGAAAGCTCGAAAGCGACCGCAGGCCCGAACATATACCATATCCATCCGGTCGCAGAACTTGCCAGCAGCGTACTCAAACTTTGCAAACCGGAATAGAATCCTATCGCCGTCGACACTTCGCTTTTCGTCACGAGATTGGAAATCCACGCCTTGGCGATCCCTTCCGTTGCAGCGGCATACAATCCATAAAGCAAAAACAAAAAGACCATTATGATGATTGTATGCGCAAAACCGATTCCGGCATAAACAACGGCAAAGATCAATAATCCGAAGATATACACAGATNNTCCCCCGCCATACCGAATGGATACGAAGCAAGAACAAAGACGAAGTTATAAAATATATACAATGCAATCACCGCCTGATCGGACATTCCGCGCGATCGAACCATCAGAAGAAGAAACATATCCGAGCTGTTAAATAAAGCAAAGAGAAGCAATCCGGCAGCGACAGTCCGGTATTTGCGCGGAGCAGTTTTCCAATATCGAAGAAAGGAAAAAAATCCGTTTCCGGTTTCATTCGCCGATGCCGGAAAAATGTTCTCTTTGATAAAAAAGGTCATCCCCACAGCAGCCAACCCCGGAACGATTGCAATCAGAAAAAGAGCCTGGTATTGCCCCGGAGAGAATGATAGAAAGAGGAGCGCCAGCAAAGGACCGAGAGCAGCGCCGAGCGTATCGAAAGCACGGTGGAAGCCGAACACACGGCCTTTATACTCCGGCGTTGATTCTGCGGAAAGCATTGCATCGCGTGCACCGGTCCTGATTCCCTTTCCCATCCGGTCGCATGTTCTCATGCAAAAGACCCAGAGAGGCGACGTGCTTAAAATCATCAATGGCTTTGCAGCTGCGCTGAGGGAATATCCTATCTGGACGAATGGTTTCCTTTTCCCTCGACAGTCCGAGAGCTTTCCAAAATATCCTTTGCTCAGACCGGCGGTTGCTTCTGCGATCCCTTCCAGCATGCCGATAAGTGCCACTGAAAAACCAATGCTTGTAAGATACATCGGCATTACCGGATAGAGCATTTCACTTGCCACGTCCGTAAACAGGCTAATGAAGGAAAGAATCCAAATTGTTCGGGTTAAAAATTTCATTTTCTTATCCTCGGATTCATACTATATACTGAAACTAAAAAATAAATCAAAATGTTCTTATATATATGACATACAAAGACGGGACACATTATGAGAAAAATAAATTTTTGCATCCTGATCAGTTCCATTTTCTTTCTGCAATGCAATCATACGGATTCGATGAATAAGAATATGCCTTTTATCACACAAAATAATGCCGCACTCGATACGGCGACCTTCGCCGGCGGATGTTTTTGGTGCATGCAAGAAGCCTTTGAAGAATTGGCTGTAGTTCAAAAAGTAGTTTCCGGATATTCCGGCGGTACTGTCGCAAATCCGACCTATGAACAAGTCTGTTCCGGCGAAACAGGGCATCTGGAATCCATACAGATTACATTTGATCCGGACATAATAAGTTATGCAGAATTACTCGACATTTTCTGGCGGCAGATCGATCCGACAGATCCGGGAGGTTCGTTCCATGATCGGGGTTCTCAATACTGTTCTGCAATTTTCTACCATAGCGATTCTCAGCGCAAATGGGCTGAAAGCTCAAAGAACCGCATCGAAGATTTAAAAATATTCGATCGGCCGATCGTTACCGGCATTCGGCCTTTTGAAAAATTTTATGCAGCAGAAGAATATCACCAGCAATTCTGCAAGAAAAGTCCCGTCCGCTATTACAGCTACCGGAGCGCATCGGGACGGGATGCCTTTGTGCAGTCTGTCTGGGGAGATGTCGGCATAGGCAAATATAAAAAACCGTCTCCTGAACAGCTTAAAAAGAAATTAACCGGCATGCAGTATGCAGTCTCAGCCCAGTGCGGCACCGAGCCTGCGTTCAACAACGAATACTGGAACAACCATCAGGAAGGCATTTATGTGGACATTGCATCAGGCGAGCCGCTTTTTAGTTCAACGGATAAATTCGAATCCGGCTCCGGCTGGCCGAGTTTTACCAAACCCATCGATGCACGGCATATTGTCAAAGAAAGAGATTCTTCCATGGCTATGGAACGCATTGAAGTCCGGAGTAAATCGGGCGATTCGCACCTCGGCCATGTTTTCAGCGACGGCCCCGAGCAGACTCATTTGCGGTATTGCATCAATTCCGCATCGCTGAAATTCATTCCGAAAATGGAAATGGAAAAGGAAGGATACGGATATTTGTTGTGGCTCTTTAAATAAATACCTGCAATTCTTGTTTTCCCGCAACTTTTTTTCTATTAACGCATACCCGTTCAATATTGACATTCTGTGCAGCTGTGTCTATATTGATGCATTAATAAACGGATGAACAAGAATTCCACCTAATCTTCACACCTATGAAGGAGTCGAATCACATGAAATATTTTTTTGCGGTTCCGAAAGCCGTCATTCTGACCGCCGCTCTCTTCCTTGTTTTAGGACAGAATATGCATGCCCAAACCAAACCGATAGAACCGGCCAATATGGACACGACCGTCAAACCATGCGATGATTTTTTCCGCTATGTAAACGGCAATTGGCTCAAGAAGAATCCAATCCCTGCGGCTTACAATCAATGGGGAAGCTTCACTATCCTGCAAGAAAATAACGGCGAAGTTCTGCACGCGATTCTCGAAGATGCAAAAAACGATGCAGCGGCTCCTGCCGGAAGCAACAAGCGTAAGATAGGCGATTTCTATGCGAGCGGTATGGATTCCGCAGCCATCGAAGCTTTGGGATGGAAACCGATTGCGGAAGACCTTCAACGCGTCGATGCCGTAAAAGATGAGGCCGGCCTCAAAACGGCAATCACATATCTCTATTCCAAAACATATCCCATTTTATTCGGGTTCGGTTCGGAACAGGATCCAAAAAACAGTGTAGAAGTCATCGGCGAATTGCACCAGGCCGGGCTCGGATTGCCGGAACGGAATTATTATTTTGCCGAAGACCCCCGTTCTAAAACCATTCGTGAAGAGTATGTCAAACACATTGCGGCGATCTTCGTGCTTATCGGTCAGGACGAAGCGGCTGCTTCAAAGGCTGCAGAATCGGTTTTTGCATTTGAAACTCGTATGGCCAAAGCCTCCCGCCCCCTTGTCGATCTTCGCGACCCGGAAAAAAACTACAATAAGATGACACAGGAACAACTTGCATCGCTCTCCCCTTCTATGGACTGGAAACGCTTCTTTGTAGATATCGGATGGAAAAATCCCGGTGTGGTCGATGTCGGTCAGCCTGAATTTATCAAAGAAGTCGGCAGCATGCTCGACAGTGCATCCATTGCCGATTGGAAAAATTACCTTCGATGGAAGATCGTCAGCGCTGCCGCTTTTGAACTCAGTTCTCCCTTCGTTGCGGAAAGCTTTCACTTCAACAGCACGATCCTGAGCGGGGTCAAAGAGATGCAGCCGCGGTGGAAACGCGTTCGCAGCGTTATCGACCGTCTTATTGGTGAAGCTCTGGGCGAAGTGTACGTGGCAAAAGCATTTCCTCCGGAAGCCAAAGCGCGCGCCCTGGATATGATCAAGAATATCAAGGAAGCGCTGGGACAGCATATCAATGCTCTGCCATGGATGGACAATGCAACGAAAAAGGCTGCATTGAAAAAACTCGATGCGATTATGATCAAGATCGGGTATCCGGATAAGTGGCGGGATTATTCTACATTGACAATTGATCGAACATCTTACGCGGGGAATTTGACACGCGCTTCGAAATTCCTCTATCAGTTTGAAATCGACAAAATCGGCAAACCGGTCGATAGAACGGAATGGGGTATGACGCCTCCGACTGTCAATGCATATTATAACCCATCGATGAATGAGATCGTCTTTCCCGCCGGAATTTTGCAGCCTCCTTTCTTCGATTTCACGGCAGACGATGCAGTAAATTACGGAGGCATCGGTGTTGTTATCGGACATGAAATTTCCCATGGTTTCGACGACGAGGGAAGCAAATTCGACGCTGAAGGAAACCTGAAAGAATGGTGGAGTCCGGAAACCCGCAAACAATTCGACGAACGTACGGGTACTCTGGCAGATCAATTCGACAGGTTCATGCCTATCGATTCACTCCATATCAATGGAAAAGCGACACTCGGTGAAAATATCGGCGATCTCGGCGGTCTTGCGATATCTTATACTGCATTACAAAACTCGTTGAAAGGTAAAAAGACAGCATTGATCGATGGATTCACGCCGGATCAAAGGTTTTACATTTCCTTTGCACAAATATGGCGAAGAAATGTCCGCCCGGAACAGCTCCGCAGGCAGTTAAAAACCGATGTGCACTCGCCGGCTGAATATCGCGTGAACGGTTCGCTTCCCAACCTTCAAACATTCTTCGATGCTTTCGGCGGCGATTCCAGCAGCGCGATGTACCTCGCTCCTGCGAAACGCGCATTGATCTGGAATTTACCGTAACGGTTTCCTATTATTCATGAAAGCCCAAATTATTTTTGGGCTTTCCTTTTATAATGCTTTAGAATATACTTGTAGCCGCGACCGGCGTTGTCCCTACGGGATGGTCGCGAAAAGTTCCCGACGTTACCTTGCTCGAATGACTGCGGAGTTATTTATTGAATCAAGCTGCTCGCCCGCCATCTTTGCGGCGGGACGTTTGATGATATTTTTAGGCCCGCCTGCGTGATTTCGTCAGCAGTCTGGCAGGCTTCCAGCGGTCGGCTGCAAAACAACATATAATCAGTCACGAAAAAAATAAAATATTCGCGGAGGCGCTGCAATGAAAAGACACATAATGCAATTCACCCGGACAATGCTTTTAATTCCTTTTCTTGTTCTCTTTCTTAACGGCCAATCGAAGGATTCCTTCGTCGATCCGCTGGTCTCCCATATCGATCCTTCCGTTAAACCGGGAGATGATTTTTTTCTGTATGCCAACGGAACATGGTTTAAGGAACATCCCATTCCGGCCGACCAGCAGAGTTATGGAATTTTTCAGCTCATTCAAGATACCATCAATGCCCAGATCAGAACGGTTTGTGAATCTTCAGCTTTTTCGAAATCGAATACCAAGGGCAGCGAGAAACAAAAAATCGGCGACTTTTTCTTCTCCGGTATGGACAGTGTAACATTGAACAAGGATGGAATTTCCGGCATTCGTCAGGACATTGAAAAAATCGAAGCCGTCCGCAGCGTAACGGATCTTATCGCCGTTTCAGCATACATGCATACAACAGCCGGTTCTCCCCTTTTCTCCCTCGGGGTCGGACAGGACGATAAAATCAGCAGCAAAAATGCGATATTTATCTGGCAGGGCGGATTGAGCCTGCCCGACCGGAATTATTATTTCGACACCGACGGGCGGGCAGTCGACATTCGCAGTAAATTCTCAGCGCATATTGCCCGCGTTTTTACTCTTATCGGCTATGATACTGCTCAAGCCCGTTTGGCCGCCGGCATCGTTCTCAAGCTCGAAACGGCCATCGCCCAATCGAGCCGCAAGCGCGAAGAAACGCGCGATCCGCTGAAAAATTATAACAAGATATCTTATCCGCAGCTGATCGCATCGACCGCCGATATCGATTGGAATATTTTTATGAATGGTGTAGGTTTGAAGAACATCGACACCGTTATCGTCGGTCAGCCGGAATTTTTCACCGCTCTCAACGGTTATCTGAAAACATATTCGCTCGACGAGTGGAAAAAATATCTTACGTATCATTTTGTGCGCGGCGTGGCTTCCTTTATCGACGACAAAACGTACATGGAGGTGTTTAGCTTTTACGGAACCGCTTTGCGCGGCATACCGGAACCGAAGCCGCGCTGGAAGCGTGTGGTGGAACAAACCGACGGCTCACTCGGCGAGCTGATCGGACAGGTGTACGTAAAAGATTACCTGCCCAAGGGTACAAAGGAAAAACTTCTCGAAATCGGCAACGCCATCAAAACGGTCTATGCGGAACGGATGAAAAAGCTGGACTGGATGAGCGAGGGTACGAAGGTGAAAGCCCTCAAAAAGCTCGATGCAATTATTATGAAGGTCGGGTATCCGGACAAGTGGAAAGATATGAGTTCATTGAGTATCGATCGCTCTTCGTATGTCCGCAACGTTCTTGCGGTCAACAAATGGTATTCCAGCTATATGATGTCGAAATACGGTAAACCTGTCGATCGGACAGAATGGGACATGGAACCGCAGACTTACAACGCATATTATAATCCCTCTAATAATGAAATAGTCGTTCCGGGGTGCAATATTCTGGTTCCAGGCTACGAACATGTTATGGCGGATGATGCATTGCTCTATTCGGTCATCGGCGGATCCACGTTCGGGCATGAAATGACGCACGGATTCGATGATCAGGGCAGTAAATATAATGCGGAAGGAAATCTCGACAACTGGTGGACGTCGGAAGACAGCATCAAGTTCACAGACAAAACAAAAATGGTTGTTAAGCAATTCAACGAATATATTGCCGTCGACAGCCTGCATATAAACGGAGAACTAACGCAAGGCGAGAACATAGCCGACATCGGCGGCATTATGATGGGATATGAAGCATTCAAGAAAACCGATCAATACCGGAAAAAAATTACGATCGGCGGATTGAATCCTGATCAGCGATTTTTCCTCGGATATGCCATGGCATGGATGGAAAACGAGCGGCCGGAGGCGGTGGCCAATCAGGTTCGCAGCAACGAGCACTCCCCCTCAAAATTCCGTGTTCTCGGACCGCTGAGCAATATGCCGGAATTCTTTTCCACGTTCGGCATCAAGGCCGGCGACCCAATGTGGCGGGCCATGGAAGCACGAATCACCATCTGGTAACTCCAAATCAGACGCAAAATAAAAGCTCCGGGGAACCGGAGCTTTTATTGATACTCGTTGATGAGCGTTCATTGTAACGAATGAATCGTTTTCCTGCCGTCAAATTTCGTTGTTTGAATTAATCCTTTCTCGTCTCTCAGCATTCTCATTTTTCAAATGGCCATTCGTGAATAATCCGGCTGCGGACGAGATACACAACAATGCCGGCAGCAACAACGCCGCTCCCGGCTGCCATAAACGCAGTGCCTGTCGAATAAAAAATCGTTCCCCACATCACAAGCGCCATCAGAGCGGGAACCGGGTAAAGCCACATCTTGAACGGCAGTCGTTCCGATGTCCATCGCCGCCGGAGGAGCATCACGCCGACCGCCTGCCCCATGAATTGCACAAGAATCCGCATGGCAAGGATTGCCTTAATAACGTCGGTCAGCTTGAAGAACAAACTGAACACGAACGCTGCAGCCCCCAGTATAAGCAGCGAGATATGCGGGAAGTGCTTTGTCGGATGGAGGCGCGCAAACGACGAGAAAAATGCACCATCGGCAGCTGCCGCATATGGAATGCGGGAATATCCGAGTAAAGCCGAGAACAACGATGCAAATGCAATCCAGAGGATAAGGATGGTCGCTATGGCCGCGGCATGTCCGCCATAGATACGTTCGACAAATGTACTGACAATGTAGGGAGATTCCGCAATTTCTTTCCATGGAACAACGCCGAATATGCTCAGCTGCATGGCAAGATACAGAATCGCAATTCCTATTATGGAAATGAAAATACTTCGCGGGATATTTTTCTCAGGCGCTTTCACCTCTCCGCCGAGCTGGCACACATTGTAGTAGCCAAGGTATGCATACATGGTCTGGACGGTCGCTTGACCCAATCCTGCAAAAAACAACCACGAGAAATTCCATGCGCCATTCGGGAAGTCAAATGCCAGCCGGCTCTCGAAGTGCGTAACGCCTCCCCAGATCAACCAGATGAAAGTAAGCACCACGCCGGTCCATAACAGGAGCGACAACCTGCCGACCGTCGTAATGCGCCTGTAGAGAAGAATCACGAGGATGACGACGAGAGTTCCGGAGATGGCTTTTTGCTCCATACCTGTCAACGGTATGAGGTATGTAAAATACTGGGAGAAGCCGATAGCGCCGGAGGCGATAACGAGCGGAGCCTGAAACATAGTCTGCCATATCAGGAGAAAAGACATTGCTTTACCCCAGCGGGCAGGGCCGTAGGATTCGCGCAGAAAGAAGTAACTTCCCCCTGCCCTGGGCATCGCGGCGCCGAGTTCCGACCAAACGAAACCGTCCATCAGCGCGAGCAATACGCCTACGACCCATGCAACTATTGCCTGCGGACCGCCCATGGTTTTTACAACGATGGGGATGACAATAAAAGGACCGATCCCCACCATATTGATCATGTTGAGGGCGCTCGCTTCCTTGAGACCGAGGCCGCGTTCCAGATGCGTGGAAGTATTGTCGGCAGACATTAGAGTGTCCTCATATCACGCCCGGTGAATCGGGCGCCAAACACCAATCCGAGCTGGGTCGATAGGTAACGAAAGAATCCTTCCTGCCTCGATATTATTGACCATGCTCATCCGCAGATTTTAAGATTAATTCTCTGATAATCTATTTGGTTGATGCTAACAATTTATTCTTTGCAAAACAATAGCGCTGCATTTTATGCCAGTCGCTCCGGACAACATTCTCTATGCATAGATACGAGATGCTGCAGTTAAGAATAGCACTTCCAACAATAAAAAAGGACTTACAAATTAATGTAAGTCCTTTTATCTTAATGAGTGGGCCCTGCTGGGCTCGAACCAGCGACCCGCAGATTATGAGTCTGCTGCTCTAACCAACTGAGCTAAGGGCCCCGATGAAATACGATGCAATTGACTATTGCTGAACCTAAATTTAGTAATTTTATCCCATCGAATCAAATACCGCGAATCAAAGAAGTCGCATCCTGGCGGCAGTCAGCACACGGTTCTCAATGTAAACTTGAAATCAAAAGTTATTAATGAACTTTATCAACAAACGTGATGCTCAACATTATGCTCATGCAAAGAACGCCCACGAAGAATACCAGGAGAGTTGATTTATTTTCGTGAGAAACTTTGCCTGCTTTTAATAGAATATATCCAATAACGAGATTGCCTAAGCCCCACAAGACATTTACGGTTGGCGATGATAAACCCTTGCCCGGGGGATTAGAAAAAGGGCTTGGAAAACTATCGCCTGAAATGCCGTGAATAAAGTGAGGAACCATATTGGCAATAAATGCCCCTGCAAAAAAGCAAGCAATATAGTGATACCATTTCATAAGATTCTCCTATAAAAGTGACTGCACATTGTAATGGCTAACGGATGTCGACGCTATAACTTGACTCTTTCTTTTTTAAGATGGTTAGCAGCTCGTTTTAATATCTGAGAAGCACAAAGCCATATTTTCCAATATTCTGGGTTTTAATTTCAATTTGCTTATTTCGATATACAAGATTTATCTTTTTGATCAATGAATTAGTGTTACGCACAAAGTAATTAGCTTCAACATTACCATTATCTGACGAAATCGAAAGCGGACGTATTACTGATTTGAGACTGTCAGGCATTGTAATAAATTGATCACGCATTCCACTATGCTCGGGCACCCAAGGAATGTCTTTCCAACTTGAAATTAGTTTATAGGACAAGAAACCTGGATCAGATAATTTTGTAATACACTCAATTAATTCTTCTAATTGTTTTTCAGTCAGCGGTGCTTGTTCTGCCAAGGCACAATTAATAAAGCCTATTAAATCACAACAACCATATTCATGGCTACAATATCGTTTAAGAAATAATTCACTTTTGTAGGAAACAACGAGCCGTCTACTGTTAGGGTTTGTATGAGAAACATCATAAAGAAGAAATTTTGCATTTGTCAGAGGTGAGTTAATTTCCCCATCGTATTTATACCAAAGAAGGTTTTCCTCGATAGTCATCTTATGCGCGCGTCGCATTAAGTAAAATTGACAAGATGAATCATCAATAGCGACAATCCTGCGTCCTTTTTCAATCAACGATGTATCAATTTGAGCGTTCGCCAATGGAAAATATAGCAGAAGTAATATGATATATCGATTCATTTATTTCTCCTGATGCGCCACCTACCGTTAGTGATTTTATCCGTGCGTGGCCATCATTGATTTCTTGACTCATTTCTTTTTAAAATGGTTAGGGTGCATTTATTTTTTCAACTAAAGTGGTAGTCTCAGAACAACCAAATTGATTTATGAAAGAATATATTTCAAGGAACGATCTTGACAATAAAACAATACAACAATATATTGTCCACCTTACTTTTCACCTAAAACTGTCCAGCCAATGGGGTACACCTCATGGAGTAAATGTCAGCAGAGCAAGTGCTAGCCCAATAAAAGTGAATACAAAAGAAGTAATTGCGATAATGAAATTGATTTGATTGCTCTGCTCTCCTTTAGCACGATTGTAATTATTTGTGATTAATATCAAGACGCCATCGCTCATTTTATCGCGAATATCTCTTAGAATATCAATGTGATGCAATAATATCAGATTATAGTCCGCGTCTCTTTTGATATACAATGTGGGATTGTAAATAAATGATTCGATTGTTTTGTTCCATTCTATATACTCTTTTTCCACTAGTTTCATTTCTTTGTGGATTTCTTTTAATCTTTTCGCACTATTCCAGACAAATATCTTAGGAATCTGCAATGCGATTAGGTCACTATTAATCTTGCTCAACTTGCTGAAAAGAATCGCTTGCTTTTCAATAATTGAGAAATATTCAAGATTATGTTCTTTGTCGAGCGCTATGCTTCTCTCGGTGATCATAATTTTCTATTTGTGTGTTGCCTGTCGTTAATAATTTTATCTGTGCTTGGCCAAGTGAACGATGC
>PMML01000002.1 GCA_003162695.1 Ignavibacteriota bacterium | reverse complement strand
TGTTAATTCCGGTCGAAAACTGCACAAGATTCCGGCGAAAATTGCACACCCCAGTTAGTTAGATTTAGTTATCTGTTTCATCCGGTAACTCTTACCATTAATAAGAAAATGATACGAATGATGCAAGAGGCGATCAAGAATAGCGGCGGCGACAACGTCATCGCTAAAGATCTCCCCCCACTGCTCGAACGGTTTGTTTGAAGTGACGATGATGGAACCACGTTCGTAACGTTTTGAGATGAGTTGAAAGAAGAGTTTAGCAGTCTGCTTAGAGAGTGAGAGATACCCGAGTTCATCGATGATGAGTAAATCAACACGACCGAGTTGATCAAGAACAGAACCCAGTCGGCCAGAGACCTCAGCGGTGGCAAGATTCTGCGTGAGTTGATCAGCAGTAAAAAACAGGACGCGTTTTCTTGCTTGTATGGCTTTGACACCGATGCTGATGGCAAGATGAGTTTTGCCAACACCGGGCGCACCGATGAACAGGATGTTTTTGGTTTCTGCAAGAAAATGGAGCGAGGCAAGTTCACGGATGAGTTGTTCGTTGATTTTGGGTTGATAGGAGAAATCAAATTCCTCGAGTCTTTTGACTTGCGGGAAGGCGGCAAGCTGCATTTTACGATTGACTGAGCGCTCGATCTTCGAGAGCACTTGTTGTTCAAGCAAGCGCAATAGATAATCTTGATAGCTAAGTTTTGTGTTGGCTGCGTTCTCGGCTTCCTGAAGGTATATTTCACTGATACGATGCAGAGAAAGAGTTTTCAAATAAGTGTCGATATGAGTAGAGTCCATGATTGAGTGTCCTGAAAAAGTCATTGTGATTGTTGGTCTAATACATCGAGAGAGAGTTGGTAATCTGCAAGATTACACGACACATCGCTTGATGGAAGCTGTTGGTCGAGATTTACCCGAGAGACTTCTGTTGTGTGCTTGCAGTTTTTCTCAAGAACACCTTTGATGAATGCCGCTGTGAAGACATTGTATTCCAACGACAGATCAAGCGCTTTGCAGAAATCGGAAGGGAGATACATTTTTGCAATCTCCAGTATCTGAAAGAGATGCCGGCGTGGATTGAGCCGCTTCTGTGCGTGAAGTTTTTCGAGAAACAATTCATAGGCAGGAAATGATTCTAAAAATGTTACGCGCAGGCGATCAAAGCTGGTCTCGGCATGCGGATTGACGCGATAATGCAATTGTTCAATGATGACAGCCCCTTTTTTCATTGAAAGTGTGTGCGTAGCAACACAGACGTTGGCCTGAGAATAAATCTCTAAGAAAAATCCCTTTGAGACTCGCAGCCAGACATATTTTCCGGCAAACATCCACGGGACGCTGTAGCGGCTGCCGTTGAACGAAAGCAGACAATCTTGCGTAACCTTGCGTATCTCTTCCTTTATACCAACATAGCGTGTTGAGGGCAGAGCGGAGAACGCTTCCCGGTCTTTCTCGACCAGCTCCGCCGGTGTGGTCTTGATCGTTGCATGAAGACGGGCATTGACCTTATCTTGAAAGGCTTTCAACTTATTGATAAAATCTTCAAAGCTTTCAAAGGAATTTCCTGCAATGAAATGGTTCTCAAGATACTCAAACGGTTTTTCGACCTTGCCTTTACTCCAGGGATGTCCTGGCAGAGAACGGGATGGCTCAACGCCGTAGTGTCCACAGAATTGGAGATAGCGTTCGTTCCAGTGGAAATTACTACGAGAGGCATTGGTGACGAATACTTTGGCATTGTCGGTTTGTACGCGTTGCGGAACACCCTTTGATTCGGCGAAACTATTCTCCATTGCTTCAAAGACCGCTCCTTGATTTTCAGACAGCGAACCATTGTAAACCTGGAACCGGCTAAAGGCATTGATGTAAGAGAAGGCAATGACCTTGGTTAACTCGCCACCGATAAGTACCGTATATGGACTCCAATCGAATTGTGATTGAACTCCCGGAGCAGTTTCATAGGGTGTACAATGGCTCTTGGCTTCTATGCGCATTGAATTCAATAACTCATAGAATACTGTTTTTCCACTGGTATATCCTTTGGAACGAAGTTCTTCGAGAATGCGTGATCCCTTGAATTTCTTCACGTTGAGCATTTCAAAGACTACCTCTTTGAATGGCTCAAGTTTTCCGGTCGTTAATGACGCCCTCTGGTATGAAGGAGGTTCCTTGTTCTCCAGTGCGCTCTTGACGGTATGCGGACTGATCTGCACCAAACGTGAGATCTCTCGCAAGCTCATTGCAGGATTCTTTGCTTTGAGAGTCTTGATTGTTACCCAGTCTTCCATTGCTATCACCTTTCTGCTCCTCTTGGATTGATTGTAAACTATGATTTCCAAGAGGTAACTTATGTGTTATTGTTGCAAAGAGGTGTGCAATTTTCAGGCGGAAAAGTGTGCGGTTTTCAAGCGGAAAAAACATGTAAGCCCGGGAACTGCATTTTCACCTTGATTTGCGACTAACGCAACAGCATCTAATGGGTTCATTCCGGTGCCGCTTGCTGAGACAAAATAATTGGTCAACTCCTGGGCAGAGGGTTGTGCAGAGAGAAGAGTGCTTTGAGAATTCGTCGGCGCTTGAACTGCTTGTTGTTGTGCGCTGATTTGAACTGCGTTTTGTGCAAGAAGATTACATGAGAGGATGTTAATGATTATCATGGAGATTATCGTTTTCATGAAGCACCTTTATTTAATTGAAAGATTTTTCTTTTTGTCTTGTAATCTCAATCTTGGAGGAAATTCACGTTTATAATTCGGTGCTCACGGCATCGCTCTATAAGCGGCAGTGGAATAGATCATGATAAATGCTCAAAACTGCCGCTCCATTGTTGGATGTTGTCATTAAAAAACTACATTCCAAAATAGAAAAGGATCTCTGCTACTTGTATAAAAATCACATGAAGAAATCGTTATTGTACAAACAATATTCTTATCGATTAAGAAATCGAACAGAATTATTCTATTGAATAAAATGTTTTTAAAAAGTGTATACGAAGCGCCTTGACACTTACCCCGACGCCGAACTCCCAATGACACTTTGCACCTTACATCAAACGCTATTTTGGGAATATATTATTTAAGATGCAAGTATATTCTTAAATAATTTTGACCTCTTAAACTATTATGGCAATTATCCAATTGATAAACATACTATTTTAAATGAAAACCTTTTCACCTTAACCTAATTTATTTTTGACCTGCCCCCAAGAAATTTGAGCCGAGATGGTATTTAAACGAGTGTGCTTCAAACAGAAATAAATAGGGGTCATGAGCTATAGGCAAGGTACAGAAATGGATATTAAGTCCATTTGTCACCCTTGAAATACTTCCGTTTCATTGAGAAATTCACAAATTATTTTCCCCTTCAAAAAATTGCTAACACTATTGCTAACACAAGAGGCCTATCTGCCTCTCATTGTTTGGCCGCTTCCGTACTTACAACTTGAGCCAATGCGGAGGGTAGAATATTTCTGTTTATCGTGTTTGCAGCATCTAAAAGATGTTGAGGCATTGCGTGCGTATAGATCTGAGTCGTCTGAATCGACGAATGACCGGCTATCTGCCTCAATGACTCGCTTGGAACGCCTCTGTGATGCATCCAGGTCAAGCTCGTATGCCTTAGGCTATGTAATCGTATCCCTTCTGGAAGTTCGGCTTTTCTCCGGTACTTTCGGAATCGATCCGATAAAGCTTTCACCTTCCAAGGCTCGCCTTTTGAGTTCAAGAATACTCTGACATGCTTTCGATCTTTGCCTATTAGCATTGCGGCAATGGAGTCGTTCATAGGCACAAATCTTTCTTTTCCTGTCTTTACTCGATGTCCCGCTTTATTTATTACAGCCATTTGACTTGTCCTGAAATCGATATCTACCCACTCAAGATAAGCGATCTCCCCTGCGCGCATTGCCGTCATAACAGCAAATATGACCAATTCTTGAAAGTTCGTATCATTGATAGTCCTTAGCAGCGTTTGAAATTGTTCTATACTCAGAAATGTCGGATGCTTATCGTCGATTTTAAGTAATGAGCATGCTTTTGCCGGATTTTTTTCAAGGTAATCATATTTCAGCATACGTTGGAATAAGGCTTTGATCGTGCGGAGTTCCTTATTAACTGTAACCTTGCGGACTTCCGATGAACGTCGAAGTTTATATTTTTCAAAATCGAGCACATTGTACGCTGAGAGTTTTTTATTGCCGAGTATTTCGCATATTTTATCAACGATATAGATATAAAAATCCGAAGTATTTGATGCTGTCTCCAGCTTTATTAAGGGGCCGACCTCAGCCATAAATTCTCTAAGCATGAGGCCTTTCCCTTTTTGGGCTCGTTGAACGGCATCAAATTGTAATTGCGCTTCATTTCTGTCCATTGTATACAAACTACGCCATACTCTCCTGCCTCGTTTACAAGAAACGATATAGTAAATACCATTATTTCGTTTAATCAGTGAGGCCATGACCTTTATTCCGATTTTTCAATATGCCCTTGGTCGTCACGATTATTTGCCTCTTTGGCTTTTCTGTATGCGTCGATCATTTGTTGCATTGGATCAGCATCGCTGGGTTCTTCTGCAACATGTATATCAAACTCTCCTGCCAATTCGAAATAAAGCCTCATGGCACTCGTTTCGCCTTTTTTGGCTTTTTTCGTTAACGTCTTATAAACGTCCGGGAGATCAGAAATCAAAAAATCATGACTAATTTCACGTACGGCGTCCTGGATCCTTTTTTCACGACGCAAATTAAACAACTGCCGCCTTGTGATCCCGATTTGTGCTGCAACTCCATCCCATGTCACACACGACATCTTATTGACTATTGCATATACCACAATGGAGTCACGATTATTTAAGCCATTAATACTTTGGGAAATTTCGGGCAATGAATCTCCACTTTTCTTCTCAAAAAGGGCTTTATTGGGGTTCCCATCTTTTATTTTTTTCTTCATTTTAAACCGTTCGTTTTATAAATATGATGGTAGCATAACCGAACAAGCAAAGATGACCTTACTTGATGCTTAGGCTGATTTTCTAAATTATGGGTAGATCTTTTTCAATCTATCTGTCCGATCAATCGATTCCGCACACTCAACGATCCTGCGCGATAATTCATTGCTAGCATTCATGAATATCTTGATCTCCGATCGAGTCTTAAAAATAAATTTCGCAAGATCGATATACATTCGGATCGTGGATTTTTGTGCATTTCTTGCTTGGATATATTTCAACTTTGCTCCCCATGACATTTCTTTCATTTTATTTCGTTTTGCCAGTTGACGTTGCCCATAAACGAATAAGTTGAATAAATCTATCAGGAGCTCGTATTCTCTGTCTCGTGAAGTAGACGATGCTTGTTTTGTCTTTTTTTTCATTTTATTTATCCTTTATATGAATAGTTGGATGGCCCTTGATTTATGGATAGCTAAGCCTAAATCAGATAGCTTTTTATTCATTTTTTCTGCTTCACCGATCTGTTTAAAACACTGTTCGATCATGATGAATAAATCATTAATCTGCTTTTGGCACGCCTTTTTATCCAATCGCCACTTTAAATTGAATCCTATAAAATCGACACAAACTCGAATTACAGATTTTATTGTTCCTTCTGTTTTCATGCATTTCAATTTTTCTTTCCAGGAAAGATTATTTATCCTATATTCTTCTACCAATTGTCTTTGCGCACCGATGTAAAAGCTCAACAAGTCTTCCATAAGCTCGTAGTTCTCGTCCAACACTGATGCTAAATCTTTTGCAATTGTATTTTCCATGATTTTAACTCCTATATATTGTTAGGTTAAGATAGATTAGGTTGTCTGGACATTACTCTTCATATTTCTCGCGATAGGTTGCTATCGAAAGATCAACTATGCATTTAATTTGTCCGCTTTGTCCACTTCTCTGTTCGACACTAATCCATACTTCATTGACCTTGGCGTCATAATTCCGGTTAATCCGATCTTGATTATTTAAGATGAGAATACAGTCTACACCTTCCGCGATGCCTCCAGAATCTTTGAGGTCGGCAATGTCTGCCTTTTTCTTTTCGGCGTCATTTTTCAATTGGGACAAGAATATTATTGCTACATTGTTTTCTTTTGCAATATCAGCCAGCTGACTCACGGTATGTCCGACTATAGTGGCAAAGTTTAAGTCCTTGTGCTCAGACATTTGAAAATTCATACGCTGCAGATAGTCAAGGAAGACAACCTTCACTCCTTTGAGAGCGGCCCGGCGAATTTTCACACGTATCTGGTTGATCGTTAAATAAGGACTGGTATCGATGATAATATCTCCGTTTGAAATTTCTCTCACAGTACTTAGAAGTTTGGCCTCCGTTTCATTGTCGAGTTTTCGTTTTAAAATCGTATTTTGGATACTCGCAAATCGAGAAAGCAGCTCGCTCACAACACTTTCGTCATTCATTTCCAGAGAGAGGAAGAGGCACTTGGCCATCTGCTCCTTTAGCGCGAACATCGTATTAATTACAAACTTTGTCTTACCCGTCTTCTTTGTGCCTCCTATGACATAGGTCTTTTTTAATTCAATACCGCTCGTGAGGAAATTGAGCTTCGTTAACCCCCACGATAGGCCGTAAACACCGGCGTTTTCCAGTTTATGCGCTCGCTCGATCACGTTTGTTGCAACTTCTTCGATATTTACGATCTCATTGGCCTTATTATGCTCGATTTCATAAATGTCGTTGCTCAATGGCTCTGTAAGGTCTGATATACTCTCAAAAGTTTTTTTATCCATTCGTTGTAAAGTGTTTTGGCATGCATTCCCTAAAGCGCGTAACTTTGACTGAAACAATAATTCCCGAACCCGATATTTTGTGGCTGCATCTGCGAAGCTCGCCGGATGTAGCTGCGTCAAATACACTTCACCACCTATCCTCTCAAGCTCATTCCTGTTCTTTAGCTCTGTGGCAAGCATCATGACATCGATATAGTTATTATTTATGAATAGATCCACTATGGCCTTGTAGATGATTTTATGTTTGTCGTAATAGAAGTATCTTGGTTCGACCTGACCGAATATGCCGTACAACAACTCCTTATCATCCAGAACCAAGATAGCCCCTAAGAGCTCCTGCTCTAATTTTGTTAGCATCTGTTCATCAGTAATACTGTTCATATTGATTCATTTCCATGTATTTTTTTATAATCAGGATCGTTTTCTACGGTGTCTCTGAACGGATTCGTTGATATAGCTGGTTCATCAAGATATTCCTTGAATCGTTCCTTTTTCCCAAAAAAGTTATTTGCTTGAATTCGGAATTTTAATTCATCCGGCAGACCACTTGCGACATAATTATTGATAGATTTATTAAGATCTTCCTCTGAATGATTCTTAAGCAGTTTTTCAATATTATGGATGGCATCCGTTTTTGCAGCACCACGGACATTCACACGATAGCATTCATAAATCCTCTCCGCTTGCTCCCGCTGGATCTTTGGGGATTCCTTCGTTTTTTGTGATGATGCCTTTCCATCTTCAGAATTTAAATTGGATATATCTTGTGTAAGTCTTTGTGAAGTCTCTGGTATAGGTTCACCCGCGATGGGCAAATCGATTTGACCATTTATAAAGCTTGGATTAACTTTTATTGAGTGCGGCGCGCAGAATTCTATTAGCTTCGAATAATCGATTGTGTACCACAAGGTTCTATCATATTTGGCTTTGTTAAAATTGCCAATATGAATAATCCCTGCTATTTTTAAATTATTCAGAGCCCGCCTGATAGTGTTAATGCTTAGGAAGGGAAATTGCTCTTTCCATGCAGCTATAGAATTATATATCCATAGCCGATTATCGTGCTTTTTTTTGCTTTTTAGAAGCCAATAATGAATCTGTTGCAGAATTATGGCTTCATTCAGGCCGATATATATAGCCATTTTGGGCGAGAATATCAGTGGCGGGTCGTCTACCAATGTCGAAAGTTGCTTCATAGATGTCCTTTATTCTTCCAGAATATAGAAAAAGGTCAATTTGGTCTTTCACATAACCAAACTGGCCTTTAGCCTTCCAAATGGTATGTTCAAAAACCTATAACAAATATACCATGGGAAATAGGATGAGAATTCCGGGACGTCCTATGTTTTTAAGTATTCTTCTTCTTCACATACCCCCTATTGCGTAATGTCCTAGCAACTGATTCTAAATTAACATTTTGGTCAGGACTATTCTTCGCAATAATATTTGTTATTTTTAAAATTGTTTTTCGTGGAACGGTTTCTCCCTCCTTTAAAGTTTTTCCACATAATGGAATGGCATATTCGATAGCTTTTATCAATTTCCCCGGAGCGAATCTTTCTTTTTTTCCATTTTCATTGACCTTTCCTTGAGTCTCATCACTTTCTTTCAGACCATTTTTACTCGAATATAAGGGATAGCGGGACATTATTGCATCATATTGTTTCCGTATTTCCATATCATGCAAAAAGTCCAATCTATTATTCGATATAAATTCATATTTTATCTTTAATTTTTCGGCATAATGTTCTTTAGTGTTTATTCTAAGATCAGCATGAAAATAGTCATCAGATAGTATCTTCCATATCCACCTGCGATCGCGTCCATTGTTCATTTGAGAATGATCGTTCACCGCCTTCAATAATTCCCTAACTTCACTCATCTCCAACAGTTGTAGACCTTCATGGGTTTCTACAAATTCCCGCAATAATGTATCTATTGCATCACATGTTTCTTTTAGTGATTTTTCTATACTCAACAATAATTCAGGGACCATAGCCTCGCTCTTATGTCGTAGAAGCGCTACCAAGGTCTCATAGGATAAATACCCATGCTGTGGATCATATTCTAGTTCTTCCAAATAGATCTCAAATGAGGTCTCTTGTCAAGGGCCACGTTAATTCC
>PMML01000086.1 GCA_003162695.1 Ignavibacteriota bacterium | reverse complement strand
AAAAGCAGGTTGAAAATAATACTATAGAATTTTTTCTTTTTATAGAATGCGTTCATTTTTTCCCTATCAATTTTTATACATACAATTCTTGTAATTGCTCAGTGTATATTGACGGTGATGACGTTTTTTTGCACATTTTTCTTCTCAGAAACCGGGCCGTTGATCATGCCGTATATTGATCCGGTCTTCTATCGGCCAATACATCGTTCCGTTCGTTGATACGTTTATTGCTCGCTTGAGAGAGATCGATATCGGCGGATGCAATCTGTTCCTCCGTTTGACTCAATCGAAGAAGCACGTTTCCGTTCTGATCGACGATTTCACTCGATCCGATAAAACTCAGCGACACGCCTCCCCTTTGTTCGCTGCCCACGCGGTCGGCTGTTGCAGTAAAAACATGATTTTCAAGGCAGCGCGTTACGAGAGCATCCGGACAATACGGCAGAACAAGATTCGCCGGATGTGCAATTAATTGCGCTCCTTTCAGAGCAAGCGACCGCGCACTCTCCGGAAACAACCAATCGAAACAGATCATCATACCGATCGGTCCGAAAGAAGTTTTATAAACCGGAAAACCCAAATTACCCGGTGTAAAGAAAAGTTTTTCCCGATCGAACAAATGTACTTTTCTATACAAACCGATCAGCCCGTCCGGACCAACAAGCAGCGATGCATTGTATAGAACTTCGGCCTTTTCTGCAAATCCATAAACGACATACGTCTCATGCTCATGCGCAAATTGAGAATACCGTTCGAATGTCCGGCCGTCCGCCTTCTCGGCAAGCGACTCCGCTTCGTCCTTATCGTTAAAAGAATAGCCGGTCGTGCAGAGTTCCGGCAGGACATACAAGTCCGCCGCAAGAGATGCCATACGATCCAGCGTTCTCTCGATGTTTTCTTGCCGCTTGCCGAAAACCGGATTTGTCTGAACAACGGCAACACGCATTGTCATTGCTTCCTGAGATAACGAACAAATTCCCGCATCGTCGATTGTGCAACCGGGGCATCGATGTCAAACCAATACAGTCCGTTGCGGTAAGTAAAGATATAATGAAATTTCCTCATTCCCTGGACAACAACAATCGGAATCTTTTCCATCTCAATCCGGCGGAAACGGGAATAATCCGGAATGAACCCGGATTGAACAATCCCCGCCATGCGCTCCATCTCCCGCGAAGCGGCCGCGTTATTATCATAAAACGAAATATACAGCCTGGCACAACCGTCCGGACTTACATAATTTGCTACGAAATTATTTTTCGGCACCAGATATGATCCATGCAGATCATTGACCGCTGCCCGAGCCGAATCTCCGTTAAAAAATTCCATACGATGCAGTTTCCATATCGTTTCGGGAGGATCAATCATTTTCATTCGAGTCGTAAACCAGATGACGATCATCGCCGCTGCAAAAACACACCCAAGAAGGTACCACCGTATCGATCTCATCATTTCGGAAACCTTTTAACCTTCATGTTTTGTTTTGAACCCCTTCGACATCCATCTTCGCATCAGAATAAGAGTGATTGGACTGACAATTGCAATAAGCCCGAAAATAAGCCACATCGTGCCCGTATTCTGCGTACCTGTCTCCGGACAATACCGTTCCATCATTTGTCCCGAATAAAGGAGCGGCACAAGAAACTTCGTCAGGAACCAGGGGAGCTGCGCAACACCTTGATATTGACCGGCACGTTCCGGCGGCGCAATTTCGGTGGCGTATTGGAGAAAGCGCGCCGACCACATCGCCTCGCCGATTGTCATGAGAATAATATATGCCGTCAGTGTCGCAGGGGAAGCCCCGAGTGCAAGAATAAATGCAGACGAAGCCATGACAAACGTCCCCGCAATCATCATCGAATATACATTTCTTTTGTACGTGAGAGCTGTAATAACCGGGACAAGTATGAAAATAAGAACGGGATTTGCATTCGATGCAATTTCATAATAGTTCCCGATCCATCCGCTGTACGCGCGGGAAATATACTGCGGAAGAACAAGCCAGTTATATGTGAACAGCGTCTGTACCGGCATGAGTGCAAAGATGAAAAAGAAAAATCGGGCGTCAGCCATAGGATGCTGTGCTATCCGCCTTACAACTGCCCTGTTCATTTGCTGCGGAAGGAGTGCGATAACAAGCGGCACTAAAAGAGCCGCAACGCTCAGGTAGATGCGCCACGGATCGGGAACACGCAAAACGATTGCGGCAATAATTCCGAATAGAATTATCCATGCCGTCACAGGAACACGATGCGAGTTATCGGATGCCGGTAAAGATTCCGGTTTTTTTTCAGGTTCTTTTGCCCGTTCTTCAGCCGCTATTGCGGCGCTCTCTGTTTTTGCACGATCAATCGCATCGGCAACCGTCTTTTTCGATAATAATACAATCGTCAATACAAGAGAAACCAATGTTAAACCCGTAAAAATCCAGAACGTTCCGTTGATGCCCAATCCCAAAAACCTGTCATCTCTAAAGAGGAATGCAAACATAACAAGCGAGGAACCTGCATTCATGAGTGCATAGAGCATTGCATAGGCCATGGAAGCTGTCTTAGGAGTTGTAAACTGCCGAACGGCTGTATAGGCAGCCGGCTGGTAGACACCGTACCCGATGACGACAAATAAAATGCCGAGCATGGTTGTAAGATGGAGCGGAGACCAGAGTCCATTCGGCTGCATGCCGAGAATTGTCGGCGCCGCCGACATGATAATTCTTCCTATCAGAAGAAATGCGAAAGAAAAAATTAATGCCCTTCGGGGCCCGAATTTATCCGGAACGAATCCGAGCAGAACCATCGAAATAGCTATGCCGGCAGTCAGAACCATTACCATTTCGTGGGACCAGATATCAGCGTGTTCGACACCCTTAAAAATAAAATCCGAAAAATGGATTGCAAGGTATGTCAGAATGCCGAAATAAGACAACCCCTCGATCGTATAGGCAAGATTCACACCCCACAACGCACGCGGAGCTCTTACAAGGTCTATAAACGGCTGAGTAATTTCCTGCATGACATTCGACCATGCAGGCGGAGTTTGCTTCGCATCCTGTGAACGTTGTTCTTCCATTTTCTTCTCTTTCTTTACTTTTGAATCACACTTTCTTTTTTAAATACGGTCATAGTGCAAAGCCTCATTCTCCCGTCGATTGCGTTTCTATGTCTTGAAAGGATCAAAACTGCAGCCTTGGCCGCCCTCCTGCGGTGATCAGATTGACCGCAGGACATTAATCACGCTTGTTCTTGCTGATGTTTCAAAAATATGACAGAAAGCGGCGGCAGCGTCAAATTAAGAGAAAAGGATCGTCCATGCTGCGGAATAAGTTCTGCAGCAATGACACCGGCATTTCCTTTATTACTTCCCCAATAATGATTTGAATCGCTGTTGATCAGTTCCCGATACAAACCGGATTCCGGAACGCCGATACGATACCCGAGTCTGAGAATCGGAGTAAAATTGCAAACGACAACGATGCTCTCTTTACCGCCGGCTGATTTTCGTATAAACGCTATCACACTGTCATTGACGTCGTGAAAGTCAATCCATTCAAAACCATAATTTGCAAAATCGACTTCATGCAGCGCACCTTCTCTTTTATACATCTCATTGAGGTCTTTTACCCAGAGCTGAAGTTTCTGATGCGGCTCATACTGCAAAAGATGCCAATCGACGGAAGAATCGTGATTCCATTCATGCCACTGGCCGATTTCGGAACCCATAAAGAGGAGCTTCTTACCGGGAAATGCGAACATCAGGCCGTAGAGTGCCCGGAGATTGGCAAATTTTTGCCATTGATCGCCCGGCATCTTGGAAAGCAAAGAAGCTTTTCCATGGACAACTTCATCATGAGAAAGCGGAAGCATAAATCTTTCCGTAAATGCATACAGCAGCACAAAGGTTAATTTCTCGTGGTGATATGAACGATGCACAGGATTCTTGCTGAAATATTCCAGCATATCGTGCATCCATCCCATATTCCATTTAAGGCTGAATCCCAGACCGCCTAATTCTATGCTCTTCGTAACACCCGGCCAGGCTGTGGACTCTTCCGCAATCGTCAGTACTCCGGGGAACTGCTTCTGTATGAGTTTGTTCATATCCCTGAGAAGCGCCAGAGCTTCTAAGTTTTCCCGGCCGCCGTACTGGTTTGGAATCCATTCCCCTTCCTTCCGTGAATAGTCCAGATAGAGCATGGATGCAACCGCATCGATGCGAAGCGCATCGATATGGTATCGTTCAATCCAGAACAATGCATTGGAGATAAGAAAATTCCGAACTTCATTTCTGCCGTAATTAAAAATATAGGTTCCCCAGTCTTGATGTTCGCCTTTCCGCGGGTCACCGTGCTCATAAAGATGCGTTCCGTCGAACTCTCCAAGAGCTTGTGAATCCTTTGGGAAATGCGCCGGGACCCAATCCAAAATAACGCCGATTCCGTTTTGATGACAATAATCAACCAGATACATAAAATCCTGCGGCGAACCGAATCTGCTGGTTGGAGCAAAATATCCGGTTACCTGATAGCCCCACGATGCATCCAGCGGATGCTCCATAATGGGCATGAATTCGATATGCGTAAAGCCGTTTTCCCTGACATACTCAACAAGATCGAGAGCCGCCTCACGATAGGTCAGCCACCTGTTGTTTTCTTCTGGTTTTCGCTCCCATGAACCCAGATGAACTTCATAGACGGAAATCGGTTCTCCCATATGATCCGATTTCGCACGGCGGGCCAGCCACAAAGCATCATTCCATTGATATCGATCGAGATTATTGACCCGTGAAGCCGTGCGCGGTCTGCACTCCATTTCTGTTGCATAGGGATCCGTTTTATCGAGAAGCTGCCCGTTCCGGGTCTTGATTTTAAATTTGTAAAGTTCCCCTTCCTTTAATCCTGGAATAAAAATTTCCCAGACACCGGAACTTCCAAGAACCCGCATTGCATGTCTCCGGTAATCCCATCCGTTGAAATCCCCGACAACACTGACACTTTTGGCATTCGGCGCCCAAACCGCAAACTGAACACCCAAAATTCCTTCGATCGTCCGTTTGTGTGCGCCGAGTTTTTCATAAATGAGATGATGGTCTCCTGCATTGAAGAGATAAATGTCGAAATCGGTCAGTGTCGGCAAAAAAGAATACGGATCTGCACACGTTTCCAGATGTCCATCGTTATATTTTTTTTTCAGAAGATACCTGAATACTTCGGAATCCTCCTGTAAAACCGCCTGAAATAATCCTTCCGGAGCAATCCGCTCCATGGGATACTCTTTCTGCGTGTCTTCCCGTATTACAGATGCTGATTCCGTATCAGGAAGAAATGCACGGACGACAATGACCGTCCTGCCGTCGTCCGGCACTTGATGCATGCCGAGAACTGCAAACGGGTCATGGTGATCGACCTGAACAATTTTTCGAATATCTTCCTTCTTGAGACCCGGGTTTTTCATATCATTGTACTTGAATGTACATAAAGTTTTTTATCTTTGATATACTTCCATACGCTTTCCGGTACAAGGCCGCGTACCGGCTTTTTCATCTCGACCTGTTTCCGTATAGCCGTCGAAGAGACCTCGAAGCGCTTTCCTTGAATTCTTCTATGCGGATACGCCGCTGCATCGATCGGGCAACCCGATCTTTCATACACTGCCAGAAGCGCCATCCGGATAATTTTATCTGCATCCTTCCATGCAGGAATCTGTTCCAGACTGTCGCTTCCTATGATAAGTATCAATTCAGCGGACGGAAATCGTTTTCTGAATTTCCGCAGTGTTTCTATCGTATAGGAAACGCCTTTTCTAGAGATTTCGTATCTGGAGATTCTAAATTTTTCCGTCTTCGCCACGGCTTTTTTCAACATATTCAGCCTGTGAATCGCTGCCGTAAGCCGGCGTTCTCTTTTATGGGGAGGGATAAACGCAGGGACAAAGAAAATACGGTCGAGGGAGAATTGCCGTACCGCTTCCCGTGCTATGCGCAGATGCACTTTGTGAACCGGATCGAACGATCCGCCGAAAATTCCTATTTTCATGATCGATCCAGTAGACGGGAATAAATCAATTCTATCTTTTTTGCCATAACCTCAACACCGAACATTTCCTTGACACGGCTAAAAGACCGTTCCCGGCGTTTTATCCCAATCTCAGAATTCCGAAGAAGCTTGAGGATGGCATTTTGCAGTGCATCAGTATCTTTTGGCGGACCGAGAAGCACTTCGATGCCGTCACGCGCCAATCCGGATATTCCGTCTATCTTTGAAGCTGCGATAAGCACGCGCGCAGCTATTGCTTCCATAGGAACGATCGGCATATATTCCCAAAGCGATGGAAACGTAAAAATATCGAAGAGTGCTGATTGCATGGAAGTATCCGTCCGAGCGCCATAATATTTTACAATATGTTTCAAACCAATCTCCTGCACCTCATCCTCCGGCATTCCGCGGATTTCACCATCGCCAATGATTCTCAATTCAACATTCAGATAGATGTTCGCTCTTTAACGAAAAAGACATTCTCGTTCTGACAAAATCGGGAGGAATCCAGAACGTAAGGACATCCGAAGTATTTTTAATTAAGAATCGCTCTCTTAATATTTGATGCACCATTTTATGGTTGTGCGCAATTCTTTCAAGATTATCCGATGAAGTAATTCGTTTCTAAATGCGCCTTTTCCGGCCATTCAATAAACTCTTTATGATATTCGGCGGTTTTCCGGATCAAGAAAAAAATCGAAAAAGAAAACGTTGGCATCAGGAAAGAGAGCATGCGGGCTATTCTCTTTGGAAAGGGATAAAACTGAGATCCCCAAAAACCGTCAATTTTGCAAAAGCCGGCGCCAATATTTTTATAGAAGCCGTACACATCTTTCTTTGAAAATGTACGGACATGCGCTGATGTTAACTTATTCTGTGTTGGATGGTGCCCGGCCGCCATCAAAATCCTATTGTGAAAAGAGAGAATATTCGGAACTCCCAAGTACAGAAAACCGCCGACCTTCAGACATCGGAAAATTTCATGATTAATCCAGAATATTTCTTTTGTATGCTCAATTACTTGATTCGCAATAATAAAATCTATAGAATTATCGTCGAATGGAAGCTTTTCTATTTCTATATTCGCATACAAAGGGATGATATTAAGTTTTTTAAGCTTTTGTGCATTCCAATCGCCAAAATCGATGCCATATAATTTAGCATGAACATTGTGCGCTGAAATGATCGATAAATCGGATCCATCTCCGCAGCCGATATCAACGCAGTTCATGATTTGTTTGTTCTTTATGGCTTTTTGAAGAATATGCCGGCCATAGCTTTCACGGTGATCGACTATCGTTAATCTGCTTACGGATCCTGGAACAACTTTGCGGAAAAACATGAACATCCTCTTTTTTAAAAGTTACAGATAACTGCTATGCATCTTCCTCCCAGAGCTCCAAACCAATGGAGCCGCCTTTTGTTTTATCGCAAAGACGCAATTTGATGATTCACTTCCAATACCTTCTCAGCTTTTCTTTGAAATAATTGTAGAACATGTTCCCGGATATTCTTCTCTCTTCCGATGCTGCACGTTCTATGGTTCAACACCTAAGGTTAGTGCAAACATTCCCGCAATATCCGGATCACAATAAATCGCACTCGACTTACAGGTCACCGGGGCGCCGCTCGAAGCATTGCGCGTGCATTCATCTGCAATTCCACCCCTAAAACATTGGTTCTTCTATATGAAGATCCGCATTTATTATTTCATTTCCGGACGCTAAGAACTTTCGGTTGACAGAAATGATCCATATCAAGTATCCCAAATTCACAAAAACGACGGCTATTGCCGTTCCTTTGAGTCCGCCAAAAAAGCATCCCACAAAATAAAGAAGTATCGAACTCAAAGATGCTGCAATTTTCGGCACGAGGTAAATATTCGTTTTACAAAGACTCAGACCGATCGTCGTCTCCACTTGCGCAATATAGAAAAATCCGATTCCCATCGTGAGCATGAACAAGAACATACCGCCGACAGCAAAATCCTTTGTGCTTACCAAACCGATAACAGTATCGCCGATGAGACCAAAAAGACAGGCGAATCCGAAAAACACAAGTACAATAATCCATCGAAAGACGACTATCAATCTGCCCCCGTATGCTTTTCTACCCTCATGTTTAGATGAAAATGTTTCATAGATGATCGGCAGGAAAAACTGCGATAAAATATTATAACTTACGACTGCTGTAGACGAAATGAGGCTAAATGCCAATCCGTAGCGCCCTACATCCGATGTCGGCAGCAACGATTCCACTATCCATCGTTCTCCATTCGCCTGAAGGCCGCCGAAAATCCCCCAGATAATGAACGGCAGCATGAACGCAAATATTTGACTGTCCAAATTTGGAGGAAGGACGTCTTGGATCTTTCCCTGAATCTTTTCCGGTTCGGATTCGCTGTCCACGCAATATCGTCGTATCACAAAAAGCCGGGCGATAAGAAGCACAGAAAAAGCTGCTGAAATCGCCCAAAACACTCTTGTCAGTGTAAGTTTCGCTATTGAAACAAGAACGATGAAAATTATTACCTGCAAGGCCTTTTCTGCAATTTGCAGAATCGCAATAGTTTTCCGCAGCCGGAGCGCATTGAGCATTCCCGTAATGGGCTGGTTCGCAATCGGCAAAATAATAACGATAATGGCTGCAAGAGAAAAATATTCGGCTTCTTGAAAAAAAAGACGGGCTAGAACGACAATACCTGTAAAAAGAATGAACGCAATTCCTGCCCCCTTTAAGATTCCCCTCAGGAATTTTCTCAGGAAAAGTTTCCTTTGACTCCTGGATGCGCTGTTCTCGAACAGGAATCTTACATATCCTTGTTCATACGGATTGAAATAGACCGCATAACAAATAGATGTGATGCTTGTAAGAAGAACGAATATGCCGTAATTTTTCGTTCCGATCGATGTGATATATTTTATCGAAACAAAACTTAACAATAACGTTACGAACTGGCCGAAAACAAGCCAGGCGAGTTCTGCAAGAGGTCTTCTCTGTTGTTTTGTGAGCCTCGGTTTTACATCTCGATAAAGCGCAAGCAAAATATTTTTCTGCTGCTGGAAGAATTTCATCATTTTGTTCCATGCATTTGCGGCATGAGAACCGATTCCTTTTTCAGAAAAGCCGGCTCACTTTTATTTGTCTCAATCTTCGCGCACTTTTTGTAAGGATTGTAAACATATATTCCGTTGTGCGAATTTCTTCTTTTATTTCCGGCAGACGTCCGGTTATTTTTTGTAAGTATCCGGCAAGAGTTTCGTAATCCGAATCCTCCGGTATGGACTTCGGAAAATGAGCATTGAATTCGGCGATGCTCATTGCGGCATCGATGAGAGTCGATCCGTCGTTTTTCTTTTCAAACGGGTTTCGAACTTCATCGTATTCATCGAGTATATCTCCGACAATTTCTTCGATGATATCTTCCATGGTGATAAGACCTTCAGTTCCGCCGAATTCGTCCACAATAATTCCAAGATGAATTTTGTTCAGTTGAAATTCGCGGAGCAGCCGGCTGATTTTTTTTGTCTCAGGGACAAAATATGCAGGTCGAATAATGTCCTGCAGGATAATCAAATCCCTATGTTCCATCAGGCTCAGCAGATCCTTGCTGTAAATGATGCCTATAATGCGGTCGATCGTTCCCCGATAGACCGGGAGACGTGAATACCCTTCTTCAACGACCTTCTGAATAATACTCTCCCGCGTTGCATGAATATCGAGCGCAACGATATCGGGACGCGGCACCATAATTTCTTTTGCCGTAATATCGGAAAACTGCAGGATGCTTTTAATAAGCTCATGCTCGGTTTTATCGATTGTTCCGCTGCGCGTACTGGCATCGATCACCTGTTCCAGCTCTTCTTCCGAGAGTTTGGTTTTCAGCAAACCGCCTTTGACAAAAATATCCCGTATGAATTTTTTAAACATGGACATATGAACTCAATAGATAATTTCCTTCAAGCACAACCCTTTCGCAGGCGCCGACATTCCGGCTTTACTGCGATCATAAGAATTCAATATCGCTTCGAATTCTTCTTTCCGAGTTGAACCGCGGCCGATATCGACCATGGTTCCTACCAAGGCCCGCACCATTCCGTGCATAAACCGATTTGCCTGAATGGAAAAGAGGAATCCTCTTTCGCTTTTGGACCATCGAGCAAAATTTACGATGCATCGATAATGTTCCGCATCTGCCGCCGTCTTGCAGAAAGCCCGAAAATCGTGTTCCCCGCTGATAAGTTGCGCAGCCTGCTCCATCGCTTCAAAGTCCAATGCTCGATAGACTGTCCAGCAGAAAAGTCTGCCGATCACGGCGCGCGACGATGCAATACTGTATTCATACCGGCGTGCTTTTGCGCTGAACCGCGCATGAAAGTCGTCATCCGTTTTATGGAGAGCGGAAACACCGACATCTTCCGGCAGAACGGCATTCATGCCATGTTCCAATTTCTTGACGTTAAGATCCGGCGGATATTGAAAACTCGCAACCTGCCCTGTTGCGTGCACGCCGGCATCCGTTCTTCCCCCGCCGGCGATGCGGAAGGGTACCTGCATAATTTGAAACATCGCTTTTTCAACGACTTCCTGGACGGAACGTCCGTTTTTTTGAAATTGCCACCCGGCGAATTTGGTTCCATCGTACTCGATCGTCATCCGATACGTCGACATATCAGGCCGCCTGCTTCTCCCGCTCACCGTCTAAAAAGATTTTTCTATATGAAAAGAAAATCCGGAGTTGAGCATAGTATCGGCGTACGGAAGGAATTGAAAATTCCAATTTTCCGACAGCAGGCTGTTTTGATTGGCAACGAATCTTCCGACTCGAAAAGCGGATATCAAACGGTTCACCACTGCAACAGCGATGACAAATTTTGAGTTATTAAAATCTGCGTCGCTCTGGATTCTTAAATTTTTAAATTTCTGACGATCGGCATCGGAATCCCAGTTCCATGCATAACTTGAACCGGAATACATAAGATCATACTCTCTATTGAGAAGTTTCGTGTTATTAAAATCTTCCAGCGTCATAAAGTTACCAATATCGACATCGTACTGCGAATTTTTTCCGTTATAATCGACGCCTGCATGCTCAGCAGCGAATGAATGAGCGTCCTGCCTTTCCCACGTACTATGCAGGCGCAGCGATGTGAACGCCAGCCAGATGCCGCCTTCCGCTATAAGATGGTATTTGCCCGCCCTGAAATTTCCGGCATACAACTCTCCCATACCGGGCAGGATGAGAGAAAGGGTAACGGCGAGAAGAACCGATTTTTTCTGCGCCTGGCCGGAGGTTAATGTGAACATCGATGCCGACGCAGTCCGATCTTCGTCTCTTTGCACAATGCCGAAATCATTCTTCCACTGAGAATCGGCAGCCTGGGAGAAAACAACAATAGAAATCAACGTGACGAAAAATTTCTTTTTCATATTTGTGCATCTTTCTCAACTTACGAGAGTCACCAGCGTGCCTTCGCAATGCTCATCCCGAACATCATGAATTGCAGCCGGAAGAATTTGATTATGAATATCCCTATGAGAATGGACTTCAACACGGATATATTCTTCCGTAAATCCACTAAATATATCACCATTCTTTTTTGTTTCAAAGAGAACGGAAACAATTTTTTCTTTCCATGTTTCGGCAAACTGCCTTTTTTTCTCAAAACCTCTTTGGCGCAGCCGTGCGCTTCGTTCCATGCGTTTTTGGGGAGAAACCCGGCATTCCATTGCCTGCGCGTCCGTACCGGGTCTTGCAGAATACGAGAACACATGAAGATACGTTATGGGAAGTTCTGAAACGAATTCATACGTTTCTTCAAACAATTCATCCGTTTCCGATGGAAACCCCACAATGATATCTGCCCCTATGCCGGCATGCGGATATGCGGACTTTATTTTTTCCACCTTCTCCTTGTACAGGGCGCGCCGGTACCGGCGCCTCATGCCGCTTAAAACGGCATCGGAACCGGACTGCAAAGGGATGTGCCAATGTTTGCACATTTTTTTTTCGGAGAACCAGAAATCCAAAAGCTGGTCGGAGAGAAGATTGGGCTCGATGGAGCTGACCCTGATGCGATCGATGCCCTCCACTTGCACGATCTCGCGGACGAGAGAAAAAAGATTTTGACCGATCGTCCTGCCGTAATCGCCTACATTGACTCCCGTCAACACAATTTCCCTGAATCCTGCTTTTGCAGTTTTGACGGCTTGATCGACGACGCTCGAGAACGCAACACTCCTGCTTTTGCCCCGTGCGAGCGGAATCGTGCAAAAAGAGCATTGATAATCACAGCCATCCTGGATTTTCAGAAAAGCGCGCGTTCTTTCGTCATATCCAAGCGAAGAAGCAAGCTCAGTCTCCCTAACGTCATCGATGCAGGAAACATTTATTTCCGCCCGTTTATTTTTTGTTCCCCTGCTCACGTATTTTACAACGTCAAATTTTTCTTTCGTGCCGAGCACAAGATCGACGCCTTCGATGGAAGCAAGTTCCTCCGGCTTCAGCTGGGCATAACATCCTATGACTGCCACAAAAGCGTTCGGCGATCTGCGCAGTGCACGCCGGACAACCTGACGGCATTCGCGGTCGGCATTCTCTGTAACGCTGCACGTGTTGATGACGACAACATCTGCGCTTTGATCCATGTCGACGATGGTGTACCCCAGATCAAGGAACTGCCTTCCGACTGTCGCCGTCTCGGCATAATTGAGCTTACACCCCAGAGTATGCAATGCAATGCGTTTCATCATAAAAAAAGAGCTGCCCGAAATAAATCGGACAACTCCTCTGTTCCTTTTTAAAGCCGATTATTTGTTCGATGAATCCGATAAAAGAGAATCGATGTTTTTCTCCGAAGACGGTGTATCGCCTCCCGAAGCCGACAGCATATCTTTCATCGTCATCGGTGAAAGTTTATGCGCATTGACATAGTCGTCGACGAGTTTCTGTTCTTTGCCGCCCAGATATTCAAGTGCGGAGAGAACGATTTTTTTGCTTTCTTTTTCGAATTCAATCACACGCAGCGGAAGAGTATCGCCGACCTTGAAGGATTCGGCAATATTCCTCACAGGTGTTTGTGAAAGCTGGGAAATTGGGATGAATCCATCGACTCCCATGGGCAGTTCGACGATGACTCCCTTTTCAATCAGCCTTACGATTTTTCCCTCGACATCTGTGCCGGCTTTATATTGCCCTTCAAAGACATCCCACGGATTTTCCTGCACCTGCTTATGACCGAGAGATATTCTGCGCTGGTCGATATCGACCGAAAGAACAACTACATCGAGCTTATCCCCTTTTTTGACGACTTCACCTGGATGGCGGATTTTTTTTGTCCAGGAGAGATCGGAGATATGTACCAATCCGTCCACGCCTTCTTCCAGTTCGACGAAGACGCCGAAGTTGGT
>PMML01000098.1 GCA_003162695.1 Ignavibacteriota bacterium | reverse complement strand
CGTCGATTCTGATTGCTTTGTACCTTTCCCTTCTTATTCATGGGCTTCATGTAGCAGGCATGGTGCGAAATCGGTTCGGTAGTCTTGCTATTATAGGCCTGCTGGGAATTTTTACGGTTCATATTTGTGAGAACGTCGGGATGTCCATGGGGTTGATGCCGGTTATCGGGATACCGCTGCCGTTTCTCAGTTACGGGGGATCATCGCTGGTTGCCGCAATGATTATAGGAGGATTGATGATGAATTTTTATGCGCACCGGAAAGAATATTAAAAAAAAGGCGCTTTGAAAAGCGCCTTTGCATTTTTCCCTTGCCGTTATTTTGTGCTGTCCTGTTTTGCCTGACGCTGCCGCATCATATGCTCCCTGCGGTTCTTTTGCATTGATTCAAATTTTTGAGCCTGTTCGGTGGAAAGAAGCGTCGTAATTTTTTTATCCGTATTCTTCATAATTCCCATCATCGCTGAACGCATAGCCTGACGATCTCCTTGATTTGCAGACATCGCATCTTGTTGGTCCTTCTGCGCTTCGGCTAATATGTCGGTTATTTTTGCCGTTTGATCGTCTGAAAGTTGAAGACTGTCTTTAAGCATCTTGGCCTGGACTTCCGGCGACGGACGCCGCATTTGTGCGAGAGCTGCGGTCGTAGAAAGTAATGCGGCAGTGAAGAAAATTATGAAAGAGAAAAAAACGTGTTTCTGCATAAGAAATCCTTTCGTAAAATGAAGACGATTGATTATGTTCCTTTCTCTTCAAACGCTAAGGGGATCGAAATGTTTCCTATGTTTTGAATTTTAGCCCGGGACGCCGGTACTATAATTCCAATAATGAAAGATTGAAACGGCCTTCCTTTGCATATCTGGCAAGAAAACCGTAATTTTCTATTAGAAAGCATCATAAAATTGCGGGTACGCTTTTTGATGCTTTTACATTATTTTGAATAGAACCGCGATGCACGAATTATCCATTGCACAACATATCGTAGAACTTGTCCGGCAGCATGTTAATCCTGCAGATGCAAAAAATGTTGCTGCTATCCGGTTAAAGGTCGGTGCAGTCGCCGGCGTCGCGGCAGACTCTCTTGAGTTTTCTTTTCATGCTATAACTGCAGATACGCCGTTGAAGAACACGCGTTTGGAAATCGAACATATTCCCTTTCGCATTGAATGTTTAAAATGCGGTGTTGTATCGGAAAACGAAACGGGAATCGTCGTTTGCGATACTTGCGGAAGCCCGGATGCAAAAGTGCTTTCCGGTGCCGAACTCGACATGACGGAAATTGAGATTTTAGAAGCGGTACAGGCAGCAACGTGAGTATTATTACTGTTGAACGAAAGGTCCTTGAAAAAAATGACGAACTTGCCGCGCAGAACCGGCAGATGTTCGAAAAGCATCATGTGTTTGTCCTCAACATGGTAAGTTCGCCCGGTGCTGGAAAAACAAGCATTCTCGAGCGGACGCTGGAAGAATTGAAGGGTTTTATTCAAACGGCGGTCATTGAGGGAGACGTGCAAACGGATATCGATGCACAACGCGTTGCGAAGTACGACGTGCCGGTTGTGCAGATCGTAACAAACGGCGGCTGTCATCTGGATGCGAAACTTGTCTGGGATGCGATGAGGAACATAGATCTGCAGGCAATTCAATTGCTGATTATTGAAAATGTCGGTAATCTGGTATGTCCGGCAAATTACGATCTCGGAGAACACTGCAAGGTCGTTGTGGCCAGCACTACGGAAGGAGACGATAAACCACTCAAGTATCCGGCAATGTTTCGGAATGCATCGGTTCTCATCATTAACAAGATCGACCTTCTGCCGTATCTCTCCTGCAATCTCAATACATTGAAAGCCAACGCCCTGCGAATCAATCCGGCATTAACTGTTTTTGAAACATCGTGCACGGCAAATCAAGGTATTGCGGCATGGTGTGAATGGCTGAAGAAGCGCGCAAGAGAATTGTAATTGTTCTTTCGTGCATCTGCATGCATTTGTATGCATTTGTAATGAGGAGATGTAGAACCGTTGCGTTTTTTTCTAACACTTTATAAAGAGATAAATCGTTATGACTCAGCAAGATGGAAAAAAGTCCGCACATCCGAGCGGTGATAATCGTTTTAAGCTGCTTGACCGTGCAATTACCAAACATCAGGCAAGCGGCTACTCGCTTATAGAGATTCTTCACGTGGCGCAGGGCATTTTCGGATTTCTGGAAAACGACCTGCTCATGTATGTTGCCAACGCGTTGAAATTGCCCCCCAGCCGTGTGTACGGCGTCGCAACATTTTATCATTTTTTCCGCTTGAAGCCGCAGGGGGAACATGCCTTTGTTGTCTGCAGCGGTACAGCATGTTACGTTAAAGGTGCAATCGAAATTCAAAAAGTTCTGGAACATGAATGCGGCTGCAAATTCGGCGAGACGACAAAAGATGGAAGTGTGTCTCTTATTACTGCCCGCTGTATCGGTTCGTGCGGTCTGGCTCCTGTGGGTGTGCTGGACGATGTGGTGGCGCCTAAACTGACTCCGGATGAAGCTCTTCGGCGCGTTCGTCTCTGGAAAGAGCAGAAGAAGGAGGTTGCAGCATGACGATCGACGAACTTCGTGAATTGGCGGAAAACGAACGGACCCGCCAGAAACAATATATCAGCCGCATCCTCTATTGTTCTTCCGCCGGCTGTCTTTCAGGCGGAAGTGACAGTGTCAAGGCAGAATTCAAGAAAGCGATTGAAGAAAAGGGACTCGGTAAAACATGCGAACTCGTCGGCACCGGATGTCTCGGACTTTGCGGCGAAGGTCCACTTGTGCTCGTTCAAAGCGCCGATATGACGCTCTACCAGCATGTCGATGCAAAAACAGCCCGGCGCATTGTTGAAGAACATATCGTATCGGGTAAGAAAGTAGAAGAATGTCAAATTGATGTGAACGGACCTTTTTTCTCATCGCAAAAGAAAATCGTACTCGAAAATATGGGCAAGATCAATGCCGAAAGCATCGAAGAGTACATTGCTGCCGGCGGATATGAAGCGCTGGCGAAAGCGGTGACCGAGATGAAGCCCGAAGAATTGATCGGTGAAATTCGCAAAGCCGGTTTGCGCGGCCGGGGCGGGGCGGGATATCCTACGGGATTGAAGTGGGATATCGTCCGTAAAAGTGTTTCGGAACAAAAATATGTCGTCTGCAATGCGGACGAAGGAGATCCCGGTGCATTTATGGACCGCAGCGTTTTGGAAGGCGATCCGCATCGGGTGCTGGAAGGAATGGCTATGGCGGGTTATGCCGTCGGTGCAAATCAAGGATATGTCTATGTCCGGGCCGAATACCCGCTTGCGATTGACCGCCTGAAACTTGCCATTAAACATGCCGAAAAACTCGGGCTGCTCGGGAACAGAATTTTCGAATCGCAATTTAGTTTTCATATCGATATCCGAATCGGCGCCGGTGCGTTTGTCTGCGGCGAGGAAACGGCGCTGCTCCGTTCCGTCATGGGACGGCGCGGGAGACCGAAACCGCGTCCGCCGTATCCGTCGGAAAAAGGATTGTGGGACAAACCCACAGTGATCAATAATGTGGAAACGTATGCGAATATTGCGCCTATTGTACGCAACGGTTCGGCCTGGTTTGCTGCCATCGGTACACAAAAAAGTCCAGGTACAAAAGTTTTTGCACTTGCCGGAAAAATCAATCGAACCGGATTGATCGAAGTTCCGATGGGCATTCCGCTGCGCAAAGTTATTTTCGATATCGGCGGCGGCACGCCCGAGGGTTCGGAATTCAAAGCCGCGCAAACGGGCGGTCCTTCCGGCGGCTGCATCCCAAAGGAACATTTAGACATTCCCGTGGATTATGAATCGCTGCAAACCGTCGGTTCGATTATGGGCAGCGGCGGCATGATCGTTATGGACAGTACGTCCGATATGGTCGATGTGGCAAAGTTCTTTATGGAATTCTGCATGGATGAGTCGTGCGGAAAATGCATTCCCTGCCGTGTCGGAACGAAACATATTTATATGATGCTCGATAAAGTCATCCGGAACGAAGCGACGGAGGAAGATTTTGCGCTGCTGCAGGAGCTCTGCGTAATGGTGAAAGAAACAAGTCTCTGCGGCCTCGGGCAATCCGCGCCAAATCCGGTGCTTTCCACCATCCGCTTTTTCAAGGACGAGTATACTGTGAAACTGAAACGGGCTACCGAATTTGTTCCCGATGAAGGAAACGGGGCGCAATAAAAGCAAAGTAAGGATGAAACTATGGCAGTCATAACGTTTACAATCGACGATATTCAATACAGCGCGCACGAGGGCGATACAGTTCTCAATGTCGCACATGCGAACAATATTCACATTCCGACACTCTGCTATCTCGAAGGCCTGTCGCCTTTCGGTGCATGCCGTTTGTGCATGGTCGAGGTGGAAGGTTCGCCGAAACTTTTTCCCGCCTGCACAACAAAGCCGGCTGAAGGAATGATTGTGCGGACAAAAACGGACCGCTTGAAAAAATACCGCAGAATGATCGTCGAGCTTCTGGCATCGGAAGGCAATCATCAATGTGCCGTGTGCGTGGTGAACGGGCATTGCGAATTGCAGGATCTTGCATACGAAGTCGGGCTCGATCATGTCCGTTTTCCGTATTTATTTCCGAATAAATCTCTCGATGCCACGCACAAGGAATTCGTCATCGACCGTAACCGCTGCGTGCTGTGTACACGGTGCGTACGCGTCTGTCATGAAGTCGAAGGCGCGCATGTCTGGGATATTGCCTGGCGCGGCATCAATTGCGAAATTATTTCGGATATGAACCAGCCATGGGGCGATTCACAGCTCTGCACCTCCTGCGGCAAATGTGTCCGCGTCTGTCCGGTCGGCGCCCTTCTGGAAAAAGGACAAACGGTCGGTGAACTGAGAAAAGAACGCAGCTTTGTGAAATTTATCGTAAATGCGCGGACCAAGCGGGAATGGATTACGAACGGTATAGAAGAAGATGAATAACAGGTGATTCTGCCCGTCGCAGTTCTGCGGAGGGCATTCACGTATAGAAAGAAAGAAGAAAATTATCTATGAAACCCAGAGTAGCAACTGCATGGCTTGGAGGATGTTCGGGCTGCCATATGTCGTTTCTCGATCTCGATGAACGTCTTATCGATTTGGCGGATAAAATGGAACTTGTCTATTCTCCGATAGCCGACATTAAAAAGTTTCCTGTAAATGTCGATGTGGCGCTCGTTGAAGGCGCCGTCACGAATTCAGAAAACGAAGAAATGGCGCATATCATCAGGAAGAACACGAAGTTCATTATTGCCTTCGGCGATTGCGCGACAACCGGCAATGTGACGGCGATGCGCAATAAATTTACGACCGAAGATATCTCGCACCGTGCCTATATCGAACTGGCCGACAAGAATCCTCGTATTCCGGATGAATATGTTACGATCGCAAAATTATTGAAGAATGCGCGCCCGCTGCATGAAGTGATCAAAGTGGATGCGTGGCTTCACGGCTGCCCGCCGACAGCGGAACAAATATGGTCGGCCGTCACTGCGCTGCTGCAGGGTCAAACACCGGTGCTCTCTCCGGCGTATTTACGCTACGGCTGACCGGCTCCGGTTTTATCGATGACGCAAAGAGCAGGAGATAGTTCAATCTCCCGCTTCGTATGAGTTGAAAATATTGGAACGGAAAACGAGAAAATTATGTCGAAGACAATTACAATTTCGCCGGTGACCCGTATCGAAGGTCATGCAAAAATTACTATTCAACTGGACGACAACGGCGATGTCGTCAATACGCGGTTTCATGTCAATGAATTTCGCGGTTTTGAAAAATTCACGGAAGGACGTCTGCTCTGGGAGATGCCCGGCATTACGTCGCGTATCTGCGGAATCTGCCCGGCGAGTCATCTTATTACCTCGGCTAAAGCCGGCGACGATATTCTTGCCGTCGATATTCCGGAAACTGCCGAACGCCTGCGCCGGCTGCTTACGCTTGCGCAACTCCTGCAGTCGCATGCTCTGAGTTTCTTCCATCTTTCTTCCCCCGATTTCCTTCTCGGCTTCGATTCCGATCCTGCAACACGCAACGTGTTCGGCTTGATTGCGGCCGATAAGGAGCTTGCACGACGCGGCATCCGGCTCCGGAAATTCGGACAGGAAATCATTGAAATCCTGGGAGGAAGAAAAATTCATACTCCATGGACGGTTCCCGGCGGTGTTCGGGAGCCGCTTGACCCGGCGAAGAAGGATTATATCAAGGGATGGATACCGGAAGCCAAAGAGACGGTAGCTGTTGCGTTAAAGACGATCAAGCAGATTCATAAAAAGTTCGTCAAGGAAATTCCCGCATTCGGCAATTTCCGTTCATTATTTGTCGGACTCGTAACGCCGGACGGCGGAATTGAACATTATGACGGACTGATCCGCATCATGGACGGCGACGGCAATGTGATTGCCGATAAACTGCCGCCGAAAAATTATTTCGAATATTTCGGGGAAGCGGTAGAACCGTGGTCATATCTCAAATTTCCATATTACAAGCCGATGGATTATCCGGACGGAATGTACCGTGTCGGGCCGCTGGCGCGCGTTAATATCTGCGATTTTATTGGAACACCTCTGGCCGAAGAGGAGCGCAAGGAGTTCAAAGCGCTGGGCGGAAGCAGCGGCTGTGTGAATAATTCTTTTTACTATCATTATGCCCGGTGCATTGAAATGCTCTTTGCAGTGGAACGGATCGAAGAGATTCTCAACGATGCGGCGACGATCGGTACGAATATCCGTTCGCTGGCGTCCATCAATCGCACGGAAGGCATCGGTTGCTCCGAAGCGCCGCGCGGCATCCTGTTCCACCATTATTACGTGAATAAGGACGGGGTTATTCAAAAAGCGAATTTGATTATCGCAACCGCACAGAATAATCTGGCAATGAACCGCACCGTTCAGCAAATTGCAACGCACTTCATCGACGGAAAAAAAGGAAAGATCGCAGAGGGCATTCTCAACCGCGTGGAAGCCGGAATCCGCTGCTATGATCCGTGCCTTTCCTGCTCAACGCATGCGCTGGGACAAATGCCGCTGGAAATCGAGTTGACCGGCCCAGGGGGAGAGGTGCTCGATACAGTACGTCGATGAGTTCCGTGCTTGTGATCGGATACGGCAGCACGCTCCGCGGCGATGATGCAGCGGGGGTCAGGGCTGCGGAATTGATTGCCCGGCGTGATGCGGATATTCAGTGTATTTGCGATCATCAGTTGATGCCCGAATTGGCTGAAAATATCTCCCGTGCGGATTTGGTTATTTTTCTCGATGCACAGGCCGGAATCACGGAGGTCGCAGTCCGGTCTCTTTCTGCAGATCCGGCTCCCCGGTTCCATACTCACGTTGTCTCTCCTGAAATTCTTCTGGCGCTGTCCGGCGATGTCTACGGCCGCGTGCCGGGCCGGGCATACGCTATCGGTATTCCCGCAAAGCAATTCGACTTTTCCGAAGAGCTTTCTCCGGAGACGCAGCAGGCCGTACGAATGGCCGTCGAGAAGGCTCTCGAATGCATTGATGCGAACGATATCGCCCCGCACGAGAATCGATAAGAGCAGAAGTATTTACAGAAATGTCCGTTGTTGTTCACACGATCGTTATTCTGATTATTTCCGGCGTTTTATGAACCGGGGCGGGGACAGGCAATTATTGACGGCGTATACCCTCAAAAAAAGACACCTCTGACACTCTTTTGGCTCCTCGTGCGTCTAATAAATAATGCAGAAACCATTCTTTATCAAGCTTGCCGATCAATTGTTTTTTTACTTGATTAAAGCAGGAACATTTAACACTGGTCAATAAGTCCGGAAGGAACGATTGAATGAACTTACGACGAATTTTTATCTCACTTTATTTTCTCTCTCTTTTATCCCTCTCCGCATTTTCCCAGTCGGCTGATGCGCTTGTCGATTCCGCCTGGCAGGCATGGAATCGCAACGATCAATCTGCCGTAGAACGGTATTTCCTCGCAGCTCAGAAAGCGGATGCAAGGTCTCTCCGGGCGCCCGCGGGCCTCTTTTATCTGTATTCGATGCAGCAAAAATTCGAAGCTGCCACGCATCAGCTGCTGCTTGCGCTGCCTCTTGCAAAAAATCCAGATCCGTATGTGTTCGCAGCATGGCAGGTTCTCTTATTCCGCAGTCAAAATTTTTCCAATCGGAAAGACGTGATCGATCTTTTTAGCTGCCTTGCCGGCTCACCTTCCACAAATTCTACTCTGAGAGCGATGGCAAATGCAGCTCTGGGGGATTACAAGGAATCGCTGAATGATATTCCCCTGTCCAAAAAATATTACGATGCACAAAATGCGATCGATCAATGGAGTTTGATCGGTCCCTTCGAAAATATTTCCGCTTCCGGTTTTGATAGAATGTTTTCGCCGGAAGAAACATTCGATCCTCAAGCCGTTTACAGCGGCAAGAACGGCATGCCTGTTTCCTGGTTCGCCCAAAAATGGTCGAGGCGCGATCATTGGATAGACCTGACGCATTATTTTGCAAATCAATTTTCGGTCTTTTATGCCAATTGCTTTATCTACAGCCCGGCCCGGCAGGCCGTGCAGGTCTGTATCGGCACATCCGGATCGCTGAAAGCGTTCCTGAACGATAATCTGATTCTGCAGAATGCGGAAGAATATAATAACGACCTCGATACGTATTGCACGCGCACGGAACTTCAGCAGGGATGGAACCGTGTTCTTCTTAAAGCGGGCTATTCTGAAATTTCGCGCTGTAATTTTATGGTTCGTATTCTCGACACGCTCGGGAATCCGCTTCCGGGTCTTCAAACATCGATCGACAAACGTTCGTATCCGCATCAACCCTCTGCTGTGAATAATCAGCAGGAATTGTTTGCGGAAAAATATTTCCGGCGGATGATCGAAGAACACCCCGGCGATATGGAAAATTATCTGCTTCTTGCGGACAGCTATCTTCACAACGATAAGGCGATTCCTGCCGAGCTGCTCCTGCGCAAAGCGCTGCAAAAACTGCCTTCATGCGGCATCATTCTGCTCCGGCAGATCGAGGCGTACGGCCGCGGGCAGAAATCAGATGAAATAACAAAAATGTATGAAAAGCTGCTGACACTGGACGCAAAAATTCCGGATGCGCTCGAATACCGCATTGCCCGCGCCATGCAGAACGAAGATTACGACGAAGCTGAAAAAGGCATTGACGAACTGGAATCGTTCATGCCGAACTCTGAATTGACACTGGGCGAAAAAATAGAGTTGTACTCAAAAAAACAGCAGATTGAAAAACTCTCGGATGCCGTAAGCGAGGCTAGCAAGCGTTATCCGAATAATTGGACTTTCGTGCGGCTCAATGCCATGCTCACCCTGCAGAGAACGCGTGAAGCAGACAGCGCCATCGCCGTCGTCGAACATTATCTGAAACGTGTCTATTCGAAGGAAGCGTTAAAAGATCTCGCACAGCTTTCGATACAGGCATCGAAGAAGGCGAAATGGGAAGAGACATTTCTCAAGCTTTTACGGTTAGAACCGTCGGATGCCAATTACCGTCTTGAGATGGCATCGATGTATCTGGATATGCGCGATTTTACAAAAGCAAATCGTTCGGTTTTAGATGCACTTGCCTTGTGTCCCACAAGTTCTTCGCTGTGGACGAAGCAGGCGGAAATTCAATTTGCCCAGAATCTAAAAGAATCCGCCGATTCTTCCTGCCGGCGTGCGTTGCTGTGCGATCCGGGGAATTTTCGCGCCCGCGATTTGATGCGGGAATGCGAAGGGAAGGAAAATGTTTTTAAGAAATTTCCGCAGGAGGACATAAAAGAAATTATACGAACGGCCCCCGCGTCGTTGAGTTTCCCGAACGATCCGGCAGTCGTTTTATTGGACGACAACAGGCGGGTTTTATATGCGCAGGGAGCGACCGAATACGAACGGGAGATGCTCGTGCGCGTCTTCAACAGCCGCGGCATCGATATGATGAAGGAATACGGCATCGAATACAGCGGCAGCGAAGAGCTGATTGTCGAGAAAGCAGTGGTGATCAAAAAAAACGGTTATGAAATAAAAGCCGATGTGGATGACGGACATGTCGTCTTCAAAACGCTGGAGCCGGACGATTTTGTGTATATGAAATGGAGACTTCGTCAGACCGGAATCAACATGGTGACCACCATGTTCAATGATAATGTTCTTTTCAACGGGCATTTACCGGTCAAGCTTATCCGGTATTCTCTTCTTGTTCCGCCGGGCGTTTCCTTTTCCCATCGGACATTCAACATGGATGACTATCCTGTAGTGAAAAAAACGGAAGAAGGAGATTTGTACGAGTGGAGTGCAAGCCAGGAGTCTGCTTTAGCCGCAGAACCGGCAATGCCGCCGCTCAGTCAGGTCGGCAGGCTGCTTTCGATCTCGACCATCCCGTCGTGGACATCGGTCGTCGATTGGTATAAAGATCTCGCTTACACGCGAACAAAGAGTTCGTTCGAAATTCAGGAGCAGGTCGCGGACTTGTTCAAAGAAAAGAAGGAATGGACGACGCAGGAAAAAATTCGGAAGATATACGAGTTCATCGTCACGAATATTCATTACAGCAGTGTTCCATTCCGGCAGTCCGGAATCATTCCGCAAAAAGCCCGTGACGTTCTTGTGAACCGGATCGGCGATTGCAAAGATGTCGCTACTCTCGGCATCGCCATGTTGAAGGAAGCCGGCATCCCGGCCTATCATGTTTTAACGCGCATCAGGAGTATCGGATCGAATCCGAATGAACTGCCTTCGATTGGTTTCGATCACTGCATTATCGGCATCCAGACGGAAAGCGGGATTCAGTATTCGGACCTGACGGCGCAGTTCCATCCGTACGGCAGCGTCCCGGGGGAAGATCACGGAGCTTTTTGTCTGCTGATTAAACCGGGAGAAACGGAACCGTTCATTCAGATTCCGAAACAATGGCTTCCGAACAATATTATGCGAACGTATCATGCCGTTCTGAGCGAGGATAATTCGATTTCCATCGATCAGGATTCTCACTATACGGGTGCATTGACGGCAGGCGCCCGTGCTCCGTATGCCGAAAAGGGAGAAGCTGACCAGCAGAAACAATTGTCGAATTTTTTGGCGGAAGATTTTACGAACGCGAAATTAAAAACACTCTCGTTTGTCAATCTGGACAATCTCGAACCGGTATTCGATCTGAAATATTCATTCGACGTTCCGAATTACCTCACCGAGATCGGTTCGGTGAAAGCGATGAAACTGCCTTGGGCAGGGGAGTACCGGCAGTCCGCACTCTCGGTACTGGAAAAAAGAAAATATCCGCTCAGGGTATGGTTCGGTTCGGATACGATCGTGGAGCGTGCAAGCATAGAGTTCCCGGCCGGTATGAAGCCGATAGAGCTTGTTCCGGAAGCGAATTTTTCCTGCACTGCTGCGGATTATAAGGAAACGCTTTCATTCGACGGAAAAGTTCTTCAAGCGGAGCGAAGGATTATTTTTAAGAAGACATTTATTCCCGTGGAGGAATATCAGCTATTCAGAGAATTCATGAACCGGCTTACAAAAGAAGACGCTAACCAGATTCTGATCGGAAAGAAATAGCTCAAGAATGGTAAATAGTGAAAAGTAGACCGTGAAGAATAGAAGACAATTCGTAATGTGCAGTGCTGCAATTGAAAGTTGCTTAATTATTTTGTTCGTCAGCTGATTGCTTTTTACTGTTTTTCCTTTACGATTTGCAGTTTACTATTCGCTATTTTCTATTCACAGCTTATAAAGCTTATCAACGATTCCGTATTCGATCGATTCTTTTGCGTCCATCCAGAAATCTCTTTCGATGTCTTTCATGACGCGGTCTATAGGCTGACCGCAGTTCTTGGATAGAATTTCCGCTGTAATTTTTTTTGTTTTCAGAATTTGCCTTGCATGAATTTCCAGGTCTGCGGAATAGCCTTGCAGCAATCCGGTGCTGGGCTGATGAACCATCACTTCGCCGAGCGGGAAAATATACCGTTCGCCCTTTTGACCGGCGGATAAGAGAAGCGATCCCATCGATGCTGCGATACCCATGCAGACCGTGGCAACCGGAGAGGAAATCAAGTTCATAGTATCCAGAATCGCGAATCCGGATGTGACCATGCCGCCGGGACTGTTGATAAAGAAGGTGATCTTTTCTCCCGGTTTGATCGATTCCAGATACAGCAATTTTCCGACAACTTCTTTCGAAGAATCGTCGTCGACAGGTCCCCAGAGTGCGATACGCCGCTGTTCCAGAGATTTTAAATCTATGAGTTTCTGAATCTCCTGCGGTTTCACAGGTTTTTCGGACTCCGGACCGTTGTGCGTGGTTTCTGCAATCATGGCTTCTCTACTCCTGCTGATAAATTTTCCGGGCAATTGAAGATTCACGGATTCTGCAATTCTTCACTGCGATGAATATACGTAAAAGCGATTACTTTCAAATACCAAACGCGGAACCTAAAATGTTCAACGCGCCTCTTTTTCCATCTCTTCGATGAACCGCGCAAACAAATAGTCGCTGTCGTGAGGACCCGGCGAGGCCTCAGGATGATATTGCACGCTGAAAACCGGAAGCGATTTGTGACGGATGCCTTCGTTTGTTTGGTCGTTCAGGTTTATATGCGTCACTTCGACAGTGCCGGCATCGAGCGAATCGGGATCGACGGCAAAGCCGTGATTTTGCGATGTAATTTCAATGCCTTCCGTCAAAAGATTTTTGACCGGATGATTCGCTCCGCGATGGCCGAATTTTAATTTAT
>PMML01000101.1 GCA_003162695.1 Ignavibacteriota bacterium | reverse complement strand
AGCTCGTCGCGGCTACAATAAAATAGCAAGTAGACAGACTACCTTTGAACGGCAGCACGTCGAACCGCAGAGCGTTATTTTATCAGCCAGAACGGATTTGTCAGGCAAAAGTGTGATTTTTTATCGCAAGAGTTAAGTGGATTAGTCCATATTTCTGCCCGAATATATGCATCGCGATCTGTCGAAAATTCAAAATTTTTCTTAAATCTGTATTCGTTTGGAAAATCTGCAGAAAAAATCACTTTTTCAAAATTCTCCCCCTTTATACCCGCCGTAATTGTGATATTTTTCAGAGTTCCATATTCAGGCGTGGAAACTGCAATCAATGAAAAATTTTTCGATGCTGTAGAAAGGCACGATCCAATAATTGATTTTTCGCTGTTTTCTTCTGTAAAATTTATAGCTGGGCCGTCTGTAGCAATTGAATGTCCGCTTTTCAAAGCTTTGAGAAGAGCTTCCAGTGTGAATTCGGGCGTATAAACGCCTGTCCGCATCTTTCCGAAAAGCTGATCCCCATGTTCTTTTATAAGAAGGAAGGGAATTCCAATTTGACGGAACCTGTTAAAGTTTCCATGGGCATCATTCCCGGCATAAAGAAATATCTTCTTTCCGGAGAGCAGCTGGTTCTTCCAAAACTCGTATCCTTCATAAAAACTATGTGTTAGCGCTCCGTTGATAAATTGAATTCCCTGCAATCGATCGTCTTCAAAATCGTTCTTTTGCCACTTCCCGCGGCCGAGCAATATTTTCTGAAGTATAGAGACACCTTCAAAAGGGTGAGCCGCTATCGCAACGCTTCCGGGCTCTTTAATGTCCAGCAGATTTTTTACGGAATGTTCACTTCTTGTTTGAAGCCATCGTTCGGCGCTGTCTCCGCCGCCCTCAAGGAACCGTTCGTTGCCCAGCATAAGAAAATGTACATTTTGGCCTCTATGGTTCCGGGAGCTTACTTCTTCTCCTTTAATGACGATGAATTTATTATCCGTCTCATTCAGCTTCCTAACTTCCGCATCGAGTTCTTTCCATTTAGGAAAAGTACCGTCAAACTCCAAATAATTGTCGATTGAGTCGTCCAGATCGTAGGAATGGTCTGTTATGCAGAAAAAAGACAATCCCATCGGCTTGCATAACTCGATAGAAGCTCCAGGCGGAGCGCCGTATTCTACCTGATCGTTTGTGTAATTTGAATGCGAATGAATTTCCCCGAACAAGAGATTGTCAAATTGCGGAAGCTTGTCGCCGGAAATATACGTGCGAAGCGGTGTATGACCGGAAGTGCGGTAATTGTCGTTATGATATTTCTTGATCCTGCCTTTTCGGCGAATTGTAAATTCCACGTCGCTTTCTACAAAGCCATGAAAATGCGATACCGGAATGTGATATATCCGCCACCAGAACCGCTCCGACAATTTATATATTCCGGAAAAAAGAACAATTCGTTCGGATACGGAACTGCCTTTCAGGTTAACTGCAATTTCAATCAGTTCGCATGGATACCGGTCGGCGTCTTTTACAAAAAACAATATGGGAAGATCGTTTTGCGGATCGATCCTGTGCGGTGCATCGGCAATAATTTCCGGTTCAGGCTTGCTGAGAAAGCTGAAAAAGTACTTAAAACGATAATGCGTTTCGGCATAAAGAACAACGGGGAGAAAAAACAATCCCAAAAATTTCCCGCAAAGCCTTAATGCGTCTAAAATCGTTAAAAACTGCGTCCCTTCCATTGAACCTTTCCGCCGAAAAATACGAGAAATGGGAGAAGTATAACATAGATTATAAAATATACCTCAAAATAATAGAACCATTTCAAGTCGGCAAGGCGTTCCACTCGTTTCAAAAATCGATAGAGGAACATGTAATCAAAAATAAATTTCACCATAAGCATGGAAGCGGAAAGGACAACCTCGCCCCAGTACAGCATANNATGGAGCCAGGTGCATGCAAAAGCCGATAGCCATAATAGCAAAACCTGAAAATTTCATGTCCAGCGCGCCTTTTCCCCAGCGGTGCTTTTGACGGAGAAGCATTTTCCAGTCTGGACACGGTTTGCTTTCCACAGTCGTCTTCGGATCGACAGGGTAGATGTAATCCCAGTCGCCGGAATCGATGATGGCCTGCACGATCGTGTAATCCTCCGTTACACTGAATTTCAGTTTTCGATAACCTCCTACCTGGTCGTATGCTTTTTTTCTAAATGAGAGGTTGTTTCCGATGCTGCCATGCTGATGACCGAGCCCTGCAGTCGACGCCGCCATCCCGAGAATGAACGCCCAATCCAGAGACTGCATGCCTTCAAACCAGTTGATATTCCGCTGCAATGTGACTCCGCCGATGAGCCCTATGTTCCCCTCATAACGATGCGCCGTACATTCAACCCATGTGGAAGGCACCGTGCAGTCGGCATCCGTTATAAGAATCACATCGCCGTGCGACGCATCGATGCCGCAGGCAAGTGCATTCGGTTTGCCGCGAAGGTCATCATTTTCGGGAGCGGAAACGCAGAGGAGATTCGGAAATTGTGCCATAAACCGTTGACAAATAGCTGCAGTAGAATCCGTTGAATTATCGTCGACGACAATCACTTCAAAAAGGTTTGCAGGATACGTTTGTCGAAGAACCGAAGAAAGACAATCCTCGATATTGTTTTCCTCATTGCGTGCAGCGATAATGACGGACACAAAAGGAGTTGCATGTCCGGCGCGATCCCGGGTCCGGGTCAAGCCATATATAAACAGGATTACAAGGCAGCTGTAACAAAAAGTTGCGATAATCAAAAAGAGTTCAAAATTCATGCTTCAGACTTCATATTTTATAATTCACCTTTCATTCTTCTATCGCAGAAAATGCAAAATGACGTTTCGATAGAAAATCGACAAGGGATCGAACCGTTTTTTCTGCAGATCCGTATGTGGATTCGTTGTCATGGAACAACAGAATTTCTCCGCCCGTGAATGTATGGCGGGCGATGGAACGGTCGAATGTTTTTTCCCGGTGGAAATAATCCTTCGAATCGAAAGACCAGAGTACCGGCTTCAAAGAACATTCTGCGGCGATCTTCAGCGTTTCATTCCGGAAAAAACCGAATGGAGGCCGAAAATATTTCGGCGTGGAACCTCCATGCCGCATAATAGCTTCGGTGGTTTTCAATAATTCATCCTTGACAACCGCCGCGCTGCACCGGAAAAGATTCCGATGCGTGTATCCATGGTTTTGGGCGGAATGTCCTTCTTTGACGATGCGCCGGACAAGTTCAGGATACCAGTCGATATGCTCGCCGTTGAGAAAAAAAGTTGCTTGAATGCCGAACTGTTTAAGGATATCCAGAACAACGGGTGTTGCTGCAGGATGAGGCCCGTCGTCGAATGTCAAATGAATTCCCTGCGACTTGGTTCTGCAAAGAATCGATGGAAACAATCGTTCTATCAATGCAATGGGATATTTCAAGATAATTGCCGCATGTGTCATTAATGCCCAAAGTTTATATCTGCAGCCGCGACCGCTGGTCGCGGGAACTCCCGACATAACATTGTAGCCGCGACCGTTGGTCGCGGGAATTCCCGACACCATCGGTGTCGGCTACAGAAGCTCGCCGCGCAGTTCCACTTCAGGAATGAATCGTGCGCCCTCTCCAGCGAAGCGGAATTAACTGTCCGGCAACTGCCGCAATGAGAATATACGGAACATGGAGAAGCTCTGCAATGAAAAAATGGAAGACGGAAATGCGCTGTTCCCAGAGCTTCGCGCCTATCCGCAGCGTCAGAAAATCGACAGAAATTTTTCCCGCATAACTAACCGCGAGTGGCAGCCAGAGCTGCGGCAGCCAAAAGAGGAGCACGGTACAGAACGCAGCGCTCAGAAAAAATAGATATAAAAAGAAAAGTTCGAGGAGTATCGTCCAGTCCGAGTAATGCCCTTTCTTTGAAGCCCAGCGAAGCCTCTGCCGGAAGAAGGAAATGGCGTCATTGTTCGATTTTGTAGAAACGATTGCCGGATATTCCCATGCAAAATCGATAGAACCGATATGCCTGCTTACCATGACGTTCATCAGCATTTCATCATCGTTCGGCGCATCACCGGAACCGAATCCTCCGGCAATAAAAAAGGCATCGCGCCGGTAAGCAAGATTGGCGCCGTTGCAAATAATCGGACGTTTTGATCCGATTAGTCCCGCTCCGACACATATAAGGCCGAGAAATTCCAGTTTTTCCATCCTGGAAAAGAACGAGACGCCGCCGGTTTCCAGGACGGGACCTGCAACCATAGCGACGCCTTCCGTAAAATGGCTCACCATTGTGAGAGCCCAGTTTTTCGAAACCGAGCAATCCGCATCGGTTGTGAGTATAATCTCGCCTTTTGCCTCTTCTATTCCGCGTGCAAGAGCTGCCGTTTTACCGCTTTGTTCTGCGTCTGCAGAAAAGATTTTTAGATTTTTAAAAGATTTGCGTAAATCTGAAAGCTTCTGAATCGTCCCGTCCGCAGAATGATCGTCCACAACAATTACTTCAAAACGGGCGGATGGGTAATTTTGCTGCAGCAGGGAATTCAGGCACCGGCCGATATTCCGCTCTTCATTCCGTGCTGCTACGACGATGCTGGCAAAGGGAATTTTTTCCGAATGCGGACGCCGAATCAGTTTTGTAAAACCCAGCTGAACGCGGGTCAGAAAAAAAAGATAATAGAGTGTAAAAAAACAAAGACAGCAAAGAGCGATAGTTTCACACACAAATGAATCCGTTACTGTTGTTTATTGAATAGTTGACGTGAAGCATGGAAAAAAGCCGAGAAGTCCATCGATCGAATAAACGGAATGCCGCAAAGCGCCGGTACGAAGACATTGGCAAAGAAAATCAGCAGGGAGGCATTGACGGAAGCATCGTTCGATACCGCAAAATGTGAAAAAACAAATACAGAAGTCAACTCCCTGACACCAAGGTCGCCGATGGAAAACGGCACGAATGATTTAAGAAATAAAACCAGAGATGTTCCGATGACAGCTGCACGGAGCGTTAACGGGACAAATGCATTGAAGAAGAAAAACATTTGCAGACATATAACGGCCCAGAAAAAGAATGCAAAGAGGAAGGAAAGAATTTGCCGGCGGCGGTTGAGAGCGAACATGCCGGCGGCAATACGCTCGAACATTGGAAATCGCGAAAAAAACCGGTAAAGAGGAAACCGGGAGCTGCCTAAAAAAGCAAAGGCAAAAAGACTCAGGATGACAAGAAAAAATGAAAGGACGGCCGCTGTCCTGCTGCCGGGGAACAATACGAACGATACAAACGGGGCTCCCGTAATACAAAAAACCAGAAGTATCTGCATCCGGTCGAGAAATGTCAATCCGATGACCATGGATTTTTTTATCTCTGTCAAGTGGAGTGTGCGGCCTGCAAAATCGCCGATTTCTGCCGGAGTGAATGATCCGATTGTAATGCCGAGCATGACGGACCGTGTAGTTTCAGACCATGACGGGTGCTCCTTAATCGAACGGAGCAGTATGTTCCAACGGATAATGCGGATACCGAGATTAACCGGAATAAGAACGAATCCCAAAAGAAGAAATCGGACGTCTGCAGCAGCAAAGAGGCGGACGATGGAATGTACATCGACAAGCTGAAAAACAAAAAAGAGTGCTGCAGCTGCAAAAAATAATTTACCGGCGAAGACCGCCCATGGATGTGTAATAAAATTCCGGCATTGCTGTATGAACCGTGCAATAGTCATTTCGATGCTTTCCAATCGAAGGAAAAGATCAATCCGAGCGGGCCGATGCAGACATTATAGAACAGATATAAAATTTCCATCCAGACGAATTTTGGAATCATGTGTTTTACTTCAAATTTCCGGGAACAAAGTCCGATCAGCAGGGCATCGGAAATGAATTTAAGGCCGTAGCAGCACGCAAAAAGGGCGGCATATTCCGGCACGAAAAAGAGCGCCGGCAGGGCACACAGCAGTACAAGGTTGGAAAAATGATAGGCGGCAAAAAATAATTTCATCGGGAATGTAAAATATTGAGCCGCAGAGAAATGACGTTTGCGCTGCTCAATGAACTGCCGGAACGATGGCGGGGGAAGTGTAGGAACATGGGATTTGCTTCCCGGGAGATAATGAATTTTCCATTTTGTGGTATGCCGAACGTGCAGGAGAAACAGGTCGTCGTCGCCGCTGATCGAGCGCTTGATGGACTCAAAACCGCCGGCTTCTTTGTAAACGGAAGCCCGATATGCCAGATTCCGGCCTGTGCAGAGCCAGCCGAGATTACATCCGATTGACCCGCCGGCCCAGATGCCTGCGCGAAATTCTTCATAAGCGATAAACGCAGAGAAGAGCCGCTTCCAACCTTTGCACCCGGAAGGAATTTCGTACGGGGAAAATCCTGCCGTAAGGCCTGTATCCGGTTCGAATGATGCTGCCATATTTCCGAGCCACGCAGGAGGAGGAAAACTGTCCGCATCGGTGAAACAGAGAATTTCTCCTTGTGCTTCGCGGATACCCGAAGCCAGTGCGTTTTTTTTTGCCGGCATATCGGCCGGAACCTGGGTAATGGTAAGGATCTTGAGTCCCGGTAATCGGCCGGTAAACTCGCTTGCTTTTTCCAGCGTACGGTCGCTCGATCGGTCGTTGATCAAAATAATTTCGAAATTTGTGTAATCCTGATGCAATAAACAATTCAAAAGGCGGTCTATGTTTTTTTCTTCATTACGCGCTGCCACAATAACGGACACAAATGGTTTTTTATCGGAAGGACGAAAAGAAAGATGGAAAACCCCGAACGTTAACGCATAATGCACGCCGGTATAAAAAAAACCGCAAAGGAGCAGGATTGTTGTAAGTGCCATAACCATGGTGTGTTCAAAGATGTCAAATATTCAAGCGTAATGCAATCTCTTTTTAATTGTAAACTATGAAGAGAAAAGAAATCGCGAATCGCGGATTGCCAATTGTAAACAGAAGAACCAAGTAACCAAATAACCAAATAACTAAATAACCGAATAACTTATCAATATTGAACCTGAGCACCTCCGCACTAGGAACGATTTTCAATCGACAATTGACAATTGTAAATCGTAAATTTGCTTCACATTGCTTCTCTTCCAAAAATCCGATATCTTTCCCTTAAGTGATGTAAATCATTGCCAAAACGCAATATTTATACTGAGGACGCTTGAAAAGAATAAAAAACCATACGCTTTCGAAGCTTAGTATTCCCGAAACCGATAAAACCGTTTTGAGTTCATATAAAAAAACCGTCATGGCCAACGGAGTCAGAGTGGTTTCGGAATATTTGCCGCACGTCCGCTCCGTTTCTCTTGGAATATGGATCGATATCGGTTCCCGGTACGAAACCGACCTTGATAATGGAATCACGCATTTTATCGAGCACATGGTTTTTAAGGGAACCCAAAAGCGGAGCACGCTGGCAATTGCCCAGAGCCTTGAAATGGTAGGGGGGTATCTGAATGCATTTACGGGCAAAGAGCATACGTGTTTCTATGCGCGGGTTCTGGATGAGCATGTGGAACTTGCGATGGATGTTCTATCGGATATGATTATCAATCCAACGTTCCCTTCCAAAGAGATAGTCAAAGAAAAGAACGTAGTTATTGAAGAATTGCACGAAGCGGAAGACGATCCGGACGATGTCATACATGATTATTTTGAAAAGATCTTGTTCGGTTCGCATCCTCTGGCTCTGCCGGTAATCGGTACGGAGAAGAGTATTCGGGCTTTTACACGAAAACAGCTGTCGAATTTTCGCCGGATCCACTATGCACCGGAACGGATTGTCGTTGCGGCCGCGGGAAATATAACGCATGATGAAGCCGTTCGCCTGAGTCATCGTTATCTGGGGATTTTAAAGAGTCAGGGAAAGCCGGAACAGGCGCCGCCGGCAGCCCTTCCGTCCATATCGCACGGGCGATTCGATTATAAAAGACATATTACGCAGTCCCACATTTGCATGGGAACCGTCGGATTCGATATACGGCACAAGAAGCGGTTCCCTTTACAGGTTCTGAGCACGCTTATGGGCGACGGGATGAGTTCGCGGCTTTTCCAGAATATTCGGGAACGTTACGGTTTTGCGTATGCCGTGTATAGTTTTAACAACCACCTTTCGGATACGGGTTCATTCGGTGCGTATATCGGCACCGACGATCAGCATGTCGATCGCTGCATCGACCTGCTTTGGAAAGAATTTAAAAATCTGCAATCGGTGCCCATTAAGAAAAAGGAAATCGATCGTGCAAAGTCGCAGCTCAAAGGAAGTTTAATGCTCGGCCTGGAAAGTACTTCCAACCGCATGCTCAGACTGGGAAGTTCGGAATTATACTTCGGGGAATTATCGTCTCAGGATGCAATTCTTCAATGGATCGAGAGCGTCACGGTAGAACAGGTGGAAGAAGTTGCCCGGGAATTATTCCACGATTCGCGTTTTATTACGATAGTTTTTAGGCCGGAGAAGGAAAAATAACTGTAGTCCCGGAAACATCGAAGATGTTTTTTGTAGCCGCGACCGAGCTTGTCCCGGAAACATCGAAGATGTTTTCGGGATGACCGCGGGAACTCCCGACACCACCTTGCCCGCCGCAGGAGGGCGGNNCGACACCACCGGTGTCGGCTACACAGACAAAAGAACATTTTTAGAAAAGTCATTTACAAGGAAAGGCCATGAGTGAATCATCTGTAAAGTTCAATAAAATTTCCATTTCAAAACGTGCACGAGAGATACAGGGCTCGCCAATCCGTAAACTTGCTTTTATTGCCGAAGCAAGGAAAAAAGAAGGGATTAAAATATTCCATTTGAATATCGGTCAGCCCGATTTGGCATCGCCTCTTGCAGTTCGCGATTTTATGCATGCGTTTTCAGAAAAAACAATCGAGTACGCGCCTTCGAATGGACTGCCGCCGGTTCTTAATGCCTGGAAAAATTATTTTTTCCATTGCGGCATTCATTTTCACGAAAACGAAATGATCGTTACAACCGGAGGCTCGGAAGCTTTGATCTTTGCCCTTTGTGCGGTCTGCGATCCGGGAGACGATGTTATTGTCTTCGAACCGTTCTATACGAATTATGCCGGATTCGCTTCCATCGCAAACGCAAAACTGACGCCGATTCCGCTGCACATCGAAGACAGTTTCCAACTGCCGTCAAAAGAAGAAATAGAAAAACACATCACACCAAGGACGAAGGCTATTCTTTTCTGCAACCCTTCCAACCCGACCGGAAAAGTGTACCGCAAGGAAGAATTGCGGGAACTGGTGGATCTTGCGCTTGAATATAATCTCTTCCTTATTTCCGATGAAGTGTACAGGGAGTTTGCGTACGAAAAAAAGCCGATCAGCATCGCCAATATTCCGGAAGTTTTCGAACAGGCTATTTTAGTGGACAGCTGTTCAAAACGGTTCAATATGTGCGGAGCCAGAGTGGGCGTTCTTGCGACAAAAAACAAAGAAGTTCTCGATGCAGTTCTTAAATTCGGAATGGCTCGGTTATCGGTAGCAACCGTGGAACAACTTGCCATGGTTCCGATGTTAAATAATCCGGATGCTTTCGTCAAACCGATGGTAGAGGAGTTTCACCGGCGGCGCGACGCCGTCTATGAGCGATTGACGAGAATTCCGGATGTGACGTATTACAAACCGGAGGGAGCTTTTTATATAGTCGTCGGGCTGCCGGTCAACGATGCGGAACACTTTGCAAAATGGCTTGTTGAAGAATTCGACGACAACAACGAAACGGTTTTAGTCGCTCCTGCGCAGGGATTTTATGCAACGCCGGGCAAAGGAAAAAACGAGGTGCGCCTGGCATTTATGCTGAACGTTCCCGATTTACAGCGTTCGCTTGAGATTATAGAAAAAGCGCTGAATGTGTATAGAGGGCAATTTATTTAACTATATCTGTAGCCGCGACGGACTTGTCCCGGAAACATCGAAGATGTTTTTTGTAGCCGCGGGCGGTGACCGCGGGTGTTCCCGACACCACCCCATAGGGGCAGCGCCGGTGTCGGCTACAGAGGNNACAGAGGGTCGTTGATGAAAGATGAACGACAAATTGAAAACTGTAAATTGATTAACCGGCGAACCGATTAACAAATGAACTGAATAACCGATAAACTGACAAACTGATCAACATTTGACAGCGAACGGCAGCACCGTAGCACAGCAGCACATTGAACGTTCTTTATGATAAAAATTACTATAGACGGCAAAGAATTCGAAGTCGATCCCAAATGCACCATCATGGAAGCGGCTGCCCGGAACGGAATAGACATTCCCCATTTTTGCTGGCATCCGAAACTTTCAATTTCCGGAAACTGCAGGATGTGCCTTGTCGAAGTAGAAAAAATGCCGAAGCTCGTTATCGCCTGTGCAACGCCGGCGGCGGACGGAATGATCGTCAAAACACGAAGCGAAAAAGTCGTCCGGGCGCAGAGCGCCGTCATGGAATTCCTGCTCATCAATCATCCCCTGGATTGTCCCATCTGCGATGAAGCCGGGGAGTGCAAGCTTCAGGATTATACATATAAGTACAGCCGGGGAGTCAGCAGGTTCCAGGAGGATAAAGTACACAAGCCCAAGCGTATCGAACTGGGTCCGAACGTCATGCTCGACGATGAACGATGCATTATGTGTTCTCGCTGCATACGGTATTCGGAGGAAATTGCCGGTCAGAAAGTTTTAACCTTTACGGAACGGGGCACGCATGTCGTTCTTAGAACGTTTCCGGGAACGCAGCTGGATAATCCGTACTCCATGAATGTCATAGAAATCTGTCCCGTCGGCGCGCTGACAAGCAGATCGTTCCGGTTTAAATCACGCGTATGGGAAATGTCCTCGACGGAAAGCATTTGCACCGGCTGTGCCCGCGGCTGCAACATGTTTGTCTGGGTCCGTAATAACGAAGTCCTGCGATTGACGCCTCGCCTCAATGAGGAAGTCAACGATATGTGGATGTGCGATGAGGGGCGGCTTAGATCCATAGAACATGCAAACGAACGAAAAGTCTTGAATGGATGTCTTCAAAAAAAAGACGGCGTACAGGTGGAAGTAGAGTGGGATGAAGAGCTTTCACGGCTTATTTCCGATCTCAAGACGTACAAGAAAAACGAAATCGCCGGAATTGCTTCTCCCTATGCTGCCAACGAAGACAATTATGTCTTTCTCCGCCTCATGCGTGATATTATCGGAACGAAGAATTTATTTTTTCTTTCCCACGCAGAAAAAGGAAAAGACGATGAAATATTGATCCGTGCGGATAAAACGCCGAACCGGAGCGGCGTACGTCTTCTCGGTCTGCAATCGGTTGAGGATGGCGAGAACCGGGAAACGCTGATCGCAAATATCGTCAAACGATCGATTAAAGTTCTCTATGTCATGGAAGATAATATTGCACTCGATTCAAAATTATTTAAAGTGCTGCCTCAACTGGAACTGCTTGTCGTTCATGCTTCGGAGCGCAGCGAATCGACGGATTTGGCCGATCATGTGATTTCCGTCTCGAATGCAATGGAGCGGCACGGAACAATGATAAACTTCCAAAAAAGAATTCAGCGCCTCAGGCCTGCAGTGGTAACGATAGAACAGGAACGCAGGCTGGAAAATTTATCAATGAGCCGGTGGGATGCATTTGCCGCGCCAAACGACCGGTGGGGCAAAGGGACGATGCGGGATGCACGTGCATCGTGGCGGGTGCTTCAGGCTGTAGCGAACGGCCTGGGGGGTAAAATGAAATTTACATC
>PMML01000064.1:7493-55270 GCA_003162695.1 Ignavibacteriota bacterium | reverse complement strand
GATCTTCCCGGATACGGATATGCAAAAGTTCCGGAGCAAATGAAGGCAGGATGGAAAAGGCTTATTGAGGACTTTCTCAAGAGAGAAGAAAAAATCGGACTTGCTCTGCAATTGATAGATTCGCGGCAGGAGCCGACGCCTCTCGATCTCATGATGATGGACTGGCTTNNGACGGGAGCTGCCGCGGGATTGTGCCGTTTTCCATTGTCAGCGGCGTTGGTCGCCTGGAATTGCTGAAGGACATGGAGGATCATATAGAACCTCCTCGAAAGAGCAGAAAAGAAGCAGTTTAATAAAAAAAGACTCCGTAAAAACGGAGTCTTTTTTTTGATCTTCCGGCCGGGGAAATTGATAAAATGCCGGGAACAAATTCCTTGAAAAGACAAAATATTCTTAAAAAACACTTGACAAACTCAATGACAAGTTATATATATTTACAAATTTAGAATAAACACCAAAGAAGAAGGAGGTGTGAACCTGTTTTGCGCAAGGACACCATTGTGCAAACAAAATATTCTTGTAATTAATTCTTGCCTGATTACTCTTTTTGGGAACGATCCGAGAGTAAATCCTTTTCGCACAAAACATTTCTCTAAGAAGGAGGTTTGCTTATGTCTGGGAAAAAGGATTCAACTTAGGTTTTTCGGGATGTTGCAAGCTTGAAGAAAAGAACACAGTTTTAAAAATTACTTTTCTGCTTTTCCTAAATTGCACAAGCATTGAAAAAACTTTCCTATTGTGCATGATGCTATTGTTTTTTGATTAACATTCATGAATTAATTTTTTAAGAGGAGCCTATTTATGAAAAAAATCTGTGGCTACGTCCTTTTTGCCGTTATGCTGCTTGCGCTCGTCGCAAATGCGGCATTGGCGCAGAACGGTACTATTAAAGGTGTCGTAACCGACGATCAGACCGGTGCCACTCTTCCGGGTGCGACGGTACTTGTTGAGAAAACTGCATATGGTGCAGCAACCGATCAGGATGGGAAATATGTCATTGCAAATCTTTCTCCCGGATCGTATTCATTATTGGTGCGCTTCATCGGCTATACTCCTGTTCGGCAGTTGATAACGATCGGCGCCGGTGAAGAGCAGGTGGTCGATTTTAAATTGACGGCAAGTGCGGTTCAGGTCAATCCTATCGTTGTAACGGCGATTGGAACTGAGGCTGAAAGAGAAAAACTTGCTGTCTCGGTTTCCACTGTAACGGATAAGGAATTGGAAACGACCGGAGCGCATGATATTATATCGAATCTCGGTGCCAAGGCTGCCGGTGTGTACACAACTGAAACCAGCGGTGATCCGGGTTCGGCTACACGAATTATCTTGCGCGGTGTGCGTTCACTGAATGGTGACAACCAACCTTTGGTTGTCGTCGATGGCGTTCCGATCATCAATTCGGTGAATGGTTCGAAAGGGTTCTCTCTCGATGGGAACAATGTCAGCGGCGTTTCTGCAGAATCGCATTTGACGGATATCAATCCGGACGACATACAATCGATCGAAATCTACAAGGGTCCTTCCGCAGCGTCTATTTGGGGATCGCGCGCAGCGAATGGTGTTATCGTTATCACCACGAAAAATGGGAAAATCAGCGGCCTTTCAGCAGGACGTAAATTAAACGTATCAATTCGTTCGACGGTATATATCGATCAGATATCGAAAGAACAGCCATTACAACGGAGTTTTGGCGAAGGTATCAACACTATGTATTCTAGCGGATACAAGCTAAGCTGGGGCGATCCGATATGGCTTCGAACAGACACTTCTGCAAATCCGTCGAAAGCTACATATAATCACGCGGCGGAACTTTACCGGACTGCGGTTTCAAATAATTCCGGTGTAACGTTGCAAGGAGGCGATGAATGGGGTGATTATTACCTTGACATGGATCAATTGTTCCAACAAGGTATTATAAAAGCAAATAGTGATTTTATTCGCTCTACAATGAAAGCAAATGTCTCCAGGAAATTCTCGGACGATTTTACGATACGTGTGAATGCAAATTACATGAAATCGAAGAGCGATCGCGTACAACAAGGATCGAACGTCTCCGGGCTTCTTCTTGATGCATATCGTACGCCTGCCGATTTTAACAGCGAACCGTATTTGGTTAATTACGTGGATGGATCGGGAGCTATTACGTACAATGAACAGCGTTCATTCCGAAACCCGACTGCGACACCGGGAGGAACAATCTATGATAACCCGCTCTTCGTTATCTATAACATACCGACGATATATCAGACAGACCGTTTCTTCGGAACTACGGAATTCAGCTACGATGCGGCAAAATGGTTGAACTTTACGTACCGTGTCGGTATGGATTACTATGCGGAAACACGAAGAACGGATTACCCATATGAAGATGCCTCGTATGCTACCGGGTATTTGACAAGGGAAGATATCAATGAATATCAAGTCAATAGCGATATCATGGCGAGAGCCACTCAAAAGTTTTCCGACGATTTTGATGGATCGTTGCTTTTGGGCTTTCATTTAGATCATCAAAATAAGGACGATCTCTATTCTGAAGGTACAGACTATATCATCACGAGCGGTCTCTATGCTTTGCAAAATTGCTCAACCGTTTCGACCGCCGAGCAGCATTTTACCACGCGATCTGCTGCTTTTTACGGTGAATTGAAGTTGAATTTTTACGATCAGTTATTCCTGACTGCAACCGGGCGTGATGAAAGTGCTTCCACGTACGGAGATAATGTTGCCAAGACATATTTTTATCCATCGGCCAACGTGGCGTGGCAATTTACGCAATTGCCTGATTTAAAAGACAATTCGACACTCAGTTACGGTAAACTTCGCGTTGCATACGGAACGGCTGCAAATCAACCCAGCGTCTATCAAACCAACACCTATTATGGTACTTCTGCGGAAGGAGATGGATGGGAAGCGACAACTCAACTTCTTGAGGGAAAAGACTATAACGGTGCTGTAAAACGATCCTACGTTATGGGCAATCCTAATCTGAAGCCGGAAATGACAGCAGAAACCGAATTCGGAGGTGATTTTAGATTCTTGAACGATCGCGCAGCGTTGGCGATCACAAGATACTATAGTAAAACAACGGATGCTATCCTTGCTTTGCAAATTGCACCGACTTCCGGGTTCCAGTATGAATATTTAAATGCAGCAACCCTTGAAAATAATGGGTACGAAGTTCAATTGACTGCTGATTGGCTGCATCTCGGCGGATTCTCGTGGTCGACAACGATAAACTGGTCGAAAAACAAGAACGAAGTGACTGCATTACCGGAAGGCGTTACGTCTATTTTCCTCGCAGGATTTGCAGATCCGGCTTCCCGTGCGATCTTGAATCAGCCGGTTGGTGTCTTATATGGTACGAAATGGGAGAGAGATGCTGCTGGAAAACTAGCGTTGGATGCCAATGGATTCCCTTATAAATCTGAAACAAATGGTATTATCGGCGATCCGAATCCTGATTGGAGATCCGGTATTTCCAATACGTTCCGTTATGACCGCTTATCCCTGAATGTTCTTATCGACATTAAAAAGGGGGGCAAAGTCTTTAACGGAGTAAAAGGCTCGTTATCGTATTTTGGTACGAGCGGCGATCAAACCTGGTGGTCTACCATTAATGCATCGTCTACCTTGAAAGACTATGCGGGCAAAACTCCTGCACAGTTGCACGCTGCGGGTTCGTCGATATATAAACCGAATTATGCAGCCGATGGAACGACGATAACTTCGTATTCTTACCGAGGCTATGTTACGAAATTCGGTGATAATGAAGTTATCGTTGATCAATATTTCTTTACACAAGGCCCTGGAGGAAATTTCGCAGGACCTTCGGAAGAATTTGTTGAAGATGGTGGATTTGTCCGATTAAAAGAAGTGACGCTGTCTTATACTTTCCCATTGCAATTTATCGGGATGCAGGCTGCGACGGTTAGTATCACGGGCAGGAACCTGAAGTTGTGGACGAATTATAGTGGAATCGATCCCGAGACGAACTTGACTGGACCGACCAATGGTCAGGGCATCGATTATTTCAACAATCCGAGTACTAAAACATACGTCTTTTCCATCAAGTTTGATTATTAATCATGAGGAGTCTGAACATGAGATTGAAATATATCATATATCCTCTTGCAGTCATGGCATTCATGGTGATGCTCAATGGATGCGAGAAATTTACGGAAGGGTTTAATAATGACCCTACGCAGCTTACCGATGCTTCTGAAGTGAATATTTTTTCAGGTGCCCAATTGGCCTATATGCAGTTCGATGAAGGAGAGTTGGCTCGGTTGGCTGCAATTTTCACACAACAAGCAACCGGTGCATCTCAACAATATGCATCTTATCAGAATTACTCCCTTGCGTCAGAGGACTTCAGCAATGCATGGGCGACCGCATATGTGGATTGCTTCGCTAATATTAAAATCGTTGAAGGTAAAGCAACCTCAAAAGCGAATCTTCGCGGTGCGGCTGAAGTGCTGGAAGGTTTGCATATGGGAACGATGACGGCATTGTGGGGCGATATTCCTTATAGCCAGGCAAATCAGGTACTGGTGAATAAGAATATCCAGCCGACGTTTGATGATCAGCTGACGGTGTACAGCAATGTCCAGACTGTATTGACAAAAGGCATTGCCGATCTCGCAACCTTGGACGGATCGCTCTCCAGTGATATCTTCTCCTCCGGAAACGATATTTCGCTTTGGAAAAAACTGGCGTATTCTGCGAAGGCCCGTTATTATATGCATGTTGCTCGATATTATTCTTATTCGTTGGCATACATGGATAGCGTCATCAATAACGGCCTGAAAGGAATGATTGCTACGACAGGTGCGGATGATATTTCCTTTACGCATGGAACTGCCCAGGGCGGAAATCAGAATCTTTGGTATTCATTCCTTCAGAATGATCGCGCTGGATACATGGATGCAAGTGTAACCTTTGCCCAGCCCATGCTGTATTATCGAAATGTCGATGGCAAATCAGTCGATACCGCTCGGATGCAATATTACTACAGTAAGTCAGCAAAATATCTGGATTTAAATTATGTAGACGGTGCTTGCGCCATTTCCAATTCTTTCCCGATAATCCGTGCTTCGGAAACATTGACGCTTATAGCAGAAGCATATTATCGTAAAGGCGATCTGCCGAGCGCTCTGACATATTTAAATTTTGCAAGAACATATGCAAACAACGTTTATGGTTCGAGCCTGACTGAATATGCTTCCATGGATGCTGCAGTAACAGGTACAAAGTTGCTGCAGTCGATATTGAATGAAGAATATCTTGCGTTGATGCTTCAGATGGAAGGGTTTAACTTCGCCCGTCGTGTGAATTTTGCAATCACGTATACGGATTCTTCGTCTCTGGCAGTGGTCCATACGATTACCCCGATAACGGGAACAGTTTTCCCGCAGCGATATCTGTATTCAATGGATGAAATCGATGCGAACCCCCACACACCATCGACGACATTGAATCAGGTGACAACGGTTAACAGTAAGTAATACGTATTCCAAACCGTTAATTGATATATTGTCGGAGAGTTGTAACAACGAAGTCTCATTATTGAATAATGGGGCTTCGCTGTTTTTTTATGGATCCTCTTATGGGGGTTGATTCTGTCTTTTTAATATCGTAAGTACCGTTTGAAAATCGAACATACTGCAAAGCAAGTGTCCATGCAATTTTTGGCTAAATACTTCAGAGAGGAAATTAATGAGCATCCTGTACGTTTTTGCCATTGTTTTTTTTGAAGCGACTGCCTGGGCACGAGGGACACCGAACACTATGGCCCTTGTGGATGAAGGAACGTTCGGTTTGTTTGAAGACGCAAACCGGATATACGTCGATTATCAAAAACAAATCTTCGTTGCGGATGCTCATACAAATCAAGTAAGCATGTTCACACAGCCGCAGGAGAGCCCGAAAGTGATCGGCGGATACGGTTGGTCGCAGACAAGTTTCGATACTCCGACGGGCATCGTGGCCGACGGTGTCAATGTCTATATCAGCGACAAAGGAAATCGGCGCATCCAACGATATGACCGCTCCTTGAATTTTATTTCCTCATGGTCGTTGGTCGGAAATCCGGACAATGCCAAAAATTGCGGATATCCACTCGGCATCGTCCTAACAAGTTCCGGAGAGTTTTTCGTGCTCGACGGCGAGAATAATAGAATTGTTAAATATGCTCCCGACGGCACCTTTGATCGTTCATTCGGGGATATCGAAGCGGCAGAAGGAAAGCTTCAGAATCCTCTCACGTGTTCGATTTCAGAGTCTCAGCAAATCTATGTCCTGGAACCCGAGCGAATTCTGGTGTATGATGTATACGGTAATTTTATACAGGAAATCGGAAAAGGCATACTCAACAAAGCATGCGGCTTCTGTCTCACAAAAAAAGAGGTCTGGGTCGTTTCACCGGATGAAGTATATCGTTTTTCTCTTGAAGGCAGTGAGTCCGGCGCGGTGCCGGCAACAAATATCATATCGGAAACGCCGCTTCAGGACCTGCGCGACATCTGTGTCGATGGAAATAGGATGTACCTGCTGACGACACATACGGTACACAGAATACGCATCAACCGGTGAATGTCGTGGAGGGAAGGGATTTGTTCCTTGACATTCGTTTTGAATAGCGCTACTTTACATCGGAAATGGGGATGAAATTCACGAATATAGGAGCAGAAATTTATGGCAGCACGGAGTATCAACAAAGCAATATTGATCGGAAACCTGGGTCAGGATCCGGAATTGCGTTATACGAGCGGCGGCGTGGCAGTCGCGACATTCAGCCTGGCGACGAACGAAACATGGAAAGATCAGGATGGAAATGCTCAGGAAAAAACGCAATGGCATAATCTTGTTGCCTGGAGAAAATTGGCGGAAATTTGCGGAGAATATCTTAAAAAAGGAAGCAAAGTCTATGTCGAAGGGAGACTGCAATATCGCAACTACGACGATAAAAATGGCGTTAAACGCTATGTGACGGAAATCGTCATCGACCAGATGCTGATGCTCGACAGCAAAGGAGGATCAAGCGGAGCTTCCGATTTCGCACCTGCTGCACGTTCAGAGGAACCTGCTCCGCCCGAAAAAGCAGATGATCTGCCTTTTTAATGCGGCCGCATCATTCAATGTAGAAGCCCTGGACTTTTTTCCGGGGCTTTTTTTTCTAAGGTTGAGTCAAAGCCATGTATGTGCCATATTAAAAAAATGCAACTCAGCGTATTTTAAAATTATTTTGTCCGACTATCAAATATCTCCTATAGCCGACGCCCCCATAGAATACATTGCATCCGCGACAGTTTATCCCGAGAATATTGTCAAATATTATCGGTAGGTCGTCGCGGGCGGCGTCCGACACTATCCCATAGGGGCAGCGCCGGTGTCGGCTGCAGGGTTGCGTGCCGTTGAGAGATTTGCTTCTTGACCTACTTTTCGCTTAATTTAAGCAATCAGCACCCTTGGGAGAGATGGCCGAGTGGCTGAAGGCACAGGTTTGCTAAACCTGCATAGTGGGTAACTGCTATCGAGGGTTCGAATCCCTCTCTCTCCGCGGTACTTTATGGCGATTTGATCACAGCTTGCGGCCATTGGACAACAGCTAAAGCGTTGAATTCTAGCAGAACCCGACGCTGATTACGTTGGGATTTTTTTTACTGAAAATAATACAACGATACATTTTGGAATTGCAGGAACATTGGCTGGATGAAGAACACTTTTCTCGATATTCTGAAACAAAAAATTATCGTTTTTGACGGTGCGACCGGAACACATCTTCAGGGGCAGAATCTTACGCCGGACGATTTTGGCGGTGAAAATCTTGCGGGATGTAATGAAATTCTCGTCTTTTCCAAGCCGTCCGCAGTGGAGAATATGCATCGGGACTATCTGGAAGCCGGATGCGATGTCATTGAGACCGATTCTTTCGGCGGGACAAGCGTCGTTCTCGCAGAATACGGACTGCAGGATCGGGCTTATGAAATAAATGCGGAATCTGCCCGCATTGCCAAACGTATGGCGGATGACTATTCTCATTCAGGACGCCTGCGGTTCGTTGCGGGCTCTATGGGACCCGGTACGAAGCTGCCCTCTCTGGGACATATTCGATTTGAAGACCTGGCCAAGTCTTATGAAATTCAAGCGCGCGGACTCATCGACGGAGGAGCCGATCTTCTGTGTGTCGAAACATGTCAGGATATTCTTCAAGCAAAAGCCGCGCTGTATGGCATCGCATCTTGTTTCCAGCAATTGCGGAAACGAATTCCTATCATCGCTTCGGTGACCATCGAGTCGATGGGAACAATGCTGCTGGGCACTGAAATATCGGCGGCATTGACGAGTCTTGAACCGTACGATATCGATGTCCTCGGCCTAAACTGCGCCACGGGACCAAAAGAAATGTCGGATCACATCCGGACGCTTTCCGGTTTGAGTCCGCTGCCGCTTTTCGTTATGCCGAATGCAGGCATGCCGGAAAACGTCGGCGGCCATGCGCATTATCATCTTACGCCGGAAGAATTTACGCGGTACCTCACGCACTTTGTTAAAGAACTCGGCGTCAATGTGGTCGGCGGCTGCTGCGGCACGACCCCCGAACATATCAGACAGCTTGCAAAGAGCGTAGGCCAATGTTCTCCGAAGGAACGGAAATACGAATTCGTGCCGAGTGCTTCGAGTTTGTATCAATCCGTACCTCTGAGGGCCGATAATCCTCCGACCATCGTGGGGGAACGGGCCAATGCGAACGGAAGCAAATTGTTCCGCGATCTTCTCCTGAAAGAAGATTGGGAGGGTATCGTCGCTATGGGCCGCGAGCAGGTCAAAGGAGGATCGCATCTTCTCGATGTCTGTGCTGCGTATGTAGGCCGGAATGAAACGGTCGATCTTAAGGAAATCATATCGCGGTTCAATCGACAGGTCACCGCACCGCTGATGATCGACTCCACGGAGGCCGGTGCGATTGAATCTGCGCTTCAGCAGATCGGCGGGAAAGCCATTGTCAATTCGATCAATCTTGAAGACGGTGAAGCGCGGCTGGAAAAAATTATCACGCTGTGCAAACGTTACGGCGCAGCAGTGGTTGCTTTGACCATCGATGAACAAGGGATGGCAAAAACAGCGGAGCAAAAACTTGCCGTTGCAAAAAGGATCTATGATCTTGCCGTAAAAACACACGGAATGCGGCCGCACGATATTATTTTCGATGCGCTGACTTTTACGCTCGGCTCCGGGGATGAAGGATTCCGCCGTTCTGCTGTGGAGACACTGGAAGCGATCAAGCTTATTAAAAAAGAATTGCCGGAAGTCCATACCTCCCTTGGTGTTAGCAATGTCTCGTTCGGATTGTCGCCCTCAGTCCGGAATGTCCTGAACAGCGTGTTTCTCCATTATGCCGTCCAGGCCGGATTGGATATGGCGATCGTTCATGCTTCGAAAATCCAGCCGCTTTTTACCATCGATGCAAAAGGGAGAGAACTTGCCCATAAAGTCATTTTTGATGAACGGCAATGGGAAGGGGAAGGCGAAAAGAGGAAGGTCGTCTTCGATCCGCTGGCCGAAATCATGGCCTATTATGCGGGTCAAACAACGACGAAAACAGAGACGCCGCATGATGCCGGTGCAGCGGTTGAAGAACGGTTAAAAAACCATATCATCGACGGCAACAAGGTGGGCTTGCAGGCCGACATCGAAGAGGCTCTGAATTCCCATGCAGCGCTGGAAATTGTTAATACGATTCTCTTAGATGGAATGAAAGTTGTCGGGGATTTATTCGGTTCGGGTCAAATGCAATTGCCGTTTGTTCTGCAGTCCGCAGAAGTGATGAAAACGGCTGTGGCATTCCTTGAACCGTTTATGGAAAAAATCGAAAGCAGCCGCAAAGGAACGATGGTGATCGCCACCGTCAAGGGAGATGTTCACGATATCGGAAAAAATCTGGTCGATATCATTCTGACCAATAACGGTTATCGGGTTATCAATCTTGGAATTAAATGCCCGATTGAAAAAATGATCGAAGCGGCGGAACGCGAACATGCAGATGCTATAGGCATGAGCGGCCTTCTGGTTAAATCGACTTTGGTGATGAAAGAAAATCTGGAAGTTCTCAATGAGCGGAATATATCCCTGCCTGTTATTCTGGGCGGAGCGGCGCTTACGCGGCGTTATGTGGAACAGGATCTGCGATCGGTCTACAAGGGCTCGGTGTTTTATGCAAACGACGCTTTTTCAGGCCTGAAGCTTATGGAGGACATCAAACATGGGACCGCGGGTTATAATTCTGCGGCAAAAGAGATCGAGGACGAAGAACTGTTGACGGGTTCCGAGGCGAAAATTGCTCTCATGCTCGCTGAGGAAAACAATACCCCGAAAAAATCTGCCGTGAATACGGATATACCTATTCCGACTCCTCCTTTTTGGGGAACAAAGGTTGTCGATTCGATCGGACTTGAAGAAATATTTCCGTTTGTCAATGAGGCTGCGCTTTTCCGCGGTCAATGGAGATTAGTCAGGGGAACGATGGGGGCCGAAGAATATCGCAGAACCGTTGAAGAAAAAGTAATTCCGGAATATGAACAATTGAAGCAAATGGTTCAACGCGAGCGATTGCTTGTTCCAAAGGTTGTGTACGGTTTTTTCCCCTGCCAATCAGATGGGAATGACTTAATTATCTACCGGACCGACTCGCTCTCAATACCGGCTGCCGATGCCGGTTCGAAAAAGGAGCAGTTAAGATTTACTTTCCCCAGGCAGGGAAATGATCGGTATCTCTGTATCAGCGATTATTTTGCTTCGGTTGAATCCACGAAGGTCGATACCGTAGCGTTTTCTATGGTGACGATGGGAGAACGTGCATCGGAATATTCACGTATGCTTTTTGAATCTAACCGCTACAAAGAATATCTTTATTTCCATGGGCTGAGTGTCGAAGCAACGGAGGCCCTCGCAGAGCTCTGGCACAAAAAAATTCGCGCGGAGCTCGGTATCGGAGGAAAAGATGCCGGAGAGACTAAACGATTGTTCAGTCAGGGATATCAAGGTTCGCGTTTCAGTTTTGGGTATCCGGCATGCCCGAATCTTGAGGATCATCAAAAATTATTCGAATTGCTCAAGCCGGAACGGATCGGCGTGACGTTAACTGATGAATGGATGATGCAGCCGGAACAAACGACCGATGCGATCATCGTTCATCATCCGGAAGCTCGATATTTTACAATTCAAAAAAAATAGAAAAACAAAAACATCAAAGATCATAAATAAGGAACAACAATGCCAAATCTTATTTTAATTCGTCACGGCGAGTCTCAATGGAATCTTGAGAATCGCTTCACGGGCTGGGTGGATATTCCGCTGTCTCCCAAAGGAGAACAGGAAGCGAAAGATGCCGGAAATGTTTTAAGAGGTTATCGTTTCGATAAAGGATATACTTCCGTTTTACAGCGTGCAATAAAAACACTCGACATCATTCTCGGCATTACAGGACAAGCCAGCCTTCCGATTGAGCGGGATCAGGCTTTGAATGAGCGTCATTACGGTGCACTGCAGGGATTGAATAAAGCCGAGACTGCAAAGAAATACGGAGACGAGCAAGTTAAAGTATGGCGACGAAGTTACGATGTCCCCCCGCCAAAGGATAAGACCGAATTAAATCCGGACGGGATAAGCGAGAGTCTAAAGGATACGGCTGCGCGAACATTGCCGTATTTTGAGGCGAAAATTCTTCCCGACATCGCTGCCGGTAAAAATGTCATCGTAGCGGCGCATGGCAACAGTCTTCGATCGATTGTCATGAAACTCGATTCCTTGACCAAGGAACAGGTGCTCGAATTGAATATTCCAACCGGCGCTCCCTTGCTTTATGTCTACGACAGCAATGGAAAAATAACAGAACGACGATATTTAATCAAAAAATCGTGAATATTGCCCGAATTTCCCCTTGCATTTCGGATGTCTCTTTAGCATATTCGTTATACTGTAACGAAGGCTGTGACAGACGAAAAACGGCAATTTTGAGTTAAATATTTCAATGTTAAGGAGATTATTATGGCAACAAAAATAACGGAAGAGTGTATAAATTGCGGAGCTTGCGAAGCGGAATGCCCCAATACGGCTATTTATTCCGGCGGAACCGCATATGAATTGAATGGTAAATCGTTCGACGCGCTTTCTGCGGATTTTTACTATATCGTTCCTGATAAGTGCACCGAATGCGTTGGACATTTTGACCAGGAACAATGCGCTGCTGTTTGTCCGGTTGATTGCTGCGTTCCCGACCCCGATCATTCGGAAACAGAAGCAGGTTTATATGAAAAAGCGAAAAAGCTTCATCCCGAAAAAAACATCGCCGAGCTTAGTCCTGCAAATTCACGTTTCCGTAAATAAGATCTTTAATTCTATAAAAAAGTCGGTTCTTCAGCAGAGGAACCGACTTTTTTGTTTATAGTGTTAGATAAAAGGGGCGCTGAAGTGCAGAGAAGCGTTGAAAATGGCAGAACGATGAAAATGGATAAAAATTTTGAAAGAATTGCTGCTCAAGAAGATGTAACCCGTTCCCGGCCTCTTTGTGTCCGATTTCACGGCTCAGACATCGCTGTATTCCAAGCGAGTGATAAATTTTATGCGGTAGAAAATCTTTGTCCTCATCAGCACATATCCTCTTTGCATAAGGGAATTGTCGATGGTAATATTTTAACGTGCCCGATGCATGGATGGAGCTTTGATCTGCAGTCAGGATGTGCCCTCAACGGAAACGGGCGGCTGCAAACGTTTCTTGTCGAAATCCGGGAAAACGATTTATGGATGGAATGGCCGGAACCTCGGAATAAATTTTCTCATTTCTGACTGAACCATGGACATATCATCTCTGATTAAAAAATATGCAGCGGAATTGGGATTTTCAAAAGTCGGAATCGCACGCGCCGAACCGTTGCAGGAGGAAGGCGTCCGTTTGAGCCAATGGCTGGTACGCGGTTTTCAGGCTTCAATGCACTGGATGGAACGGGATATTCACAAACGAACCGATCCGGGGAATATCGTACCGGGGGCAAAATCAATCGTCTGCGTTGCAATAAATTATTACACTCCGCATCATCATTCTTCGGAAATGCAGCATTGCAAAATTTCCCGTTACGCATGGGGGGACGATTATCATGAAATCGTCGGAACAAAATTGGAACAGCTTTTTGGGTACATCCAAACTCTTGTTCCCGGCTGCCGCGGAAAATATTATGTCGATACGGGTCCGGTCATGGAAAAGGCCTGGGCAGTAAAGGCGGGAATCGGCTGGCTGGGCAAGAATGGCAATGTGTTGACCCGGGATATGGGTTCGTGGATTTTTCTGGGTGAAATCATTCTCGATGTGGAAATGGATTACGACGAACCCGGGGTCGATTTATGCGGAAGCTGTACGGCGTGTCTGGATGCCTGTCCGACCGGAGCGATAGTCGAAGATCGGGTGATCGATTCTAACCGGTGTATTTCCTATCTCACCATCGAGCACCGCGGAGATTTGCCGGAAGCGCTGGCCGGAACATTTGACCGGTGGATCTATGGCTGTGATATCTGTCAGGATGTATGCCCATGGAATTCTTTTGCAAAAGAAACAAGTGAAAAAGGATTTTCACCGCGCCAGGGAAACATCGCTCCGCTTCTGGAAGAACTTGCTGCGATGACTCAGGAAGAGTTCTCACGGCGGTTTGCGAAAAGCGCAGTCAAGCGAACAAAGCGCTCGGGGCTCGCAAAAAATGCAAAATTTATTCTCAGATGGCCGTCGTAGAGTCCGTCTCGCAGACGGACAAATAATGTCATCCGATTTGTAGATTTGACGACTTATCTGCCCGGCAGCGTGCCGGACTCTACAAAAGAAAAAAACAGGCTATATGAATAATGAATCTTTTCTGAATATTTTGCATCTTATTAAATACACTCTATCGAACAACGGGAAATTCTATGGAAAACAAGGAAAACAAAAATCATCGTAGACTCATCATCATTGGTTCCGGACCGGCTGGACTGACGGCTGGAATTTATGCGGGACGCGCCAGCCTGAATCCCTTAATCTTTGAAGGGCAGCAGCCCGGCGGACAGCTTACGATTACGACCGATGTGGAAAATTATCCCGGTTTTCCGGACGGTGTGCAAGGACCGGAATTGATGGAAATCCTGCGGCGGCAGGCTCAGCGGTTTGGAGCGGAAACTGTTTTCAAAACTGTTGAAGTGGTAGATCTTTCACATCGGCCGTTTGCGGTTACGGCAGACGACGAAAATTATACAGTCGATGCACTTATTATTGCAACCGGCGCTTCTGCAAAATGGCTTAATATCCCTTCGGAGGAGTTATACAAAGGATTCGGCGTTTCTGCATGTGCAACATGCGACGGATTTTTTTTCCGGAATCAGCATGTTGCCGTTGTCGGCGGCGGAGATACGGCATTGGAAGAAGCGTCGTACTTAACGAATCATGCTTCCCGTGTGACGATTATTCACCGCCGGAATGAACTCCGGGCATCAAAAGCTATGCAGGAACGGGTGAATAAAAATCCAAAAATCGATTTTATCTGGGATTCAACTATTGAGGAAATAATCGGAACGCAGGACGGTAAGGCTAAAAAAATGGCCGGCTTGAAACTTAAAAATTTAAAGACGGGAGCTGTAAGCGATTTTCATTGCGACGGCCTTTTCCTGGGTATAGGTCATGAACCGAGCACGCAGCTTTTCAGAGGTGTTTTGGATATGGACAGTGTCGGATATATCAGGACCAAACCGTTTAGTACGGAAACGAATATTCCCGGAGTTTTTGCGGCCGGCGATGTCGCCGATTCGCGCTACCGGCAGGCTATCAGTGCCGCTGGAACCGGATGTATGGCTTCGATCGATGCAGAACGTTTTTTAGCGGAAAACGGAAAAACGGAGTAATTCAAAATATGCTGAACATCTGCCCGCTTGTTCTGAAAAATATACATTTATTCTTTGGCAGACGATGCTTCTTACTTTTGAATGAGCCTTTTCAGACGATATTCGATGTTTAAAAGAGGCGGAATAATATCCTCTTCTTTTATTGACTTTCCGGCCTCTATTTCATAATTTATTGCAAAATAAGAACTTAGAACATTATAGCCGGCTCATACGTATGTCAAAAACAGGAAAATGGATACTTGGGATTTTTGGTGTCTTGATTCTGTTATTTGGGCTTGTCACGATATCCGTTCTTTCCTGGCTGTTTTCCGATGAGGAAGACACTTCAATTTCAACATCCGGATCGAAAGTTGCCGTTATCGAATTGAGAGAACAGATAACCGGTTCCGAGGATATTGTGCGGCAGTTTAAAAAATACAGGGAAAACAATTCCGTTAAAGCTATTGTCTTTCGTGTGGAATCTCCGGGAGGCGGAGTTGCTGCAAGTCAGGAGATTTACGAAGAAGCAAAGAAAACAAGAGACGGCGGCAAGCCGGTCGTCGTTTCCATGGGTTCCATCGCTGCAAGCGGCGGATATTATGTCTCTTGCGGAGCGAGCAGGATTGTGACCAATCCAGGTACGCTCACCGGCAGCATCGGGGTCATTATGGAGTTCCTGCATTATCATGATCTGATGGCAAAGATCGGAGTCGATGAAACGACCATCAAAACGGGAAAATTAAAAGACGCAGGCTCACCGTTCCGTAAAACCACCGTTGAGGAAAAAGCGTATTTTAAAACGCTCATCACAGATGTTTATGATCAATTTGTCGATGTCGTTGCAAAAGAACGAAAGTTGAGCCGGAAGTATGTGGAAAAATATGCAGACGGCAGAGTTTTTACCGGAAGACAGGCTGTCGATCTTGGTTTTGCCGATACGCTCGGTACGATGGAAGATGCGGTCAAAATTGCAGCAGTGCTGGGAGGCATCAGCGGACGGCCGACTGTCGTAAAAGAACAAAAGCACAAATCTTTAGTGGATCGTTTTTTAGGCGATGCCGCTTCTGATCTTTCGCAGTTAAAGAATGATTTTTTTCATCAGCCGCTTCTCCAGTATAAATTTACATCTTCCAATTAACAATGCCAAGGACACATTGTGACAAAAGCCGATATCGTTGATGTTATTGCTTCCGCCACTGGCTTAACAAAGGTGGAAACCGAAGCCGTCGTGGATGGATTTATCTCGACTGTCATCAGTGCGATGAAGGAAGGGAAGAATATCGAAATTCGAGGGTTCGGAAGCTTTAAAGTAAAAAAGCGCAAAGGGCGGGTGGCGCGAAATCCCCGAACGGGCGCTCAGGTAATGGTCGATGAGCATTATGTGCCTGTTTTTAAAGTCTCAAAAGAGATGAAACAAGTTGTCAACGAGAAGCTGAAAAAGAAGGGTTGATATGCCGGCAGTGGAACCGAAAATATTATGCGGCAGCTGCGGAAAAGAAATCCTCTTTCTTGCTTTGCGGTGTACGGCTTGCGGCGCCGATGTCCAGTGGCCGCCTGAATTTTCTTCAAAGCGGCAGATGCCTCAGGCGCGGCAGGGAGTTTCCAAACAGGTCCGGATTGTAGTTCTTTTAGCCGTTGCTGCGGCCGGTATTTTCCTTTATGAAATATTGATGGAGAAACCGGCGGGATCGACACAGCAGAGCGCCGCTGCGAGCAACCCGGGAGCGGGGACGCAAGACAGAGAAGGAATCAATTCGCTTGAGCGAGCAATCGCTGCAAATCCGAACGACAGCGAAAGCATACTGCATCTGGCGAATATGTTTCATGACGATCAAATGTTCGACAAAGCTGTCGATTACTATTTGCGGTATCTTGCACAAAAACCGGAAGATGCCGATGCGCGCGTGGATTTGGGAGTTTGTTACAAAGAAACCGGCAATCTTGAAAAAGCCCGTAAAGAAATGTCTGAGGCATTACATTACAATCCAAAGCATCAGCTCGCGCATTTCAATCTCGGAATTGTCGCTCTCTCAGAAAACAATTTACAGGAATCGAATGAATGGTTTAGGAAAACTATTGCTCTTGGACCCGGCACGGAAATAGGACAAAGAGCCGTGCAGATTTTAAATCAACATAATCAACAATCACTTCAAAAGAACTAAAGAAAGGAAGCACCGTATGCCGTGTGGTCGGAAACGTAAGCGCCACAAAATGGCGACGCACAAGCGTAAAAAACGCCTGCGAAAGATGCGTCATAAGAAGAAGATCCGTTAGGTACGGTTTTGAACATCGTTGAGCCTGTCGCTTCTCAAAGCGGCAGGCCTCGACAGCGCACAGAATCGTACTGGAAAAAATAGTGTAAATGATTCTTTCTAAAAATTGATTCATGTATTGAATTAAATTGGAGGTTTTATGGCACAGGAAAATGACGGCATGGCGAAAGGCTTGATCGTAGGATTCATTGCCGGAAGTATCATCGGTGCGGCGATGGCGCTGCTGTATGCGCCGAAAGCCGGCAAGGAATTGCGGGCAGATCTGCGCGAAAAAGCAGGAGATATCGTCGAGGATGCACAGGAATACATTTCGCGTGCAAAATCCAAAGCTGTTGACATTATCAACGAAGGCAAGGCAAAGGCCTCCACGCTGGTTGACGATGCCCGCAGGCGCGCAGATTCTCTCCTGGGAGATGCCGAACGCATTATGAACGACGCCCGCAGCAAGGGTGAGCGAAATGCATAGTTATCGTTTCCTCATCAATCACAACTCATTGAGAAGGGAATCTGAGTGGAAACATTAGTCGAGTTATCAAAAATAGCAGCTCTGCTGAGTGCTTCGGCACTTTGCATATATCTCATTGTCGTCCTGATACGTCTGAAAGCGGTTCTTGAAACATTTCAGCATGAAATCGTGGAATTGAACAAATATCTGAAACCTTTACTGGAAAATCTTACGATTGTTTCCGATAAAATGCGCGCTATTGCTTCGAAAATTGACGATCAAGTCAATATGGTGAATGGTGTGTTTACTGCATTCCGGCGCATTACGGACAATGTCGTCCGCTTTGAGGAAAACATTCAGGATCTTCTGGAAAAACCGTTCTCTCAGATCGGTTCGGTGTTGAGTAATTTGTTCGGCCGCTTCGGATCTTTCTTTGGCTCGAGAGGCTAGCGAAGATTCTCAGTTGTACCGGAGACGCATTCATTTAACAGGTTTTTTTCATAGGAGAGAGACCGTTGTCAAAAACTATAGCAAAAGAATATACTATCGACAAAATTCGCAACATTGCGCTTATCGGTCATGGAGGATCGGGGAAGACGACGCTGACCGAATCGTTATTGTTTGTTTCCGGGACCGCAGCCCGGATGGGACGCGTTGAAGACGGTTCAACGATATCGGATTATCATGCGGATGAAATTGAAAGAAAAATTTCCATCAATGCGGCATTGCTGCATGCGGATTGGCAGGGAACGAAAATCAATATTCTTGACACCCCGGGATATTCCGATTTTACAGGAGAAGTCGTTTCCTCGCTCTATGTTGCCGATCTCGCCGTCGTCCTGCTCAAGGCGGTTGAAGGAGTAGAGGTCGGATCGGAAATCGTATGGAATCATGCCAGGAACCTGAATGTTCCGGCGATGATCGTTATCAATAAACTCGATAATGAAAACGCCGATTTTGACCGGGTCGTTGAAACTGCAAAAGAACGTTTCGGCCACGATGTGGTGGCTGCTCAATTTCCCGTCAATCAGGGAACGGAATTCGACAGCGTGATTGATCTCATCAGGATGAAGCTGTTGAAATTTGATAAAGACGGCATCGGCAAGTTCACCGAAAACGAAATTCCGGGCGATTTAAAGCAAAAAGCCGATCAACTCCACGAAGAACTGATCGAAAAAATTGCAGAAACAGATGAATCTTTGATGAATAAATTCTTTGAAGCGGGAACGCTGGATGAGAACGATCTCGGAAACGGCTTACGATCGGCGCTTCTTCAAAGAAAAATTTTTCCAATTGTCTGCATTACATCGACCACCGGAATGGGAGTTGCACCGTTGCTGAACTTCATTGTCACGCATGCGCCGTCGCCGAAAGATCGCGGCCCGGTGCAGGCTTTAAGCGGGCTGGAGAAAAAGGCAATTACTCTGGAACCCACCGCTTCAAAAGAGCCGTCGCTGTTTGTCTTTAAAACGGTTTCGGAAGAACATGTCGGCGAACTTTCTTTTTTTCGCGTCTACTCAGGCGTTATTACACCCGGACTCGATCTGCAAAATCAAGCAAATGGAAAAGCAGAACGCCTTGGTCAAATCTTTGTGATGAACGGTAAAGAACGTCAGGAAGTTGCCAGACTCGTTGCGGGAGATATCGGTGCAGTCGTTAAATTGAAAGACACGCATACGAACAATACGCTCGCCGGGCGTTCGCTGGCCATAGATTTTCTGCCTATAAAATTTCCGGAGCCGGTTATTCGGATGGCCATCAAATCGAAGGTCAAAGGAGAGGAAGATAGAATCGCCAACGGTCTGCATTCTCTGCATGAAGAAGACCCGACATTCCTTGTCATCGTCGATGGGAAACTCAGCCAGACGATTATTGCAGGTCAGGGCGAATTGCATTTATTGATCGTAACAAAAAGGTTGAAACAGAAATACGGCGTTGAAGTCGATCTTCTGGAGCCGAAAATTCCTTACAAAGAAGCTATTCGCGCCGTTGTCCCTGACGCCGAGTATAAACATAAGAAACAAACCGGAGGCCGCGGCCAGTACGGTCATGTACACTTGAAAATCGAACCCCTGCCTCGCGGCGGCGGATTTGAATTCGAAGATGCGGTCGTCGGCGGCGTTGTGCCCGGCAGATTTATCCCGGCTGTAGAAAAAGGCGTTATTGAAACCATGCAAAGGGGTGTCATTGCCGGTTATGAAGTTGTGGATGTAAAGGTTACTATTTTCGACGGTACTTATCACGCCGTTGATTCCGATGAACATTCGTTTAAAATGGCCGGAACGATGGCTTTTAAGAAAGGCATTCTGGATGCGAGGCCTATTCTGCTGGAACCGATCAACGAAATCGAGGTGACTGTTCCGGAAGAATATATGGGCGATGTCATGGGCGATCTTTCGGGTCGCCGCGGAAAAATCCAGGGAATGGAAGCCGAAGGTTATTTCCAAAAAATCAAAGCGCTCGTTCCCATGTCGGAAATCCATAAATACTCGACCATCCTGCGCTCCATGACGCAGGGACGCGGTGTCTTTAAAACGAAATTTTCGCATTACGATGAAATGCCGAAAGAAACGGCGGAAAAGGTAATCGAAGCCCATGGGAAGCTCAAAGAAGTAGAAGAATAAAATCTTCCGTTCTTGATGACCAACAACGCCCTGCACCTGCGGGGCGTTGTTCTTATGCGACTCACAGACGGCGCAGAACATCATCTGCCGGAGAATAACGGATTCAGGGGTTCAGTATAAAATTAAGGGATAGAATGATCCGCCGAAACAGTTTTCCAGAAGACGATCCCCGGAAAGCTTTTTATTCCTCATCGTTTGGACAAATGTAAATTCTTCGATATATTTCCTCAAATTATTTTCTTCTCATTGATAGAGATGCGCTATGGAAAAAACGTACATACAGGATTTACACCGGCACGCAGGTGAAGAAGTCCAGCTGCAGGGATGGGTCTCGAATATACGATCGAGCGGCAAAGTAAAGTTTATTGTTCTTCGGGATGGTACCGGTCTCGTGCAGGGTGTTATGGTCAAGGGGCAGGTTCCCGATTCCCTCATCGAAAAATTCGAGACGCTCACGCAGGAATCTTCGCTTTCGATAAAAGGAAAAGTCCGTAAAGACGATCGCGCTCCCGGCGGCTTTGAGCTGGATCTTACGGATATTCCGCATATCTACAATATTGCCCATGAATATCCGATTACTCACAAAGAGCATGGGATCGAGTTTCTTGCAGATCGCCGGCATTTGTGGCTCCGGTCTTCACGCCAGCATGCCATTATGCGCGTTCGCCACCGAATTATTAAGACGATTCGGGACTTCTTCGATAACCGCGGATTTACGCTCATCGACTCTCCTATTCTGACTCCTGCGGCGTGCGAAGGAACTTCGACGCTCTTCGAAACCGATTACTTCGATCTCGGAAAAGCGTATCTTTCACAGTCCGGGCAGCTTTACGGCGAAGCTTCTGCGATGGCATTCGGAAAAATTTATTGCTTCGGTCCGACATTCCGGGCGGAAAAATCGAAGACCAGACGTCACCTGACGGAGTTCTGGATGGTGGAGCCGGAAGTAGCATTTAACGATCTTGAAGACGATATGGATCTTGCAGAAGAATTCTTGGAATGTATCGTTCAAACGGTGCTCCAGAACTGCGGTCCGGAACTGAAGGTGCTGGAACGGGATACCACAAAATTACAGAATGTAAAAAAGCCGTTTCCGCGCATTACGTACGATGAGGCGGCTAAAATTCTTCATGACAAAGGTTTGCCGTTCGAGTGGGGCAGCGATCTCGGCGGAACGGATGAAACTGTTGTGTCGGAACAATTCGACCGTCCGGTGATGGTGCATCGATATCCATCCGAAGTCAAAGCATTTTATATGAAGCGCGATCCGCAAAATCCGAAGTTAGCTCTTGCCGTCGATGTTCTCGCTCCGGAAGGATACGGAGAAATTATCGGCGGAAGTCAAAGGGAAGATGATCTTGACGCGCTTCTGACCCGCATTAAAGAACAGCATCTGCCGGAGTCGGCGTTCGAGTGGTATCTTGATCTCCGCCGGTTCGGATCCGTTCCGCATGCCGGATTTGGACTCGGCGTCGAGCGGACAGTTTCCTGGATCTGCGGCCTCGAACACGTTCGAGAGACCATACCGTTCCCGCGTATGATCTATCGTTTGACGCCGTAGTGCAAAAAATGCAGGGGATGAAATTTATCAATAGGTAACGAATGCTCAAGGTCGAAAATCTTCGAAAGGAATTCGATACTGTCGTTGCAGTCGACGGCATTTCACTGGAAGTGCAGAGGGGCGAATTGTTCGGACTCCTGGGTCCGAACGGCGCAGGCAAGACAACAACTATCCGCACGATCCTCAATATCATCAAGCCTGACGGTGGAAGTATTACTTTCGACGGAAAGCCGTTCGTTAAAGAAATGTGGAACAACATCGGCTACCTGCCTGAGGAACGGGGGTTGTACCGGAAGAATAAAATTATCAATACGATACTTTATTTCTCTTCACTCAAGGGTGTTCCTTCTGCAGCAGCGAAAAGGCAGGCATGGTATTGGCTGGAACGATTCGGTCTGAAAAATGACGGATATCGAAAAATAGAAGAACTGTCCAAAGGGAACCAGCAGAAGATTCAGCTCATTATCGCCCTGCAGCATCAGCCGCAGCTTCTTATCCTGGACGAACCGTTCACGGGACTCGACCCTGTCAATCAGGTTTTACTGAAGGACGTTCTGCTCGAGCTTCGCCGCACTGACGCTGCAATTATTTTCTCTACACATCAAATGGAGCAGGTGGAAAAGCTGTGCGATCACATCTGCCTTATCAATAAAGGAAAACAAGTGCTGGGAGGAGCCCTGGCAGATATTAAGCAGCAGTACGGTTCGAATACTATCCGTCTTGAATATGACGGGAACGGCGAATTTTTGAAATCACTGCCGCTTGTCAGGACAGCCGATGTATATCAGAATTATGCCGAGCTTGAATTGGTCGATATCGGCAGAAGTTCTGAATTTTTTGCCGAAGTCAACGACCGTCTTCAGGTTCGTAAATTTGAAATTGTCGAGCCTTCCTTAAATTCCATATTTATCAATGTCGTCGGCGGGACCGGAAAAATGACGGAAGCGGCGGAAAAACCGATTCCGGCCGCTGCTGGAAGGAATACCCGGATTATAAATGATGTACGCGTACGGAAAAAAATGATTTTTATAATACTCACCTCTCTGCTCTTTGTCTTTTATGTTGCTGCACAGTTGACCGGAATAACGAAATGGCTGTGGAGCGTTGATGCGGTTCTTTTCGGCGCATCGGCTGTTTCTGCTGTTCAGTTTTATCGGCTCAGGCGGCATGCTGAACGTGAAATGAGATCCGGCGGAATGGAGGGAGGGAAATGAAAACGAAAGCATTTATTATCGCAAAGTGGGAGTTTATCGAAAAAGTTAAATCGAAAGCTTTTATTATTTCTCTTGTCGTTATGCCGGTTGTTATTTTCGGCATAGCGTTCATCCCGACTCTCTTTGCGATGAAGGAAGACGATGAACCTGTCGCCATCGGTGTGATCGACCGGACAAAGCGGCTTATCGATCCGCTCGATCTCCGGCTGCGAAAATTGTATACGCTCAAGGACGGTCAGGCCAACTACCTCCTGCGCAATCTCGACGGACAAAAACCGATCGATGAGCTTAAGGGGGAAGCAAACGATCTGGTTGCAAAAGGGAAAATAGAAGGATACTTTTATTTCCCCGCATCGGCTCTGGACAGCGGCAGAGTGGAGTTCCGTTCGAAAAATGTTGCGAACGTTAAAATACAGGAGCGATTCTCACGTGCTATCGAAAAGGTCGTCGTCGAGAATCGGCTCAACGCTCATGGCCTGGACACTGCTCTTATTCATAAGCTGACCGCGAACATCGAAATGAAATCGGTCAAACTTTCTGAAGAAGGAGCGGAAAAAGACGAGGGATTCGGCGAAACATTTGCTCTGGCGTATATCGGAATTCTCATGATTACGTTTATGGTTATCACATCCGGGCAGCTGCTGGTTCGCAGTATGCTGGAGGAAAAATCGAACCGTGTGATCGAAGTTCTGCTTTCTTCATGCTCGGCGCGGGATCTGATGACGGGCAAGATTATAGGCCTCAGTGGTCTGGGTATTCTGCAGATGCTGGTTTATGCACTTATCGGTATTGCCGCAGCCCTGAAGATGAACATCAACATCATCGAACCGGGATATTTTATGCTTATCCTTCTCTATGCGATTTTAGGATATCTGTTCTACAGTGCGGTGCTTGTCGCCGCCGGATCGCCGGTTACAACCGAACAGGAGGCACAGCAAATTACGAGCTATATCAGTTTGCTTTTGGTCGCCCCGATGGGTATGATGATTGTGGTTATGCAGAATCCGCATTCTTTATGGATAAGAATCATGTCGTATATTCCTCCTTTTACACCTTCCCTGATGGTAATGCGGATGGCAATACAAGCGCCCTCGACGACGGAAATTATTTCGACGGTTGTTTTGTTAATAGTATCGACCATCGGCATGATGTGGATAGCGGGAAAAATTTTCAGAACCGCCATACTATCGTACGGAAAAAAACCGACCATGGCGGAATTATTGAAATGGGTCAAAGAACAATAGAGTACGAACGATGACTCTGGAATCTGTGATGTTTTACGTGCTTTCGTCGATCGGTATCGCCTCCGCTGTTTTGGTGGTAACCCGCAGGAATCCTATTATTTCTGCATTATGGCTTATCGTCAATTTCTTTTGCCTGGCAGGTTTGTACCTGACTCTCCACGCGCAATTTATAGCTGTCATTCAGATACTGGTCTATGCCGGGGCGATTATGGTGCTGTTCGTTTTTGTGATTATGCTCCTGAATTTCAGAGACGAACATACATTGTTCGAACGTGTGACATGGAAAAAAAATGTTGCCGCCGGGCTGGGACTCGCCGTTATGATGGAAATGATATATATCATTATGACGGCTGCGTATCCGTCGGCACACTATTTTTCAAGATCGGGATACATAGGAACGATCGAAAATTTAGGCGTGCAGTTGTTTACGAAATTCCTGCTTCCGTTCGAGGTAACCTCGCTGCTTTTAACGGCGGCAATTGTCGGTGCAATTCTGCTGGCAAAAAAGAAAATGGATTGAGAGAAGCTATGATACCGCTTCAATATTATTTGATCGTGAGTGCGGTGATGTTTGTCATCGGGGCTGTCGGGGTTATAACGCGGCGGAATGCACTCGTTGTATTTATGGCAATCGAGCTCATGCTGAATTCCGTCAACCTGACGCTGGTGGGATTCTCGGCTTTCCTCGGCGATGCAAGCGGGCAGATTCTTGTCTTTTTCGTCATGACGGTTGCCGCAGCGGAAGCTGCCATCGGACTTGCTATTATTATTGCGCTGTTCCGGAAAAAATTAACAGTCAATTTGGATGAAATAAATATACTTAAATGGTAAAATTCCCGATATATATACTGAACCGATAGGACTCCTTGATTTCAGAACTTTCCATAGCTCTTGTTCTTTTACCGCTGCTCGGATTTCTTTTCCTCGGCCTTTTCGGCGCTCGTCTGAAGAACGAAAAAATAATCGGGTTCCTCGGCAGCGCTGCGGTCGGAATTTCGTTTATTCTTGCGCTTTTCATCTTTGCGCAAATGGCGGCCGCCGGCCCCGAACAGAGGAAATATACGGTCAACCTCTTTACATGGTTCTCTGCATTTACCGGCTCGCCAGGCGGGTTAAGCATCTCAGCAGCGTATCAGATCGACCAGCTTTCTATACTTCTTACGCTTATTGTGACCGGTGTCGGTTTTTTGATCCATATCTATTCCATCGGGTATATGCACGGGGACCCGGGGTTCTGGCGTTTCTTTGCGTATATGAACCTCTTTATTTTTACCATGCTCAATCTGGTTCTCGCCGATAATTTTGTTTTGATGTTCCTGGGCTGGGAAGGAGTCGGGCTCTGCTCGTATCTTCTGATCGGGTTTTGGTATGAAAAGAAACCCGCGGGGGACGCCGCAAAGAAAGCTTTTATCGTCAATCGAATAGGAGATATTGGATTTCTCCTCGGCATGTTTTTGATCTTCGCTGCCTTTGGAAGCTTAAATTTTGACACAGTCTTCGCGGGGGCTTCATCCGTTTCACGTAACAACAGCACGATGCTTTGGATTTGTCTTCTCTTGTTTCTGGGCGCGACCGGAAAATCGGCGCAGATCCCGCTCTTTGTATGGCTTCCCGATGCCATGGCAGGCCCGACTCCCGTGAGCGCACTTATTCATGCGGCAACGATGGTAACGGCGGGTGTGTACATGATCGCGCGGTGCTCGATTCTCTATGCCGCTGCTCCGGCGGCATTGACGGTGGTCGCTGTGGTCGGAGCTGCAACGGCAATCTTTGCCGCGACGATCGGCTTGGTACAAAACGACATCAAAAAAATCCTGGCTTATTCGACCATCAGTCAGCTCGGGTACATGTTCCTTGCGCTCGGCGTTGCGGCTTTCAGCGCGGGAATATTTCACTTGATGACGCATGCTTTTTTTAAGGCGCTCCTGTTCCTTGGATCCGGCGCTGTTATTCATGCCATGCATGAGGAGCAGGATATACAAAAAATGGGAGGCCTCAAGAAATACCTTCCGGTGACATACAGGACATTTCTCATCGGCGCGATTGCCATCTCTGGAATTCCGCCCCTTGCAGGATTTTTCAGCAAAGATGAAATTCTCTGGAAGACCGCTACCGGCGATCAGGGGTCGTGGCTCCTGTGGTTCGTCGGTCTTCTCGGTGCGATCTTAACGGCTTTTTATATGTTCCGCCTCGTCACATTAACGTTCGAAGGAGAACCGCGATTCGATGAACATCGACTTCATCCTCATGAAGCTCCGAAGACGATGACGGTTCCGCTGATTATCCTGGCAGGGCTTTCCATTGCCGGCGGATGGATTGGAATACCGCATGCAAACGCTCTGGAGCATTGGCTCGACCCGGTATTTGCGCCGGCGCAGATGAAACTTCTGGCTTCGGAGTCAGGCAGTACGGGTCTGGAAATTATTCTGATGATAGTCTCGGTTTCGGCCGCTGCTGCGGGAATTTATGCAGCACGGCGGCTGTATCTTCAATATCCCGGGAAGGAGCGCGCTGCGGCAAAACGTTTTCCGGTTCTCTACAGAATCCTGTCTCAAAAATATTATATCGATGAAATATACGACGCGGTTGTAGTTAAACCGATCGCATCGATCTCTGAAAAAATATTATGGAAGGGCATTGATAAGGGAGCCATCGATGGAAGCGTCAACGGTGCGGCGTCTTTTATTTCTTCGTGCGCACAGCTTTTGCGAAAGGTTCAAAATGGCGTTGCGCAATTCTACGCTGTTATGTTTGTCGGCGGAATACTCTTTATACTTACGTGGCTTTTATTCCGTTAAGAAAGAAGGTAACTTCCGGTGCATTTTCAATATTTATAGTCTATAAACACAGAAACACATTTTATACTTGAAAGAAGATTGATGATCTCTGCTTCTCTTTTATCGATGACGATATTCCTGCCGCTGGCTGCAGCAGCGGTGATTCTTCTTTTTATCCCGAAGGAGAACGTATTGTTTGTCAAATATGCAGGACTTGGCGGAACCTTCATAACCTTCTTTTTTTCGCTTTTTTTGTATTTCGGATATGATTCTGCTGCGGGCGGCTTTCAATTTCATCAGAAAATACAATGGATTCCAAATCTCGATATCAGCTACCATATCGGAATCGACGGGTTGTCGCTGCTGCTGATTCTGCTGACAACATTCTTGACGCCTCTTGCACTCCTGGGCACATGGAATTCGATTCAGGTGCGGATTAAAGAATATACGATCATGGTGCTCCTGCTGGAAGTCGGCATGCTCGGCGTTTTTGCTTCGCTCGATTTATTCCTGTTCTATATATTTTGGGAAGCCATGCTTATTCCGATGTATTTTATCATCGGACTGTGGGGCGGCCCGAACCGGATTTATGCTGCGGTAAAATTCTTTATCTACACACTGTCCGGAAGCCTGTTGATGCTCGTTGCCATTCTTTCGCTCGGATATTTTGCATCGACGCTTCCGCAGGGTCATTACACGTCGAATCTTCTGGAGTTGTACCGCATTGCTCCGATGATTCCGCCGGATTGGCAGATGTGGATGTTTTTGGCTTTCGGATTGAGCTTTGCCATTAAAGTTCCTCTCTGGCCTTTCCATACTTGGCTTCCCGACGCCCATGTGGAAGCGCCGACTGCAGGGAGCGTCCTTCTTGCCGGAGTGCTGCTAAAAATGGGAACCTACGGGTTTATCCGCTTCAACATTCCGCTTTTTACGGATGCCGCTCTGCGTGCCGTACCCTATGTATGCACACTTGCAGTGATCGGCATTCTCTACGGTGCGCTCGTTGCCATGGTTCAAACGGATATTAAAAAATTAGTCGCTTATTCATCCGTTTCTCACATGGGCTTTGTGGTTCTCGGAATATTTTCCATGACGGAAGAGGGAATGCAGGGGGCGGTTATTCAGATGATCAACCATGGGCTGTCGACCGGCGCTTTGTTTCTGCTCGTTGGGATGATCTATGACCGGACCCATACGCGTCTTATTTCTGATTACGGCGGTGTCGCAAAATTGATGCCGGTGTTTGCCGCATGTTTTTTGATTGTTTCTTTATCTTCCATCGGTTTGCCCGGATTGAACGGTTTTATCGGGGAGTTCATGATTCTCTTCGGTGCGTTTCAATCGCCGTTTCTCGGCACGCACGCGTACACGGTCTTTGCCGCTCTCGGTATCATTCTCTCTGCTGTTTATATGCTCTGGATGTATCAACGGGTCATGGTCGGTCCCGTACGGCAAAACGCATTATACGGCGGGCATCATCTAAACGATCTCTCGCGGCGCGAAATCTGCGTGCTGGTGCCGGTATTGATTTTTATTGTTTGGATCGGCGTCTATCCGAAGACATTCCTTCGGCTTTCCGCGCCTCTTGCAAAACAGACAATCGAACGTGTAGAGAGTATCAAAATGGGAGAAAAAATTAATTTTACAGAATTAAGGAATGTGCGCTAACGTATGGATGTCTATATTTCCGATATTCTTTTGAATGCTCCGTTTGAGATCGTTGTCCTTACAGCGTTGATAGTGCTTGTCCTTGAATCGACCAGGGGAACGAGGCCGAATATTTCCTCCTGGACAAGTATCGGGGGATTGTCGCTTGCTGCAGTTGCTGCATTAACGAACCTGGGAGCAAGCGTAGAAACGTTCGGCGGAATGCTTCAGAGCGGCGGATTTGCCAATTATTACGGCGCGCTCTTCTGTATTTCCGCCGTGATGACTATTCTTTTTTCGCGGAATTACTTTGAGCGCCAGAACTACCATCGCGGCGAAGCGTATATCCTCTTGCTTTTTGCAACGCTCGGTATGATGGTCATAGCGGCTTCAAATGATCTCATCATGATTTTTCTCGGGATTGAGCTGATGTCGATCTGTCTCTATGTGCTTGCCGGGTTGTTCCGGCACCGGGATCGATCAAACGAGGCGTCTTTGAAATATTTTCTCCTCGGCGCTTTTGCGACCGGATTTCTACTCTATGGAATAGCATTGATTTACGGCTCGACGGGGACTACGAACATTGCTTCGATACGCACTGCCTTTCCGCATGTTTCTCATGATCTTTTGTTCTTAACCGGAAGCGGATTGCTTCTGGCGGGATTCGCCTTCAAAATTGCGGCAGTTCCGTTTCATATGTGGGCGCCTGATGTATATGAAGGCTCTCCGACACCGATCTCCGGATTTATGTCGACTGGTGCTAAAGCCGCTGCGTTTGCCGCATTGATCGCTGTTTTTTCAAGGGTCTTCGGCCCTTCGGAAAATGCCGTTCATCAGATCATCGCGCTCATAGCGGCTGCATCGATGATCGCCGGGAATGTCGTTGCCCTTGCTCAATCGAATCTGAAACGATTGCTCGCTTATTCCAGTATTGCTCATGCCGGATATATGCTTGTGGGATTGGCGGCCGGGACAGCCGATGGACAAATCGGCGTGATGTATTATCTCGCAGTTTATGCATTGATGAACCTCGGAGCATTCGGAATAATCGGTGCATTGGAAACGGAAAACGATCAGAATTTGCAGATGGATGATTATGCAGGGCTGAGCGAGAGGGAGCCGGTTCTCGCTGCGTGTATGGCTGTTTTCCTGTTTGGGCTTGCAGGGTTTCCCCCGCTTGCAGGTTTTTTTGGAAAGTATTATGTCTTTCTTGCTGCAGTGAAGGCACGCCTTCTTTGGCTGGCAGTTATCGGCGTGCTTGCAAGTTTGATGTCAGCATATTATTATCTTCGCATTATTGTGTTTATGTATTTTGAAAAGACTAAAGCCGAATCGGTTCCAATCTCTGTGCCGATGTCCGTGCGATGGACAGTGATCTTCTGCGCTGTGCTCGTTCTTCTTTTCGGATTGTTTCCGTCGGTCATTGTGCAAACTGTTCTGCGCGTGCTATTCTAAGGATGAGGTGCCCATGCAAACTGTATTGACTGCGGATGAAATGCGCAGCTGCGATGAAACGGCAATACGGAAGTGCGGTATTCCGGGCCTTCTTCTTATGGAAAATGCCGGACGCGGTCTTGCGGAGTGTATCCTTCATGCGTATTCCCCTTTGAGCCAAAAACAGATTCTGATTTTTTGCGGAAAAGGGAACAATGGGGGAGACGGATTTGCAGCTGCGCGTCTGCTCTCCAATTATGCTGCCGGAGTTACCGTTCTGCTTCTTGCGTCTCCGTCGAAATTGGAAGGGGATGCGCAAAAAAACTATAAAATTCTTGTTCAGCTTTCAAAAACAATTTTGAGAACAATCTCCATCCGGCGTTTTTCACTCAAAACGCTTCAGTCCGTTCGGTCACCCGGTATTATCATCGATGCAATGTTCGGAACGGGATTTTCAGGGATTGCACGAAAACCATATTCCGATTGTATCGAATGGATCAATAAGTCGGGAGCGGAAATCGTTGCAGTTGATATTCCCTCTGGAGTGAACGGCACGACGGGAGCAGCGGAAGGTACAGCGGTTCATGCGCACCGGACTGTCACGTTCGGTTCGCTCAAGACCGGATTGCTCTGCAATCAGGGGAGAGAATATTCCGGTCGCGTATCGGTAGTGGATATCGGCATACCGAAGCAGGTCATCGGCGATCCGGAACATACGATCCGGCTCGTTGATCTTGAAGACGTAAGGAATGTTTTGCCGAAACGATCGCTTCAGGCCAATAAATATACCGTGGGAAAAGTATTTGTTCTGGCGGGATCCAGAGGATTGACAGGAGCGGCAGCTCTGACATCCATGGCTGCGCTGCGTTCAGGAGCCGGAGCTGTGCTGCTCGGCACTCCCGATTCCGTGTATCCGATACTGGCACGTAAATTGACCGAAGCAATGGTGCTGCCGCTTCCGTCAACTCCGGAGGGCGGGCTCGGTATGAAATCTTTCGAAATGATTCGGGAAAAAATAAATTGGGCGGACGTTGTTGTCGTGGGGCCCGGACTCGGTCAGCAGAAGGAAACACAGGAAGTCATTATTAAGATTCTTATGGAATCACACGGGAAAATTCTGATCGATGCCGATGGGTTAAATGCAGCCGCAAAATGGGGAATTTCAAAACTTCGTTCGATGCATTCGGAAGTTATAGTAACGCCGCATACGGGAGAATTTTCCCGCATGGCGAATCTGCCTGTAAAAGAAATCGAGGAACAAAGATTTTTTGCAGCAAGAGCGCTTGCCCGGAAGATACATGCAGCGGTCGTTCTCAAGGGCGCACCGACTGCTGTCGCATCGGCGGAGGGAGATGTTTACTGTAATTCCACAGGCAATCCCGGAATGGCAACTGCCGGATCAGGCGATGTGCTGTCGGGAATTATTGCAGGTTTGTGGGCTCAGGACATGTCTGCGATTGCAGCTGCTTATGCCGGCGTATACATCCATGGTTTTTCCGGAGATCGCGCCGCAGCTCGGCTTGGAGAAAAAAGTCTGGTAGCTCACGACTTAATTGATTATCTTGGAGAGTCGATGAACTCTATAGAATCAGGCAGGAGTGGATGAAAAAAGTTTTTCAGTATCAATTTCCGTTGTTTATTTGGGCGTTGTTGATTTTTTGGCTTTCCTCAATACATAGAATTCCCGCAATAAAATTTCCGGTTCAGCTGGACAAAGTAGCGCATATATGTATTTTTTTTGTTTTCTGTTGGTTTAGCAGGAGAGCGTTGTATTTTCAGGATACTATTCCCTTTTTAAGAAGGTGGGCTTTGCCGGCAGCGTTCTTGCTGGCATGTATCTATGGTTATTCGGATGAATATCATCAGTTATTCGTTCATGGAAGGACCTACGATATGAAAGACTGGCTTGCAGATTCCTCGGGAGCGGCTCTCTTCATTTTTCTTTTCTTCCTGACGTTTAAATGGCGCGAAAGGCTTTCAGCACGGACTCTAAAAGCGTTCAATTGACATCCCGTTGTTTTCTCGCTATATTTTAAATCAGACATTTGATATAATCCGCCGCAGAATCAGTTCTTCTGCGTTTTTTTTTGGCAGGGAGATTCTTGAAGTATACACTCATTGGAAACGACGGAAAAGCGCGAGCGGGTCTCTGTGAGACCGACCATGGGGTTATTGAAACTCCTATTTTTATGCCTGTCGGAACACGCGCTACGGTAAAAGCGGTCGAACAAAGAGAGCTTATTGAGTTGAATGCCCAGATCATTCTCGGCAATACGTATCATCTGTTTCTACGTCCGGGCATGGAAATTATCGAAGAAGCCGGCGGATTGCACAAATTCATGAATTGGCATCGTCCAATTTTAACCGATAGCGGGGGTTTCCAAATCTTCAGTCTTTCCGATCTCCGGAAAATCACAAGTGAAGGCGTGACTTTCCAATCGCATCTCGACGGTGCACGGCATACATTCACACCGGAACGGGTTCTGCACATCGAGCGCCAGCTTGGTGCGGATATTATGATGGTGCTCGATGAATGCACGCCGTATCCGTGTGAATTTTCGTATGCAAAAAAATCGAATGAAATGACCGTCCAGTGGGCGGCTCGATGCCGGGACGCGTATGAGAAGGATCCCGTCCTCTACGGACATTCCCAGTCGTTATTCGGAATAGTTCAGGGCAGCGTTTATCCGGAAATCCGCGAAATGAGCGCAAAGGCGCTGGTTGCAATGGATTTTGACGGATATGCTATCGGAGGACTTGCAGTTGGAGAGCCGGTCGAAGATATGTATCGCACGGTCGAACAAACGGAGCCCTTTTTGCCTTCGCTTAAGCCGCGTTACCTGATGGGAGTCGGGCTGCCGGAAAATATTCTTGAAGCGATCGAACGGGGAATCGATATGTTCGACTGCGTTATACCGACGCGCAACGGCAGGAACGGCATGTTTTTTACGAATAACGGGACGCTCAATATTCGCAATGCCCGGTATAAAGCGGATTTTACGCCAATTGATGACGAATGTTCGTGTTATACATGCCGGACATTTACCCGTGCATATCTGAGGCATCTTTTCAGCAATAAAGAAATTCTTGCACTGCAGCTTGCCAGCATTCATAATCTCGCATTCTTTCTGTATCTTACAAAGAATGCTCGTATGGCGATTCTCGATCGACGCTTTAGCGCATGGAAATCGGATATGCTGCGGCGTTTCCGTTCCAATAGTGCGGAGGATGAATGCGCGGCAGATGAAAATCAATTATTAACTCAACAATAATAGTATCATAAGGAGAAAAAACATTGAACCATCTCTTCACAATTTTAATGGCGCAGTCTAGCGACGGAAGCGGCCCCGGGCTGATGGCGAACGTCGTTCTCTTCGGTTCCATCATACTCATTTTTTATTTTATGATCATCCGGCCTCAGCAGAAAAGGCAAAAAGAACGGCAGAAGATGGTCGAAAACATGAAAAAGGGGGATAAGGTCGTCACAACAGGCGGAATTCATGGAATCATATCAGGCATGGACGAGAAGACGGTTCTTGTGCAAATTGCAGATAACGTGAAAGTGAAGTTAGACAAAGGCTCCGTTACTATCATTAGCAGCGATCCGGAACCGATCAAGTAAACATGGCCAGCGCTCCGATACAATTCAACACGATTGATGAAGCCGTAGAAGATTTTCGCAGCGGAAAGATTCTTATTGTCGTGGACGATGAAGACAGGGAGAATGAGGGAGACTTCATTCTCGCTGCGGAAAAGGTCACGCCCGAGGCGATCAATTTTTTTATCAGCGAAGGGCGCGGCGTTGTCTGTGCTCCGATTACTGCCGGGCGCTCTATTGAGCTCAATCTGGATCTGATGGTCGATAAGAACACATCGATTCACGAAACTCCTTTTACGGTTGCCGTCGATTATCTGCACGGGACAACGACGGGAGTTTCCGCTCTCGATCGTGCTGCAACGGTACGGGCGCTGGCCGATCCGAACATTAAAGCGGAAGATTTCGGAAGGCCGGGGCATATTTTTCCTCTGCGCGCTGTGGATGGAGGAGTTCTTCGGCGTGCCGGTCACACGGAAGCAGCTATTGATCTCTGCAGACTTGCCGGCGTACAACCGGCCGCTGTCTTGTGCGAGATTCTCAATGCCGACGGCCGCATGGCGCGCGTCCCTGAACTTCTTCTTGTTGCAAAAAAATTCGGTTTAAAGCTTATCACCGTCCGCGCTCTTATCGAATACCGGATGCAGCGCGAAAAATTGGTGCAATCCGTAGTATCGACACATCTGCCGTCGAGATACGGCGATTTTCAAATCCATCTTTATAAAAGTCAAACGGATCAAAAAGAACATATCGCCCTGGTCAAAGGGGATATTCGGCCGGATGAACCGGTGCTCGTACGCGTTCACTCGGAATGTTTGACGGGCGATGTTTTCGGTTCGCTTCGATGCGACTGCAATGCTCAACTCGTTGCCGCAATGGCGCTTGTTGAAAAGGAAGGTCGCGGAATCGTTCTTTATATGCGGCAGGAAGGGCGCGGAATCGGTTTGTTGAACAAGCTGAAAGCATATAAGCTCCAGGATGAAGGCCTCGATACGGTAGAAGCGAATGAAAAACTTGGTTTCAGGGCAGACCTTCGCGATTACGGAATCGGTGCGCAGATTCTTCACGATCTCGGTGTACGGAAAATGCGCTTGATGACGAATAATCCGAAAAAAATTGTCGGGCTTACCGGATATGGTTTGGAAATTGTGGAACGGGTTCCCCTGGAAATTCGTCCGAATGATTACAACGAGCAGTATTTGATGACCAAACGGGATAAAATGGGCCACTTGATTCTCATCGACTCGAAAAAACCCGTTTCCTGACGTTTCAGGCTATAAAAAGATTTTTCTTGCGTCTTATCGGTTTTTCATCTACTTTCAAAGTGTCGTTATAAGTATGATAGCCATCGTCCTCAGGATGATGGCTATTGCTTTTGGAACTTCCCTTCAGGAAAGCGCTGAAGGGATTTTTTTGCGGAATGAGGTTTGTATGAGTGAAGTGAATAGCGGAAAAGTATATCTAACCCGCGAGCGGTTGATAGAAATGGAGCGGGAGCTCAAGGAATTAAAATCCAACGGGCGCAAGGATATGGCGCAGAAGATAGCGGAAGCGCGCGGTTATGGGGACTTAAGCGAGAATGCGGAGTACGATGCTGCAAAGGAAGCGCAGCAGCATCTTGAGCTGCGCATTGCTAAATTGGAGGAGACGCTTTCCCGTACTCAAATCATCGATACAGCCGGCCTTCTGACCGATAAAGTCTACATTTTGTCACTCGTCCGTTTGCAGGATATGCGAACAAAACAAACAATCGAATACCGTCTTGTCGATCCGGAGGAAGCAGATTTTGAAAAAAATAAAATCTCCGTTACTTCGCCCATCGGCAAAGGAGTGATGGGAAAGAAGCAGGGAGAGGTAGTAAAAATAAAAGTTCCTGCCGGAATGCTCGAATATAAGATTGTAGAAATCGGCAGATAACATGCCGCAAAATCTGGAAATGAAGGCCGTTTTTCCGGATTTACGTTCCGCGGCGGCGATTGCAAAAAATCTCGGCGCACGCAGCAAAGGCATACTTAGCCAAAAAGACATCTATTTTGATATTCCACGCGGCAGACTGAAGCTCAGAATTCTGAACAAAAGAAACTGCGAATTGATTGCATACACGAGACCCAATAGCAGCGGTGGAAGGTACTCGACGTATCGGATACTCCCCGGCCGGGATGCGGCTGCAGCCGAGCGGTTTTATGCGGGGATTTTCGATACTTGTGTCATCGTGAAAAAAAAGCGCCGTTTGTTCCTTTATAAAAATGCGCGCATCCATCTGGATACGGTCGAACAGCTTGGAAATTTCGTAGAGTTTGAAGTCGCCGTTACTCATGGAAGAAAGCAAGCCGTAAAACTTTTTCAGGAACTTGCCGGTGCGTTCGGCATCAAAGATTCGCAAACGATTGAGGGTTCGTACGGCGATATGCTTATGTAATAAAATGAGCCGGTCGTTTATTCGTCGTTGCTGAGTTCCTCAGTTCCTTAGTTATTTGGTTCCTTGGTTTATTTGTTCATGAGATGATGCATTGTTTGCAGTTCGCTGTTTGCTTTTTACATGTCGTATAAAAAGCACTTGCAGTGAGTATTCATTTTTGCTATATTGAAATATAGTCATCTGCGGGAATAGCTCAGTTGGTAGAGCGCAACCTTGCCAAGGTTGAGGTCGCGGGTNNCTTGTATTGATTTTTATTATGTGTTGTCATATATTGCAATTAACGGGACGTTGACGGGACAGAATCTTTGTGTAACATGTGTTAGCAAAAGAAAACACAAAACACTCAAAGATAATATGGGACGTTTACGGGACGTTAAAATGCAGTTTGCCTTTTCTCGCACGGGAAAAGTGGCAAAATTAACTGGAAAACCGTGGCTCAGAATATTGCCAAGGTTGAGGTCGCGGGTCCGAGCCCCGTTTCCCGCTCCAGTTTTAGATTGTAAACGCCACTTTTCCCCCACCGCGAAACCGCAAACTCCTTATTCAAGAAAAAATGGGACGTTTACGGGACGTTTTGTGACGTAAACGTGACGTGAATTTAAGGAGATTGTATGGCAACATTATTTAAACGCAATGGTGTGTACTTCATGAATTTCGTTTATCAAGGTAAGCGAATTAAAAAAACCACTAGCACATCAGATAAGGCGCTTGCAAAAAGAATTCTTGAAATACTGCGTGGTCGTCTTGCAAGCAATCAGTTTAAGCTTGCTGATTTTGAAGAAAAGAATATTGTGCTCAGAGAGTTCTATGAACAATATTCGAAGTATTGTTCAATTAGTAAAAGATCTGGTAGTGCAGAGGTTGATTTGTATGCTCTAAAAGACTTTATCGATTATTACGGTGCGAACAACACATTAAGAAGTGTGACGGAAACGGATATGAGAGATTTCCTTGCCGAGTTGGTAAAGAATAAGTTGAAGCCGTCAACGATCAATCGTAAGCGACGAGCAATCAAGACTGCTTTCAATTGGGCGATGACAGGTGATCGCAAGTGGATTGATAAAAATGTCATTGATGCTACAAAGCCAATAGCAGAATACGAACATACTCCAAGATTCATGACTCCGGAAGAGTTGAAGGCATTGATGGGTGTAGTTCACAATGATAAGGATAAAAAACGTGGACGTGATTATGGTCGATACCTTGAATTATTATTCAACACCGGATGTAGACGTTCCGAGGCGTTGGGATTAGTATGGCGTAATATTAATTTCGATCATCGGTTTATTATGTTTGAGAAGACAAAGTCATCCAAGTTTCGGTCGACACCGATGAATCAACATCTTTTTGATATGTTGATACAGATTCGCAATGAATCGTCTGCAATTGCTCCGGATAATAGACTGTTTCCTTGGACAGATGATTACGCATCGCATCGATTCAAACGTTATGCGAAGGCGGCAAAATTGTCGAGTGAGATTCACCTTCACTGTATGCGACATACAACGGCATTTGCGCTGAGGATGGGTGGAGTCGATATTTCGGGCATTAAGGATATGCTTGGACATGCAAAGATCAGTACGACTGAAATCTACAATCGTATTACGCCTGAGTTTTTACGGCCTGCAGCGGATACACTGGATATTGAAAGAGCGCAAAACACCGACCGCATGTTAAGTAACGTGGGAATGATTAAGCCCGATCTTCCGGTTGTCGTGAAAAGAAATAGAAGAAGGAAGCTGGCAGTTTAAGATGTGGGTGTATATCCTATTTGACAACACCACATCTAATTTGTTATATTAAACTAAGCTCATTTATAAACCCAAAAAATAGAGTGGGTGGCGTGGAAAGCGAAATAGGCAATAGTCTCACCGGCGAGACTATTTTTTTGGTCATAGTGTTCAACATATCAAACAGAAAGGCGGAATGATTGTATGAATGAACAGTTAGTGGAAGTCGTACCAGAAGCTGGTGCGATTCCGGAACAAGCCAATGCATCGGTTGAGACATCGACGGCATTGGTTGTGGACCGACGTATGGTCGAGATCAAGCGTCTTGAAATCAAAGCAAACTGGATGGGTAGCATAAGCGATAAGGGTGCGTATCAGTTGGCACGCATGGCTATTGCTTACGGTCTCGACCCTTTTCTCAAGGAGTTGGTCATACTCGGTGACAACGTGTATCCTACGGTTGCGGCGTTGCAGCGCAAGGCGAACGAAGACCCCGATTACGAGGGCGAGGAAATACGGCCATGCAATGAGCAGGAACGGAAAGAATTCTATTATCCGGAAGCTCCACCTGAGCATGAATATCTCTGGATTTGCAAAGTCTATCACAAAAAACGGAAGTATGCCGCCATTGGATATGGACGGGCAAGTGGCGTTAATGTGAAGATGTCGACCATGCAGATATGGTTGCCGGAGATGGCACAGAAGCGAGCGCGAGGACGTGCATACCGCATCTTCTTTAATATCAGTATTCCCACGATCGAGGAGATGTATGAATTTGAGGATGGTTCGAGAATGGCAAAGAATCAAGCCACTCAAATTCAATTGGCGACACCTGAGCAATTGCAAATGCTCGAAGAGAAGGTGCTGTTGAAGGACTACCTTGAAAAAGGTGTGGTTCAACGGCATGAGTGGGATGGAATCATCAGCAAGGTTCAGCAGAAAATGTTGACATATAAGAACGCTGATGCCGCGCTTGAATATTTTCTCGGTGTCGGAATGGACGGTGAAACAGGAACAATCAAGGAACGGCTGGATAGATTGCAGTCGGTCCACAGCTAACAATCACATATTCAGAGAGGAGTTACAGTATGGTACACATAGATAAGCCCCTTGACGAGATCGAGTCATGGGATCCCGGTGCAAGCGGTAGCGTTAAACCGGGTATGCACGAAGTCCAGATAGCCGAGGTAAAACTCGAAGACACGAAGAACGGGTCTGGATATCAGAAAGTCAGCATGAAGTGCAAGGTCGTTGCCGGTGAATGTATCGGTGGCAATGTATTCATTAACAAGTCCCTGCATCCGAATGCGCTTGGCTATTTCAGGGGCATGCTCGATATACTTAATTGCTATGCGACATCGCAAGATATTGACGAACAGAAGCTCAAGGGCAAGTATATGCGGGCACTGGTCGAAGAGGTTCCTAAAACCGATGGTACCGGTGGAACCGTAATCAAGACCGAGAAGTTGTTTGTATCGGAAATCAATGCTGATAAGAACTTGCCTACGGACATCTCGGAAGGTGCGAAAGCGCGTCCCGTGGCGGCCCCGCAACATTCGGTTGCAGGTGGAGGACAGGTTGCAGGCGGTGGTAACGGTAGATCCGCCGCTTCGTCAAGGCAAGCGCCTCCGCAAAAGATCGATGATTTGCCATTTTAATCAACCAGTACGTGGGGAGAGTAGCAAACTCCCCACGTCTCATTTCAGAGAGAGAGAGGATTTGTGAAAAAGAAAGAAGAGAAAGTGACGGCATCGACCAAGGTAACGGTCAGGAACGTGAAAGCGTTTGTTACTCTTTTCAATACATTCTCCATCTTCGGAAAGTCGATGATGATGAAGGAATGTGTTGAGTTGATGTTTGCCGGTGGCAAGCTCGTTGTCAAAGGAAATAATGGCGAGCTTAAAATGGCACGAGCATATACAGTCGATCATGGTCTGTTAGAGAAACCGAACCAATCCATTTTAGTTCCATACACGCGGCTGAGTCAATCGTTGAAGTTGTTGAAGGGAGATGTTGATGTGACCGTGGTTGAGGATGACGGTGGCATTCGGTTGCTGATCGAGCAGGATGACAAGGAATACAAAATCACTGGTGAGAAAGTAGAGGAACCGATTTCGTTCGTGAAAAAGCATGAGAAAACGATACGGATTAGCTCTGACATCTTCAAAGCAGGATTGCGGAANNCGAGGTACGATCGCGTGTCGATTTGATGTGGGCGTTGAATTCGATGATGAGTTCGCGGTGTTGGTGCCACCTGCGACAGCAAAGTTGCTTCTTGATATCGACACGAAGGAATTTGAATTGTCAATCGATGAAGCACAAATTCACATTGATTACGCCGATGGATTAGGAGTAATGGAGTCGGCGCTGATTACGGAACCGTATCCGAATATCGAGGCCGTCGTCGATGAAAAGGTAAAGGAAGCGACAAATCAGTTCGTAATTGCAAAGACGGTTCTTGAAGATCTATTCCACATGGCGAACATTTACGCAAACGATCTTGCACATGATGTGTTGATGATTGTAACACATGACCGCATTGAATGTCGTGGAGAAGATCTGGATTTTGGCGTGAACTGCAGACAATGGTCAGGTGGAGAGCATACCCTTCTTTCACCTATTCTGACCAAGATCAGCGCGGTATTGATGTCAACAGCTTTAAGTGTCATAGACACTGAAAATGTTATTGTTTCCGTCCTTGATCGCGGTAATCAAAATGCTTTCGTCATTACTCCGGATGTTGAAGAGCCCAACGTAAAAGTTCTTGCACTCGTCATGCCTCAGCGTATTGATGAATTTGATGAAACCTATGAGAAGGTAATGCAGGAACAAGGAGTTGAGGCCAGTGTATAAAATATCGATTCCTATTGAGATGGGGTTCTGCACACAGGTTCAGGACCCTAAAGTTCTTGGAGTATTCGTCAAGTTATTGCTGGCTTCGACGAAGATGAGGGTCAATGGTGTATTTGTCAATGGCAAGGTTTTCACATTGGATGATATTGCCAAAGAGCTTGGTGTCTGTATTGATGAATATGCACTGCAAGCGCTCATAAAGGTTGGCATGTTGAAATGTGTCCACGGTGTTTACTTCATCGAAAATGCTCAGGACTATTTCTCCGGATCTATACGGTACTGTGAGAACACCTTTTCATCGGTCATGGCGAAGATTCGAGAAACCGTATCATCGTCAAAGCAGGTGGCCGAGATTGCAGAGAAGCTTACAGAATGTGGCGACTTCCAGATGGAAAACGATGCCACATTCAAAGATAAAATCATTGAAATGTATAACTCGCTTGACGTTGGACGTGGCAAGATTCAATCCTATGTNNGAATTAGGCAGCTTTGATTACGATGGTCAGAGATACAGCACGACCAAGGAAAAGGTGTTGATTGCAATTGATATCATGCTGCAGCGACAGATGAAGGAACTGACAAACCACAACTATCTAAAGGTGATACTGAAAAATGACAACATCAGAACAACCCGTAACGACAAAGGAAAAACCAACGAAGGATACTAAANNGTAATTACCTGCCTACGATGGCGGCTATTTTGGGTAGCGACGGTCCGAAATGGGTTGCCGGTGCTTGTCAACATTGCGAGGAAAAGTTCCGTGATGAACAGGCAAAGACAGTGGAAGCGGAAAAGAAAGAGGAACGAAGATCTCGAGTACTGGCGCTTCATAATCGCGCGGCATTGCCAAAAGAGATGGCTTTCATAAAGTTTACGGATCTGAAAATACGGGCCGGCGCCGAGGAAGCATTCACGGAATTGGCAAATCTTAATGCTGAGGATAGATGCTGGGTCTGTATCACCGGCGACAACAGTGTTGGAAAGTCTCGGTTACTGGCCGCTACGAGCAATCGGCAAATAGGACTACTCAATCCAACTCTATATCTCAATGAGTCCTTGTTCTTCAAGGGTGTTCGCGAGAGTTGGGATGGTGATGGCGAACAGAAGCTGATGTCAATATTTAAACTTCCTGACATCGTGCTTTGGGATGAGTTCTCGTTCTTCAATTATTTGGAGCGAAGTTGGATATACGAACGTGTTTATGCTATTCTCGAACAACTTGCGGAGATGGATAAGAAGGTTGTCTTTGCAACGAATATCATGAACGTTCGCAAGCAAAAGGAAGATGATCCGTTGTCGCTTGAAGGTAGGTGCGGTAAGCGAATCTGGGCGAGATTGCAAAGACGCCAAACGAAATATATCAAAATGATTAATGAACCGTATTATTAATGCAGAGAAGAGAGGAATTATGCAATTAGATTCAAGTCAACAACGAGCAGTCGATTATTTCAAAGGACAGGTGATGGTAATTGCTGGCGCAGGCAGCGGCAAGACTCGCGTCCTTACAGAGCGCATTGGAAAGCTTATCCAACGCGGTGTGAAGCCGGAATCGATACTGGCTTTCACATTTACCAATGCGGCTGCGGATGAGATGAAAAATCGTCTGATAAAAAGCATAGGGCCGGTGAATGTCGAGTTATTGAATATTGGAACCATGCACAGCCAGTTGAATCGGATCCTGCGAAAGAACATGATTGTCTGGAAACCGGACATGCATGCTTACACGGTAATGAATGATTATGACCAACGGATTCTGGTAAAGGATTCGCTTGATGCGTGTTCAATGGAACTGAACAACAAAACCAACATCGCCAACGGCAGGATAGCGATCGCATATGTAAAGAACATGGCGTATTCGCTCAAAGATGTTCAGGATGGCAGGATCGATGATTTCCTGATCAAGCTCGGCATCAAGTGGTTCCCGGATTTCTTTGAAACCTATGAACAGATACGCAGACAGAAAAAGTTCGTCGGTTTTGATGATATGCTGTGGGAAACATATTTTCTTTTGCGCGAACAGTTCAATGTATTAAACACTTATGCGGAACTGTTCAATTATATGTTAGTTGACGAGTTCCAGGACACGAATCCGGTGCAGTTCGAAGTCGTGAAGATGTTGCAGTCCAAGCATAAGAATCTGTTTGTTGTGGGAGATCCACGGCAATCAGTCTTTGGATTCAGGCAGGCCGATGTGTCGTTATCGCTTGATTTCAAAAAACACTTTCCCGCTGGCGATATCATTGAGTTGGAGCACAATTACAGATGTGCAAACAACATTGTGGAAATGAGCAACGACCTTATTTCTCATGCAGAGTATCCGTTTGCCCGAACCAAACCTGTAAAGAACGCTGGCATCATAACCTTTGGTGGATGCTTTGAGGACGATGGCGGTGAAGCTATTTCCATTGCCGAGGAAATAAAAACACTGGTTGCTACCGAGGGCGTTAAGTATGGTGATATCGTGGTTCTGAATCGAACCAATGCTCAGTCTCGTCCCTTCGAGGAAAAGTTTGTCAAGTCCAGAATCCCTTACATTTCGGTTGAGGGTTCATTCTACGAAAGCGCAAATGTAAAGGATATGCTCTGCTATCTTGAACTGATTGTCGGCGACAGCCTGGAAGCGTTTAAGCGTGTCTACAATCGCCCGAATCGTTTTCTTGGGAAGGTGTTCTTCGAGCAGTTTGAGCAAAAATTCAGGAAACGGCCGTTTGTAACGGATTGTTTGCGTGAAGCATATTCAAAGTCGAATATGATGAAGGCAGCTTCCGGCTTTGGAATGGAACTCATGATTCTTCGTCGGAATGCCAAGGAAATGAATCCGGGTAAAGCCATAGCGTTGGTTCGTAAGTCTGTCAATTATGATGACTGGGTACGGCAGAATGAAATGGACTATGCGGAACGATTGGAGATCCTCAATGAACTGCAGTCTAGTGCGGAATCATTTGGAACGATTGCCGAGTATACGGAATTTATCAGGGGCATCGTTGAGGCACAGAAAAAGGATGGCGAAATGGATGCGGTAAGAATCATGACCATCCACAGATCAAAGGGCTTGGAATTTCCGGTTGTGTTTGTGGCCGGCGTGTCCGAGGGTGTCTTGCCTCATACTCGCGCGGAGGATAAGGACGAAGAGAGAAGGCTGTGTTATGTGGCTTTGACACGAGCCATCAATCGTGTCTATGTGTCGTATTACCTAAAACGCTTTAATAAACAGCTATCTCCATCACCATACCTTGAGGAGATGTTGCTTGAACAGTACAGCGGTCAATCGGTAATTCCGGTTGAAGATATGGCATTGGCAATATAGGCATAATGAAAAGAATCATTGATCGGGTAGTAGTCTAATAAATGCACGTTTACAAAAGATCAGAAGCGGTAAAGCTCAAAGGTGGAACCAGGCCGGACATAGGCTTTTATGTCCGCTCATCGTGGGAAGCCAATATTGTTCGCTGGTTCCGATTTTCCGGGATAGAATTTTGGTATGAACCACATGAGTTTGAGTTTGTTGGTATAAAGCGAGGCAATCGATTTTACAAGCCAGACTTTTATTTACCTGCACAGGATAAGTACGTCGAACTCAAGGGTTGGCTTGATAAAGACTCGAAAACAAAGATGAAGCGCATGCAGCAGTATCATCCGGAAACGGCAAAGAACATGGTCATCTATATTTCAAGAGTCTTCGCCAGTGGTTTGAAATTGTCAAATGATGCCTCGGCATTGATAGTAATGGGATACAGATTAAATCAATTGTGCGATTATACGAACTTATCGGCTAAGGCGAGAATGATAATCCGAGAGTGGGAACAATGATTGATAGATTGGTCGCGATCAAGTTGAATGACATGAGAGAGGAACTGCCTGGATTCGAGTGGAATCCTGTCGTAGAGAAAGAATTCGCATTCGATAAGCAGATTGAATTGGTCGTTGTTAGGATATTGACAACGATACCTCGCCTTGAGAACTATGGTGAAGAATTTATTCGAGTGTGCATGCACGATGCGATCTCGATGAAGTTGATGGTATTCTTTCGGATTCCACGTACAGACAGGTGGAAGACAACTTTAAGAGAACGCATTGCTCAGGTTATGGAAGAGGCGTTGAGAGTTGTTAGATGTGAGTGTGGTGGACTTGTCTATGTGCAACGTGGAGCGTATGGCAGATATGAAGCATGCACGAAATGCAATCGAAGACGATCGATAATACCGACCGATACAATACCTTGACTCCATCCAAATCCAAAAGTTACATTATTTAAACAACAACCAATCGCTATCTGCAGAGGTCGCGGTTGGTATAAACTGTATAGTATAATAAACGCAGAGAGTATATGGCACAGCAAAATAAACTTGGCAAGTCGACCGTCGTGATGAAACGGTCGTCAATAACGAATGCGTTATTGGAACAAGAAGAGAATATCTTTGTTTCCAAGAACACGTCAACAAAGGGTTTGGCACAGTATTATACTCCATTGAAGATTGCGGCGTTCATGCGCGATGTAATTGGTCTTCAAAGTGGGTGTGTAATGGATTTGACTGCAGGGTGTGGCAATCTGTTGGCACCGTTCTCAGTCGATCCGGATATCATGGCCGTTGGTGTTGAACTCGACAAATCCAATATTCCCAAAAAGACACCCGAATGCGAGATTCATAACGCGAATCTGGTGGAGTTATATCCGTATCTGCTCAAGGTAGAGTTTCAAGCCAATGCGATGGTACTGAATCCACCGTTTTCTTTGTTCTGGACGGTTCCGGAACTCACAGGAACAGACGAAAAGAAAATAGAGTCACAGCTCGCAACGCTGCTCATGGCAAAGAATCTGTTGACTCATTCTGGACACGGAGCGTTTGTCGCCGAAAAAACGACGTGGTTGAATGCCATCTCACTCAAAGAAGAGATCAAAGATCATGTGTATTTGGTTGTAACGGCTAAGAATATGTTCTTACCGCATTCAAAGATCGAATGTGTTATCTGTTTCTTTACTGGTCACAGTGATGGCATTGAACCTGAACAATATGAAATAGATATGGATGCACCCGGTATCGATAAACAACTTGAGAGTGCGTTACGGTTGGCAAAGAGTGTTAGACGCGACCACAGTCTTTATCCTTCTGAATTTGTCNNGAATACAAGGTCAAGAAGAATGCCAAGAAACAGGTGTTCAACATTGATTATGTGGCTGGTAAACTGAGTTTGTATATCTCGAACTTTGCACAGTATCGGATTGAACAGGATTATGACTATGCAGAGAAACAGCTTATTGAAGAGATGAGAGGGGTCTCGCCTTCGTATTTTGCATTCAACACACAGGCCCGTCGTCAACTATTTGCGATGTTGGAGAATAAGAACGTACTGACAATTTCTCCGGCTGCGAAAGCGGCCATTGACAAAGCTGTAGTTGACGCGGACTTTATTCTCACGCCATTGTATCCACTGAAACCACAGCAACGGCTTGGATACTTGGAAGACATTGAGAAGATCCTGTGCACGAAATCGTTTGTGCACAGACCGGATGAATACAGGCAAAAGGTGTTGTTTGAAAAAGGCACGATGTATGATGTGAAGGTGTCGACCAACACCTTTCAAGAATATTATGACAAGGTAAGCGGAACCAGTGAGCCGAAGGAGATGGTGAAAATTGGGAAGGCGCTGACCGTCGATATTGGTGGTGTCCAATTCTCTGAGGACGGTAAAGACATNNCAGATTGAGGATTTGGCGCGGGCGGCAATGAAATGTTCCTGTATCCTGTCGTGGGCGATGGGACTTGGTAAGAGTCGTGGCGCGTTTGCATGGGCTTTGCTTCGTAATGCGAAAAAGACACTGATTATTGTTCCTCAAGACCTGAAAAAACAGTGGTTTGAGGAAGCGGCTACACTCCATATACCGATCGAGGAAATCACGAGCTATACAGACATCCTAAGAATTAAACAGGCCGATTCAGGGTTCTTCCTAATCCATTATGAATTATTGAAAGGCGGTCGACGGTATGATGAATACGTGGATGGATTTGAGTCTGGTGTGGCGATCGTGAAGGATAAAGACGGTAACGATGATGTGATAACATTTGGGGCTTTGTGTCCTGCATGTAATTCAACTCGTAGTGATGGATGGAATGGTAAAAGTTGCAGGAAATGTGGGTATCACGTATGGACTAAACGCAAGAAACCATTGTATTGTTATTTGAAACATTCGTTTGATACGATCATCGTGGATGAAGGTGTGAAGATTAAGTCCAAGTATTCGCTTCAAGGAATGTCGGTTCGGGCGTTGCATGCAGATAATCGGTTATTGCTTAGTGGTTCGCCGATAAAGGGATGGATTACTGACGCATATTGGTTGCTGCATTGGGTTTTGGGAAATGCATCGCCACGGTTTCCATATCATTATTTGGGTGGCACAGAAAAGTTCCTCGGTGACTTCGGAGTGTTTGAGTATGTGGCGGAGGAATTCCGGAAAACGCTTTCAAGCGGTAAGAAGAAGTTGTTGCCTGAGATTGGCAACCTGCATTTGCTTTGGAAATTATTCGCACCATCCATCATTCGCAGAACCAAAGAGGAATGCGGTGAGGTGTTGGTGGAAAAGAACATTCATCGTATTAAGGTGAACTTCACTGTAGAACAGAAAAAGGTGTATGACTGGTGGATTGACAACTTCACGGACTGGTATAAGAACTCTCACGTTACCCAGATGGAAGACACTGGTATCGAGATGAAGAAGATGATACTGGGGTTGTTGTGGAAGTTGCGGTTCTCGGCGACAGCTCCTGCATCACGGCTTCTGCCTGGTGAGGCGGGTCCGGGAATGGAGAAAACGTTTTATCCGGGCGCGGTGGCGAAAACGAATGTCACGGAGAAGGCATTGTTTGTGATATCGAAGGTTAAGGAGCATGTCGAGAGGGGTGAACAGGTTGTGATATTCAGCTCGCTGCAGGATAACATGCACTTTCTCTGGACGCTTCTGAATCGTTATGGTTTTAAGGCAGAGATAGCCAACGCCGAGACCGGGCCGAAGAAACGCGGATTGCTGATTCATGATTTTAAGCAGAAGCGGTTCTCGGTATTGATTGC
>PMML01000064.1:3959-7444 GCA_003162695.1 Ignavibacteriota bacterium | reverse complement strand
GTTGACTTCTTTAAGATTGCGCGGGAACTGATTCATGAGCATAAGCATGGTGTTGAGGGCTTGCTCAACGAAGTCGACATTGAACGTAAGATAACGGAGTTGATTTACAAGAACGTCGCACAGGTAGTTGGCGAGGAACTTGTGATTGGAGATTCTAAACCATTATCGCTTAAAAGTCTCACCGGTGAGACTAAGATGCGGATAAAGGCACGGATAGTATCAAGAAACCAAATAGACTTATTTGTATAAGGAGAAAATGGCACCTAATGTTCCGCGGGATATGATTGGGATAGAAAAAACCCGCGGCAGGGGTACCGCGGGTTTCGGGGGATTTGCCTACCGCCACTACCAAACGGTAGGCGTGGGTATGACAATACTATGAAGACTTTGATCATTTGTCAATAGATATGACAAAAAACTTATATGAACAATTATATCAAGGAGTTTATCAGTGATTGAAAGTGAGAAAACGTTCGTCATTCCTAAGAACAACTTCATCTTGGCGATGTTGAAGGTCAATGTTCAGAAGGAATGGAGAAAATTTATCTTGTGTGGATTCGATACGCTTGCTTATGCAGGTGAGAATGCGGTGGGAGTGATCAAGTTCTCAATGGCTGAGGCGGGTGTTGTTGTCTGTGATATTGTCTGTGTTCGCGATAGTCAAGAGGCTGAAACTGTTTATGAACAATTTTGCAAACTAGCTGAGGTAAAAAATGGAACCGGAAGAACAGTTACGTCGAATTAGAATGGTATTGCGATGGGCGTATGCACGAATTGCTGATGACGAAAACAAGGAACCATCGCCTTGGTTTGGCGAATTGATTGAGAGATTTGCCCGTATGTGGAACAATGATACAGCATTCGGACCGTTACCGGAAAGGCGACAACTTCAAGCTATTGCCTTTGAGTTGGGGCTTTCGTTTAGAACTTCTGGTGATTGGAGCGAAAGTTTTCGCACCATCTTTCACAACCCCACGCAAGCGGATATAGCGTATATGGAATCGATGGCATCCAAGAAGTTGGCTGCTATAACAAGAGAAGATAAAACGCAAACGAAACTTTTTGAAGGAGAATAGTATGGCAGATACACGAGTAAAAACGTTTGATGACTTTGCAGAACATGCAAGGATTCTCGATGTAAATGGCAATATTATCATCTGTCCTGAAAACCGATTTGATTTTGTTTTTGAGGCAGATGATGCCAGTAAAATGACACAGCTTAATCCTCGGTCGCAACTGTGGACAATGGTTGAGTATGAAGGCAGTGAATATTTGTGGTCTGGCTTTCATCTGGTCAATCGTATGGGTTTTGTCTTTACAGAAGTTACGGTGTCCGATCCGATGTTTGATGGTTGCCGTGACGAGGACGGAATGGTAGAGATTCTGTACTGGGACGAAACTGCAAAACCACAAGCCCAGATGCAAACCTTACATGGTAATGGAAAATGAAGTTTAGAGGACAGGAAGGATTCAGAGACAAAGACTATAAGACATTTATTAGTGGTAAACCCTGTATCGTTTGCGGACGGCCGGGTGAGGCACATCATTATGGCGGTATGGCTGAGGGTCGTTGTCTTGGTCGAAAAGCAAGCGATCAGTATCTAGTTCCTCTTTGCAATAGCGGACCGGTCAGTCATCATCGAGAGATTGAAAAACTTGGTCGTGAAGAATTTGAAAGAGTTTACAATGTAAATATCGAAGAGTATAGCAGAAGATTGCACGAAATATTTAAAGAAAGGAATGGTTGTTAATGGTACAAGTCGACTTGAGCTTAGTAAGAAGCGTACATCCGCTTGACAATGTTTCGACGGAGAATGTTGGCGACGTGGTGTCGAAGAAGGACATCAAGAAGGCGTACGATAACGAGCAGTTGGTGATACAATCAAAGACGATGATGGTTCAGATCTCGTTTACACTTTCTAAGTATTTGATGGAAATTCTTGACAATCGGCAGTACAAGATTCTTGGATTCAATTCGTTTGAACAATGGTGCGAGAGTCCGCAAATAGACATCGACAGATCGTCGGCGTTCAGATACGTGAAGCTGTATAAGATATTTATTGCATCGGGTGCGTTTACGGTCGAAGAACTCCAAGACAAAGGCATCTCTAAATTAGAGGTGGTGTTGCCGAGAATAGATCCAAGCGCCAAGGATTGGCAGAAAACAAAGCAACAGATTCTGGAAGATTTGGTGTTGACACGTAAGGAGTTGATACTGCTTAACAATGAGGGTAGGATTTCGCTACAGCGAGCTGCGGACGAGGCGAGAACGGTTACGGCTAGGTTCGAAGTAATGAAGGGTGGTGGCAATGCCGAATTCGAGGTTGTTGAAACGGTGAAAGAAAGCAGGAAAGACAAAAAGAACGAGACCCAGCCGCAACAACGTCCAAGCAATCCGCAAAAGAGTCTTGGCATAGCGGGTTGGTATGAATTGGTGCCGATGGAAGACAAGCCCGTTGTTCACGGAAAGACGGTGGCCGGTGTCTATCTCAATGCGGCAAAGGTCGTGATATCGGGAACGAGGATATTTATTGATGTCGAGTAAATATCTTATGGCAGTTCTTGCCGTTTAGTATATCTAATGTTATATTCAATTGTTTGATAAATAGAACTTTATAGAAAAGAAAAAGTGTATGGTAGAGCAAAAGGTAGCAGAAGAAAAGAAAACACGAAAAGATCGTGCTCCACAATATTTTGAAGCTGAAGGTGTCGAAGAAATTGCAAAGAAACTTATTCCACAGTATCACAAACATCTTGAACACACGCCGATAATATATTTGTTCAATGGCGGCAAGATGAGGCAATGGGCGAAGATTGGTTCACGCTCGGCAAAGGAACGAGTTATCTCGTGTTATTACTTTGTAATGGAAGTGAATCACGCACAATGGTTGTTGTTGACAGATGAGCAACGTCTGGCATTGGTTGACCATGAACTTTGTCATACCGCGATCGATACAGAAACCGGTGAACCTTCCGTTATCGATCACGATATCGAAGAGTTTGGTATCATCGTGAGCAGACACGGACTCTGGCGAGACAGTGTAAAACATTTTGCTCGCACCTGCAGCGAACAACTCGAACTCCTGACGGCAACGTCATAAGGACAACATCTAATACCGAATACAAAATAATTACGCTTTACAAAGTAAACAGGAACGTTCAAGGACAATCTAAATCTAAACACCAATGAAAAATAAGAATAGCGCTGCGTCTCAGGAACAAGTCTTCCATTCTGAAAGAGAACGAATATGAAAATTCTTTTAATGGATGAAAACAATATCGCTGATTCTCTTTCTCAGGTGTTGCTTGGTGAAGGTCATGACGTATATGCGACGAACGATGCTTATGCTTGCAGTCGGCACGGAGTAAAGACATTGGGTTGGAGAGACACCTGCTCTCACGTTATTGATGAGCCATGGGATCTGGTTGTTGCTTGTGGAACGAATGTAAATCGTGATGGATATGTCGAGATGTTTCGCGATCGC